>CAZLOQ010000049.1:0-11293 GCA_964561125.1 uncultured Chitinophaga sp. | reverse complement strand
CACAATTCCCGATCCGTCTTAAGTCGCTCAATTTGTTTTCCGGAGCATTTCCCGTGTCACTGGACAAAACCCTTAAAGTTCGCCGGGGCGGCAGCAGCTCCCGCAACGTGTTGTCTCGCGGAGAACGCATCGCGCGCCTGCAGGAAGAAGATCGTTTTGCTCCAGGTCGCAGCCCGTTCGGGCTCCCCAAAGTCCGCGTCATGAAGGCACTCGTCGGCAAGAAGAAAAAGAAAACGGCCGAAGAAGGTGCCGCTGCGGCTGCTGCCGGAAAAGGTGCAGGCAAAGCTGCTGCCAAGGGCAAAAAATAGCCCGCACTCGCTCCGCACTCGCCAACTCTCACACCGCAGGTCCCCATGGGTCTGCGGTTTTTTGTTGATTTCCCTCCGCAGAATCGCTGGAATGCAGACTGTCGGCATCGCACTTCCGCTCCCTCATCCCCCCCTCCTGCTGCGCAATCCCATGACAGCCCTCCACTCCCTGCTCAGGCCCTTCCGCATCTTCCCCGGCCTCGCTGTCATTCTCTGGCTCCATGCCGGCAGCGCTCTCGTCTGCCACGCCCAGGCCCCTCCACCGGAACCTGTCGACCAGTCCCGCCTGGAACTCACAGAACTCGCCCGCAGCCTTGTGCAGCCCATGGAACTTGACGTGGCAGCAGACGGGACAGTGTACTTCATCGAGCTGGGCGGCCGCCTGCGGGCTATTTCACCCGGCAGCACCGAAGTTCGCCGGGTGGGTGAACTTCGAATTACCACCGAACAGGAAAACGGGTTGATCGGCATGGCCCTGCATCCGGACTTCGCCCGGAATGGCTGGATCTTCCTGCAATACTCACCCCCCGAATTCCCCGGCCAGCACATCAGCCGATTCACCATTCGCGACGGCCTGCTCGATCTGTCCAGCGAAAAGCTGTTGCTGAAATTTGAGGAACAGCGGAAGGAATGCTGTCATCACGCAGGCAGCCTGCACTTCGGCCCCGGCAACGAACTCTTCATCGCCACCGGCGACAACACTCACCCTCACGGAGATTCTCAGGGCTATGCCCCCATCGACGAGCGCCCCGACCGCGCCCCGTGGGACGCTCAGAAATCATCCGCCAATACCAACAGCTACAGCGGCAAAATTCTCCGCATCCGCCCGACGCCCGAAGGCTCCTTTGAAATCCCCGAAGGCAACCTGTTTCCTCCCGATGGTTCCCGTGGTCGCCCCGAGATCTACTGCATGGGCTGTCGCAATCCGTGGCGGATGACCGTGGATTCCAGAACAGGGTTTGTGTATTGGGGTGAAGTGGGGCCCGACGCGGGCGGTGACGGGCCTCGCGGACCACGAGGCTACGACGAAATCAACCAGGCGCGAAAAGCCGGCAATTTCGGCTGGCCTTATTTCATCGCCAACAATCAGCCCTACGCCGACTTCGACTACGCCTCCGGAATCGCCGGTCCCCTGTACAGCCTCACAGAACCACGCAACGAATCTCCCAACAACACCGGCGAAAAGATCCTGCCGCCGCCCGTCCCCGCAATGCTGTATTATCCTTATGGCGATTCCGCCGAGTTTCCTGAGCTTGGCAGCGGTGGACGATCCGCCTGCGCCGGCCCCGTGTACAACTTCAACCCGCAGCTCAATTCCAGCACCCGATTCCCCGAGGCATGGGATCGCTGCCTGTTCATCTTCGAATGGACTCGCAACTGGATCAAAGTCGTGCACCTCGACCAGCAGCACAATCCGGCGAAGATTGAACCGTTCATGCCCGGCCGGAAGTTTGTCCGCCCGGTGGACCTGACCTTCGGCCCCGATGGCGCGCTGTACATGCTGGAATACGGCGAAACGTGGGGCGTCAACGCCGATGCACGACTCGTTCGCATCGACTACATCCGCGGCAATCGTGCCCCCACTGTCGCTGTACAGGCAGAAAACAACATCGGCGGCCTCCCGCTGCAAGTCCGGCTCACATCGCATGGCACAAGCGACCGCGATCCCGCGGATCAGCTCACATACCAGTGGAAGCTCATCAGCGCCACGGATCCGGCAGCCCCCGCACGCGTCGTCGGTGACGCCCCCGAAATCACATTCACGCTCGAACAACCCGGTGTCTGGAACGCAGAACTCACCGTGACCGACGCTGCCGGCGCCAGTCGTTCAGCGTCCGTTCCTGTGCTTGCGGGTAACGAGCGCGCCGAACTGCGCTTCATCCGCCCGCAGCCCGGTGACTTCTTTGACATCAACCAACCCATTCACTTTGAACTGTTTCTCAAGGACCCCGAAGACGGCACCAATGATGATCATGAAATGGATGTCAACGGCGTCCGCCCGATCGATCCCGACGGCCCGGGACGCGTCAGCGTCAATGCGGTCTTCGTGAACGGACCGGTCCCCCGCACCGATCAGCCAGCCAGCGATGCCGACGCCACTCTCCCGGCCGGGCTCAGACGCATGAAAAACAGTGACTGCTTCAACTGTCACGCCGTCGATCAGAAACGCGTGGGCCCGATGCTTCTGGAAATCGCAGCAAAGTACCGCGGCAGAGACGGAGCACTCGAAGCCTCCGTGCAGCGCGTTCGCAACGGCTCAACCGGCGTGTGGGGTAAGATTCCAATGATTCCCCATTCCCATCATTCTCCGGAAGAACTCCGCGAAATGGTCAGCTGGATCTACAGCCTCGAACCAGCCGGGCTTGTCCGCGTCTTTCAGGGGTTCGTTGGTGATATCCCCGTGAACCCCGAAGAAGCAGCAAAACCCGGCCACTATCGCCTGGATGCCGCCTACACGGATCTCGGCAGCGGCCCGGTACCTCCCCTGTCCTCTTCCGCCACACTCTTCGTTCGCCAGCGGCTGGTGGAAGCTGAACTCGCCGAAGAAATTCGCGGGCCGCAGATTCTGAATTCCGGCAACGCCAGCGGTGGCCGCTTTATCGGAGCCATCAACCACGGACACACACTGCTGTTTCGCGATGTCCCGCTGGAACAGGTCGGCAGCATCCGTCTCATGATCGCCTCTGCCGGCGCCGGCGGAACCATCGAAATTCGTCGCACCGGTGCCGATGGCGAACTGCTCGCCGAAGTCCCCGTCGAAGTCAATGGAAACTGGGAACAGTTCTATGAACGCATCGTACAGATCCCCCCGCAGACCGGGCGGGATCATGTGTGCGTCCGCTTCACCCACCCCGGCAAGGCAGGAGGTCTCATGAATCTGGACCTCCTGCAGTTCCTGCCCCCGAACCAGTAGCGCAGGATGCCCCCGCATGTCGTCGCCGGAACCTCAGGACGCCCCACTGCTGCTCGCCATCGACGGTGGAGGCACAAAAACCGACTGCCGAATCGCACTGTTCGACGGCCAGCTGCGAATCCTCGGGCAGGGTCTTGCAGGACCATCAAACCTGCGCGCCCTCGGGGCCGGCCAGGCGTTCGCAAATCTGGAGGTCGCTGTCGCCGCTGCCTTCGCATCTGCAGGACTCAAGCGGAGCACAGCGGCCGTCGCCTGCCTCGCCCTCGCCGGTGCTGATCGAACCTCAGAACAACTGCAGATCCTAGAATGGGCTGCCGCTGCCCGGCTCTCTCAGCAGCTGCGGATCGTGAATGATGCCGTCCCGCTGCTGTTCACGGAATCCGGGGACGGAACAGGAGTCGCCCTGATCGCCGGCACCGGCTCCCTCGCCTGGGGCTGCAACGCCGACGGTCGCACGGCACGCGCCGGAGGCTGGGGCTATCTGCTCGGCGATGAAGGCAGTGCCTACGCCATCGGCAATGCAGCACTCCGTGCCGTTACCATGCACGCCGATGGTCGCAGCCCCTCGACACTACTCACCGAACTCGTCTGCACAGAACTCGATATCCCCGGACCGTCCGGCATAGTCGAACGCGTCTACGGTGCTGTTGTGCCACGACAGGTCATCGCAGAACTGGCACCGCTCGTCTTCGCCGCAGCCCGCCGCGAAGACGCCGCAGCCACCGACATCCTCCACCACGCCTCAGCACAGCTCGCCCGTATGGCCGCAACGGTCGCCGCAACACTCCAGCTGCCCACACCACTGAACCTCGCCTGCACCGGCGCTGTGCTCCTGAACCAACCTGACTATCGTCACGCCGTCACCACCGCGATCACTGCCCTCACCGGACAAACACCGCAAGTGACCTGTGTCACTGACCCCGTCCTCGGCGCCCTGCAACTCGCCCGGCAACTCCTTCCCCGGCTTTCAGCCAATGGTGAATGGTGAAGGGCACCGTTTGCCTGAAGGCGTGTTGCGGGCTGATCGGTGGTTGCACGAGTTTTATGGGGAAGGCTCTTGCATTCTCTACTCTCTGCCGGTTTCAAACGGCGCACTAACTGGAAAACGCCAGGTTAGGGTAGCTGCTCCGTCTTCATAGCACCTTTTGACGCATGTGTCTTTACGGCCTGTAAGGCCAGGTCCATCAGCCTGGCATGAAATGCCAGGTCAAGTCATCCCTTGGCAGCTCCGCCCTGTAAGGGCAGTTCTCAGCCAAACGCCGCCTGTTCCGTGTCACCTGGGTGTGCAGCAGCGCACTTCAGGGGCGTGCGATTGACGCGAGTGCCCGCACTTTTCGGCATGAACCCCGACGACATCCGCTCCATGAAATCCGCGTGATCCGTGGTAAAAACAGAACCGCACTTTACCACAGAGAGCGCGGATCACACGGATGAATCGCAGAAGTGACAAACAGGTCGTTCAATACCAGAAGGAATCCATGTTTTCGCTGAGCTGCATCGCTCCGGGAGCGGACTCACGAAACGACGAACCTGGCGTTGTCCAGCGAAGCCTCCGACAATCCATTCCTGCCACGATCTGTAGCCTCGAATCGGCGCCCTCCGGTTTCGCGATTCCCCTTGGTATGTCTGATGGTCAGGTTGGAGCAGGTGTGGCATGAACGGATCAGTTGGCTGCAGTCGTCCGAGCTGACGGACGATTCCGGCGACGGTCGCCAGTCTGCAACGGAACCCGCAGTCATTGCGTCAGGGCGACAAACGGCCGACTGCCAAACCGAGACTCCGCCATGGAGCCCCTCCCGCCCCGCCCTCGATCAATGCCCGCCGAAAAGGGGTATCGATGCGTCGGACGCTTACGACTCTGGCCATCTTTTCCGCAAAAATTCCTTGCATTCTCCAGTTTCCCCAATATCTTCGAGCATTCGTCAATGTTGTCAATTTGAGTAATCGGTCTACACCCAGGGGGTCCATTCATGTTCCGTTACTGGCTTTGTTTTGGCTCTTGCCTGATGGCTGCGGGAATGCAGCAGGTTTCCCACGCTGACGTCCTTACTTACTCGCCAGGAACTGGCGGCACGTTTAACCCAACCTCGCCATCGACATTCACCTTCACGAACTTTGCAAATGACACGATTTCCGGGACGGCGACGTATACGGCCGCCAGACTGCAGTTTCGTTGGGGCGGGACAACTCCTTATCCCGGCGCATTCAACATAACGAACCTTTCGCTTGCCAATCCGGGCACGACAACATCGATGGGAGATGTTTCGTTTCTCGTCGATACAGCGGCAGGTGCGGTGCGTTCTCCGACTGCATTTGTCCCATTTTCGGGTTCGTTCGGTCTGGGCAACTTGGGGCCCACGGGGATCACAGCGACATTCACGATCCCCACTCTGAATGTGGAGGACGGATGGTACCTTGAATCGCGGCTGCAAGTGATCAGTAACTTCGCTAATCCAGGGGATGGTGACGTAAATTTCTCCCAATGGCAGCGAGCAACTGCGTTGACTCCGGTTCCCGAGCCTGGTTCAGCTGTGTTTCTTGCGGGAGCAGCGGCAGCGGGGTACCTGCGTCGCCGTCAGTCGAAGAAAAAGGCAGCCGCAGGGGCTACGATCTGAACGTCAGTTCTGCAGGATTTCTGTCGGAACAGAATCCGTGTACTGGTCAGACGGGACTCAGAGTTTCGGCATATTGAAGATATTGAAAAACGGCCAGGGAACTGCTGGGGTCTGCAGTGAGTGATGCTGGGGGCCAGCCCCCAGACCCCAGGGATTTGTCGTTTTCGGCCATCAACAGGGTTGGCAGAAACTGGGACTGTTGCTGACCTGGGGCGAAGAGAAGTATCAGTGGCTGCCGGAGGCAGCCGTTTTGCCGGGGTGTGGCACGGCAGAGTCGCATGGGGAATTCCTGTCGACGGCGTCTCCTGGGGGTTCAGGTTGCTTCACGCAGAGCGTGGCCTCCTGCGGGACTGTTGCGGATACGTTGGCAGCAGCACAGTTGGTTTGTGTTGGGTGGTCATCGGCGGCTAAGTCGGGGTTGGTTATTGTTCCTGCAGGAGTCTGGATTCCTGCAGTCGACTGAGCCACTGATCTGATCTGCTTTTATAACCCGACTCCTGCAGGACGCGTAAAGCAGCCTGCAACTGACTTCTGATGCTGCTTTGGTACTGATCGTTTCTCTCCGGAAGACTCTTCAGCCTCGACGCATACTCAATTGCCTGTTCAAAGTGAGATTGCGCCAGCTGAAAATCGTCTGCGAGCAGTTCACTGCGGATCAGGTGTACGCTTAATTCGAGCGCCTGTGCGAGCAGGCGTTCGTTTTGAGGAATGCTGCTGAGGATAATTTCAGCATTGAACAATGCTTCACGATAGTACTTCTGCGCCTGAATCATCTGCCGGGTTTTTTCGCTGAAATGACCGCTGGTGTGGTACGCCAGCAACAGGAATTCCCGTGTGTCCGGATTGTTCTCGTCGGCTTTATGAATTCTTTGAGCCAGTTCAAGCCACTCGTCAGTGATTTCGTTTGCCTGTGCTGACCTGCCATGTTCGAAGAGGACCGCCTGAAGCCTTGTGATACAACCGGCGTAAGCGGTCTGCAGATCGATATTACCGGGATATGCAGTCACCGCGTCTGTAAGCTTCTGCAGAGACTCAGCCTGCATTTCGATGGCTGGATCGATCGTTCCCTCGGTGAGCATTAAATCGCTTTTAAATCTGACCAGTGTTGACCGCAGAACGTGGAACTCCACGATCTCCCGAAACGGTACACTTCCATCCATCAGCTTTTCGCATGCTGCAGCTGAGATTTCTGCCTGATCCAGAGCTTCATGAGCCCCCTGGCTGTTTTTGGAGAAGTAAAGGACCATCGCCAGATTGCCGTAACTTTGTATTTTGAGCAGAGAGCTGCCAAAGGTGTCCGGCTCGAAGCTGTTGAGTTTTGCGAGGATCTTCTGCAAAAGATCTTCAGCCGACTGCAGGTCTCCTTCAGCAGCCACTCCGATGGCGAACGGCGATGCCGCGCGGCTCCATAACATTGCGGCGTTCATCCGCTCCTTCGCAGAAAGCTCAGCGGAATCCAGGAGTGGCTCAAGGTGACGTACAGCCTGTTTCTGGTCGTCCTGCCCTTTTTTCTTCCATCCATGACGCGTCTCAATATTCCCTTTATAAGCCAGCACCCGTCCCAGATGGTATTCAAGCCGGGGTGAGGGTCTGTCGAATTCCCGGAGCCTTTGGGATGCTGATTCGGCGATGCCAATGGCTTCAGAAAAATTGCCGAGTTCATTCTCGAGGAGTATCAGCGCCAGCGCGGCGTCGGTGAGACGTGCCAGCGAGGCGTCTGTTTTTTCAGACTGCTCAAATGATTTCGCAAGGCTTTCGTAGAAGCTCCTGGACTCCTGAAGGATTTTCTCGCGCACGGTTCGGAACTGCAGATCCGACTGAAGAGAAGGGCTGAGTGTCAGCAGGGATTGAAATTCGATAATCGCCTGCAGGGCGAGGGCTTCCCGCTGGGCGGAGGCTGCCTCGATCGACCGCCTGGCTTTCTGGTTCTGTTCAAGCAGCACGGTTGTGGTAGTGAGCGCGCGATTCAGTTTCTCGTTTTGCTCCCCCTGGAACCATGAAAAACCGGCAAAGCTGATCAGAGCGATGATCAATGCACCTGCGATCCCCGAAGCTGCCATCCGATGGCGCCCCGGCCATTTCCAGATCTGCTCAGTAAATGATTCCGGATAAGCCGACACGGGTTCTCCGGCCAGCCAGTTGCTCAGATCGGTTCGCATCGATTGAGCCGCCTGGTACCGATTATCGACTTCGGTTGACATCGCTTTGCGGGCGATGGCGATCAATGGCAGGATCGATGCAGACGCATTCGCCCTGATGTTGCCGGATACCGGGTCATCATGGAGTCGCACAGAACCTGTGATCACGCACTCGAGAATGGCTCCGAGTGAATAGATGTCTGCAGCGACAGGATTTGCGGATGAACCGGCCGAGTGCATTTCGGGGGCCCGGAAACCCGGGGTTCCGACCCCCTGAGCATTGGAGGACCACCAGGACAGGCTGTCACTTGATCGCAGGGGTTTGAGGGAACCGGCGTCGTTATCCTGATCGTTTTCGGATGTTGCCGGAGTGTGGATCCGTTTTGCCAATCCCCAGTCTGCGATGAGCGTTTCGCCGTAGAGTCCCACGAGGATATTTGACGGCTTCAGGTCCCGATGGACGATGCCGCGACTATGAGCATGTGCCACGGTGTCAGTGATGACCAGGACCGATTCGATGAGCCTGCGAAATTCAGCCCGTTTTCGGGAGTTCCAGTTCCGACTGTCAGGGTGCCTGCTGCCGGGAGCCAGGTGATCACTGGTCCGGGCATGGAATCGGACGATTGCCTGCTGGAGGGTTCCGGTGCCTTCCCCGAGGATCAGTCGCATCACGTAAAATTCACGACCCTCTGAATCAACCGCCTGATCGTAGACAGGAATCACGCCCGGGTGTTCCAGATCTGCGGTGAGTTCGACTTCTGCAAGGAACCGGCGCTTCATCTGAGGGTCGTGGGCCAGTTCCCTGCGAATCCGTTTGAGTGCCACGAGTCGCCCGCATACTCGATCAAACGCGCGGAAGACCTGGCCCATCCCACCGCTGCGGATCTCTTCGAGAATCAGGTACCTTTCGGATCGGGGGGAGTCGGCTTCGGTGTTTCGGTCGTGCGGTGAGGATTCCTGGTGAAGGTCCTGATGGACTTTTTCGAGTTCCGGCGTGAGTACGTTCTTCGGAATCGCTGGATGATCGGCAGCGAAATCGGCAGGGGAGACGTTCCGGCCGTCGAGCAGACACTTTTCGTAAGCCTCACATGCGAGCATTACGCTTCGCCACTGCGCGACGGTCAGATGATCCGTTTCATAGATAAAGGTCGCATCCGACTCTTCGGAATTCACGTTTCGCATTCCTCCCAAAGCAGGCGTATGAGTCGAATCTGCTGCAGAACAAACGATTTTCGCTTTTTGAGTATCCTTGCGATTTCGCTGCCTGAAATACCGTCCATTGACCAGACTGCGATCTGTTTAAGCTGGCCGGCTGGATCTTCCTGATCCAGACGTGCCAGCCAGGTTTCTACCATATCTGCCATGATCGTGGGCGCATCGGGTGTCTGCAGGTCCTGCAATGCTTCGGCCTGCCTGAACTCGAAGACCTGGCTGCGGGGACCGGAACGTTTGAGTGTATTGCAGGCGCGCAGATGCTTACGAATTCTGTTGAGGGTAAAGACCACGAGGAGATCCCAAAGCTGCTCGCGGTCATCAAGGCTGGGATACCCCCCCTGGACGGCATTCGTACAGAACCGATGCATGACCAGCTGAGCAATGTCTTCCCCATCGACGGCGTGGTCGGGGTTAACTTTCATTTTTCGACCTGCGAGCTCAACCACCTTTTGGTAGTAACGGTTCCAAATGGCTTCAACGGCGACGCTGTCACCGGCTTTGAGTTCTTTGAGCCAGTGCGAGACCGATCCGATGTTTTCGTCGACATTGATTTGAGTCATGGTGCTGGTGGGTTGTTCGGACCTGACTGGCACATGCGGACACCTGTGCATTGGTCATTCAAAGATGGCTGAAAAATCGGGGAGAAATTGCATGGGAACCCCTTTCCAGGGCGACCGGTTCCGTAAATCTGAGCTGCCGCGGGAAAAGGTTTGCCGAAGATTTTTTTGGGAACCGTGGTTCGCAGGAATGGGGTTCCGGGGGATGCAGAGATGCTTTTTGCCCCGACATTCGCTGAGTTGGCCGGATCTGCAATCGAAGAGCATCTTCGGGCAGACTTCAAAAGAGATCTTCCAACTTTGTTTCGTGAGATTCAGCGACCACCATGTGTTGCAGAAACACGATTGCTTTTTTGGGAAATTCTTTAGCCGGAGCGGGGTTGTTCTTCGTTGTGGCATCATTGGTGCACGCAAAACGGCATTCAGTACGCCTGGCATCCTACCGACGCTGATCGCTGTCTTCAATGTCTCTTTCGTAAATGCAGACGCGCTTTATGTTCTCAGCGGCAGCAGTTCGGGGCCAGACATTCTCTCTGTCGGGACAATCGATGTCACGGCGGTTTTTACACGGAAATCCGATCAAAAATTGAGCTTCAATACGCCAGAAATCTGTCCTTGAACCTTTCGCTGTCAGCTTTCTGCACGATCGCGGGCGACGCCGATGAGCAGCCTGTACTGCTCTCTGTAATCAACACTAACGGCACCATCACTACAATCGCATCAGCGATGGGGAGCCGTACTGTCGACGGAATGGACTATCGTCAATCCGATTCCACGACCTACGCAATCGACACTGATGGCAATGACTACGGAAGCATTGATACAGGTACCGGGGCATGGACCAACCTTCAGACTTCAGATCACGGCGTTCCCGACGACGGAAGGTCGGGTGGACGGTTTGCCATCCACAACGACACGCTTTATCTTACTGGCTTCAATGGCACGACAGGCGTATTTAATAGTATTGGATACACCTCTTCGTCTACTTTTACATTACTTAACAGTTCGAATCTGTTCCGCAGTATGGTCCTTGCGTCCGACGGCACGACTCTGTTTGATATCTACGGCGACGCAACACCCGGCAATCAGGCGCTTTACAGCATCGATCCCACCAGCGGTGCTGCATCATTCATCACCGGAATTTATGGTGATGGTGTGGGGATACGATTTTACGGGGCGGATTTCGGACCCGGCGGCCTGCAGTTCCCGAACCTTCGATGTGTTTCATTGGCTTGTGTGGACTGGCCTATGCAGGATTCTCACGACGATTTAAAGGCAAAGGCGCGGGAAGGTCTTCAGGCTCGATGAAACCGGCCACGTGCGAAACAGAAACCGAGCCTTGATGTGGATTCCTGCCGGCCCGCGTGTGAGCCGGCGAACGAACCCTCGCTGCAGACGGGACAAGCCAACGTGGCGGCGAGCACTGCAGCCCCCGACGGGCTTGCCCCGTCGGAGCTGAAGGTTCACAGCTAACCCACGCCACCAACGCCTCCGCAGCCCCCGGCGGGCTCGCCCCGTCGGAGCTGAAGGTTCGCAGCTAACCCAC
>CAZLOQ010000048.1:0-34603 GCA_964561125.1 uncultured Chitinophaga sp. | reverse complement strand
ACCGGGCAGGCGTCAGTCTCTATACCTCCTCTTACGAGTTCGCAGAGACCTGTGTTTTTAGTAAACAGTCGCTAGTGCCGCTTTGCTGAGACCATCTTTCGATGGCACCCCTTATCCCGAAGTTACGGGGCCAATTTGCAGAGTTCCTTAACCAGCGTTCTCCCGAGCGCCTGAGGCTACGCGCCTCGCCTACCTGTGTCAGTTTTAGTACGGTCATATTATGTGGGCTTTTCTTGGTTGTACTTCAGATGACTTCGACATCAAGGTCTTCGGCCTTGCGGCACGGAGGCAACCAGCGCCCCGATCATCATTCGTCCAACGTCCTCCACAATAGGCGCAGGAATATTAACCTGCTTTCCATCGTCTACGCCTTTCGGCCTCGACTAAGGGACCGGCTAACCCTGGGCGGATTTACCTTCCCCAGGAAACCTTAGGCTTACGGCGAGCAGGATTCTCACCTGCTTTATCGTTACTTATTCCGGCATAATCACTCCTGAACGCTCCAACAGGCCCTTACGGTGCCGCTTCAACGCATTCAGGACGCTCTCCTACCGCTCTTACGAGCCCGCTGCTTCGGTGATTTGCTTACTCCCGTTCATTATCGGTGCCAAAATACTCGACCGGTAAGCTATTACGCACTTTTTAAATGATGGCTGCTTCTAAGCCAACATCCCGGCTGTCACAGTATTCTGACATCCTTTGTGACTCAGCAAATCTTGGGGACCTTAGCAGGCGATCTGGGTTGTTTCCCTCTCGACCATGCAGCTTCTCCCGCATGGACTAACTCCCGAGATAGTCATCATGGTATTCGGAGTTTGGATAGGCAGGGTACCCCGGGAAGGGCCCCAAACCAGCTCAGTAGCTCTACCCCCATGATGTAGTGTCTCAAGGCTAACCCTAAAGTTATTTCGGAGAGAACGAGCTATCTCCCGGTTTGATTAGACTTTTACTCCTCCCCACGGGTCATCCCCTAATTTTTCAATATTAGTGAGTTCGGTCCTCCACGCAGTCTTACCCGCGCTTCAACCTGCCCATGGGTAGATCACCGGGTTTCGCGTCTACCGCCGCCGACAAAACGCCCTATTCAGACTTGGTTTCCCTGAGGCTTCAGCCCTGAAGGCCTTAACCAGGCCGTCGACGGTAACTCGCCGGATCATTATGCAAAAGGCACGCCGTCACACAACAATGTGCTCCGACAGCTTGTAAGCGTGTGGTTTCAGGTCCTTTTAACTCCCCTCCAGGGGTTCTTTTCATCTTTCGCTCGCGCTACTTTTTCACTATCGGTCGCCAAAGAGTACTTAGCCTTAGGAGATGGGCCTCCTGGATTCAAACCGGGTTCCACGTGACCGGTCCTACTCGGGGTTTCTCACGGAGTCTGATCAGCTTTCGAATACGGGACTATCACCCTCTGTGGTGCAGATTTCCATAAGCTTCTTCTAGCCGTCAGATTTGTAACTCCATATGTGAGCCCCACAACCCCACCGGACATGCCGATGGTTTGGGCTGATTCCGTTTCGCTCGCCGCTACTCGGGAAGTCGCTCTTGCTTTCTTTTCCTATGGGTACTTAGATGTTTCAGTTCCCCACGTTCGCTCTGATGCCCTATGTATTCAGGCAACAGTGATTCGGGAATCCCGGGATCAAAGCTTGTTTGACAGCTTCCCCGGGCTTATCGCAGCCTTCCACGCCCTTCATCGCCTTTTGGCGCCAAGACATCCCCCACACGCCCTTATGTATCTGGCCACGTTGATCAATTGCCAGTACATTCACGATTATGAACACTGATCGCTTTCGCTCTCAACGCTCGCTCGGAAACGTTACAGATGCCACTTAGACTTCATTGAATTGTCAAAGATCATTCAGCACTTTTCATCGCAACTTGTTGTTGGTCAACCACTTGCGAGCGGGGAAGTTTAGCGAGCTTCGAACTTGCTGTCAACCCCTCGGTGAAGAATTTTATTTTTTCTTCACCAGTCTTTCAGGCTCATCGAACCTGAAAATTGGAGACGATCGGGATCGAACCGACAACCTCTGCCTTGCAAGGGCAGCGCTCTCCCAGTTGAGCTACGTCCCCCCTTAATTCGATCGCACTGCCTTGTGCCAGCGTGTTGCCACGATGACCGTTCGGCAATATCCAGTGGGCGTACGTGGACTCGAACCACGGACCTCAGCTTTATCAGAGCTGCGCTCTAACCATCTGAGCTATACGCCCCGAAGACTGTTTCCGAATTCGGGGGCGGACATTGTGGCATTTTATTCCTTCAATGTCCAGTACCTCGTTGCCGGTTTTTGGCTTTTTCTCGGAATACCTGTGAAACGGTTTGTCCCATCTCAGTTGGTTTCAGCGATCCACCAGTTTTCGGCCCCCTGATTATCGTGAATCGGCGGTGCTTTGTTGAGCTGCTTTCGCCCTTTTGATCAATTTTTCTCCGATTGGGCCTCGTTCTGCGATGTGAGAGGCGGTTGTAGGGTCGAGTTTTCGGTGCTCAGGGTTATGATTCTGCCTGCGTGGTTTCCTCTTCCTGATGCCGGATGTGTTTGATTCAGCTGGAGCGTGGAATGGCCGTTGTGCGATGCATCGCGATTCTGACTCTTTTCGTTCCGTCGGTGTGCGTGGGGGGCGAAGAGGCGCGGGCCGTTGTGAGGCCTCCGAACATTCTCATGATCGCAATCGACGATCAGAACGACTGGATTGGTTGCCTTGGCGGACATCCGTTAGCGCGAACGCCCCACATCGATCGGCTTGCGGAGCGTGGAACATTGTTCCTCAACGCGCACTGTCAGTCCCCGCTGTGTAACCCATCCCGGGCAAGCCTGCTCACCGGGCGCAGGCCTTCTTCAACGGGGATCTACGGATTGTCCCCAGGTCCTCGGGAAACAGCAGTGCTGCGGGACGCGGTGACGCTTCCACAGTATTTTCGCAGCAGTGGCTATTCTGTGCGGATGTCCGGAAAGATCTTCCATGGCGCGCAGGGTCGGCGGGATTCGGACAATGAGTTTGACGTTGTCGGGCCCCCGGCCGACATCGGCCCGCGCCCGGCTCAGCCGCTTGTGAAGGCTCCGTCGGGCCACCCACTCGTGGACTGGGGTGCCTTTGCTCATGATGACACGAAGAAGGGCGACTGGAAACTGGCCGACTGGACGATTGAGCAGCTTGGCCAATCGCATGAAAAGCCCTTTTTCATCTGCACTGGTTTTTTTCTTCCGCACGTTCCCTGCTACGTGAGTCCGAAGTGGTATGAGCTGTTTCCCGAATCCGAGTTGTTGCTTCCGGCGGTGGACCCTGAGGATCGCCGGGACACTCCTCGATTCAGCTGGTATCTGCACTGGAAACTTCCGGAGCCTCGACTCAGGTTTCTGCAGGAGCAGAACCAGTGGATGAACCTCGTCCGCAGCTACCTCGCGAGTACAGCCTTTGTTGATGCCCAGGTTGGCAGAATTCTCGACGCGCTGGACGCCAGCCCGTGGGCCAACAACACCATTGTGGTGCTCTGGTCAG
This sequence comes from uncultured Chitinophaga sp., assembly GCA_964561125.1. Classification (GTDB taxonomy): domain Bacteria; phylum Planctomycetota; class Planctomycetia; order Planctomycetales; family Planctomycetaceae; genus SXXK01. The sequence goes on along the minus strand of CAZLOQ010000048.1, from coordinate 31,105 downwards.
ACCACGGGTGGCACCTTGGCGAAAAGCTCATTACCGGGAAGAACTCACTCTGGGAACGCTCAACACGCGTGCCGCTGATCTTCGCCGGTCCCGGCGTGAGCCCCGGGGGTCGGTGCGTGGAGCCTGCTGAACTGCTGGACATCTACCCGACACTTGCCGAGCTCTGCAGACTTCCACCACCAGCCGATCAGGAGGGGCACAGCCTTGTTCCGCAGCTGCAGAACCCCCTCACCGCCCGGCCCTGGCCAGCCATTACAACTCACAACCATGATAATCACGGAGTGCGGACCAGGGACTGGCGATACATTCGGTATGCAGACGGGTCTGAGGAGCTCTACGACATGCGTAACGACCCTCGCGAGTGGACCAATCTGGCTGCAGCCCCGGACCACACTGCAACCCTTGCTTACCATCGAAGGTTGCTGCCTGCATCCAGTCGTCCGCCGGTTCCCGGGAGCAGTCAGAGGATTCTGCTGTATGATCCAGCCACCGGTGCGGTGAACTGGGAGGGTACGGATGTCAGTCCGACAGACCCGATACCGGAGCTGGAAGAGTGTGGCACTTCGAGGTAGCAGTCACCCGGTGATACGCCTGCGGAACTGCTCCCGGATTTCCGTCGCCGCAGCAATCGTCAGCGAGACATCCGGAGCCGATTTCGAACCCCGGACGATTGCGAGTTTTTCGATGGGAGCGAACCAGAAGCACACGCCGGGGTCGGTTTCCGAACTGTCAAACCGACAGCAGGGAGTTGTCGAATCCGGGGGACGCAGCAACACAACCCCTTGACCGCACCATCTGACCATGCGACCCACGAAGTGATGTCACTCGTTGGGCCAGCCTGGCCGGGAAGGGGTGAGTTTCGCGCGTGTGTACGGCGTTTCACTTTCCTCAATGACCAGACTGCGGAGCCGCTGATTTACGAGCACGGCCGGGGGGCTTTCAGGCCTTCGTCAGTCGATCCCTGCCGACCCATGGTCGCAAGACCTCCGGGACAACAACACTTCCGTCTTCCTGCTGGTAGTTTTCCAGCACAGCGATGATTGCCCGGGCACAGGAAATGGCGGTCCCGTTGAGCGTATGTGCGAACTGGGTTCCTTTCCTTTCCGGACTTCTGCAGCGGATATTGAGTCGGCGAGCCTGGTAGTCGGTACAGTTGGAGGCGCTTGTGACTTCACCATATTCACCGCCATCACCACGCCCCGGCATCCAGGCCTCGATATCGAATTTCCGATACGCGGGTCCTCCGAGATCTCCGGAGGCGGTATCGATCACCCGGTAATGAATACCGAGGGCCTGAAAGATCTCTTCTTCAATCCGCAGTACCTCGAGGTGCAGTGCGTTGCTGGCAGCAACATCCGGTGCTGTGTACCCGAACATCTCCACTTTAGTGAACTGGTGTACGCGGTAGATTCCGCGAGTTGCCCGGCCGGCCGCCCCGGCTTCGGTTCGGAAGCAGTGTGAGAGTCCTGCATACCGGAGCGGCAGTGAGCTGATGTCGAGGGTCTGGTCTTTCTGGATTCCGCCGAGGGTGATTTCTGCGGTAGCGACGAGGCTGAGATCGGTTTCGGCGATGGAATAGATCTGAGTTTCGTTCCCGCGGGGGCTGAAGCCGATGCCTTCGAGGACGGCATCGCGTGCAAGGTCGGGTGTGGTGAAGAGCGTAAAGCCTTCTTTGCGCAGTTTCGACAGTGCAAACTGCACAAGGGCCATTTCGAGCATTACGCCGTCATTTTTGAGGAAGTAGAAGCCGGAGCCTGCGACTCGAGCCCCCGCTTCGAAGTCGATCAGATCAAGGTGAGCTGCAATTTCCACATGGTCTTTGGGGCGGAATGAGAACACGGGTTTGGGACCCACAACGCGAAGTTCTCTGGCATCCTCTTCACCGCCCACAGGGGCATCCGGGTGAGTCATATTCGGAATCCGCGACTGCTCATCCCGCAGTCGCAGTTCCACCGCCCGCAGCAGTTCGTCAGTTGCCGCCACCTGATCCCGCAGCACCCTGCCCTGCTCCACCAGAATCGGCCGATCGGTGGACGACGCCCGGGGAATCTGCGCGGAGATGTCCTTCTGCTGCCGTCTGAGTTCGTCACCACGAGTGATCAGATCGTTACGTTCCAGACGCAGGCGGAGCACGGCATCGACATCTGCCTGTACACCGCGTTTGCGGCAGTTTTCGACAACTTCGTCCCGATGATCGCAGATAAACTGCAGATCCAGCATTGATATTCTCCTGAGACTGCTGTGCTCTTTTCGGCCCGGCAGTTCACGTGCAGGTTTCAGACAGGGAATGAACGCGAATGGTTCCTCGGCATCAACGACTTGTTACTTTGGCCAGTTCTGCCCACAGACAGGCACTGGCAAGAGTGCCGCGATGGAAGTCTTCGAGATGAATATGTTCGTCGGGACTGTGCAGATTGTCGGAGTTCCGTCCCCAGCCGAGGAGGAGCGTATCGAGTCCGAGGATTTGTTTGAAGCTGAGCACAACCGGTATTGATCCCCCCTCTCGAAACAGCACCGGGGACTGCCCGAAGGCGGTTTGAACAGCCCGTTTTGCTGCCGCCAGCCATTCGCTTGTGGGGTCGAACACGAATGCCTCGCAACCGTGAAACCGATGGAATTCAAATTCAATTCCGGGCGGGCAGAGTGCTCTGAGGAAGGCTTCGAGAGAATCGAGGACTCGAGTGGGGTTCATGGCGGGCACAAGCCGACAGGTGATTTTAGCGAGCGCCTTCGAGGGAATGATTGTCTTGGGACCTTCACCGGTATAGCCCCCGACGATGCCATTGACATCGCAGGTGGGGCGTGCGGTGCGACGTTCCAGAGTGGACCAGCCGGCCTCGCCGAAGACAGCACTGCTGCCGACTTCCCGCAGGAAGTCCGCCTCAGAGAAGGGCAATCCTGCGTACTCTGCCCGTTCAGACGCTGTCAGGTCCTGCACATCATCGTAAAAACCAGGGATCTGAACGCGCCCATCAGGTCCCACCAGAGCCCCGCACATGCGTGCCAGAGCGTTCACGGGATTAGCGATACTTCCGCCGTAGATACCACTGTGCAGATCCTTGCAGGGACCGCCCAGACGCACCTCCGCTGCCACGATGCCGCGCAGACCACAGGTGATCGCAGGAATGCCGTCACCGTACTGACTGGTGTCGCTGATGACAGCAACGTCAGCTCTGAGCAGATCCTGGTGACTTTGAAGAAACTGTTCGAGATGCAGCCCGCCGCATTCTTCTTCGCCCTCAATCAGCACTTTCACGTTGACCGGTAGTTCACCGGCAGTCTGCATCCACGCTTCGAGTGACTTGATATGAGTGAACAGCTGACCTTTATCGTCGGTTGCTCCACGGGCATAAAGTCTTCCATCCCGAATCGACGGCTCAAAGGCAGGCGTAGTCCAGAGATTCAGGGGGTCCGGAGGCTGCACATCGTAGTGTCCATAAATGAGAACGGTTGGCAGCGAGGGGTCCTGCAGGCGCTGGCCATACACAATCGGGTGCCCTGCTGTGGGATAAATTGTGGATTCAAGCCCGGCAGATTCGAGGGCCTGGCGAACCCAGGCGGCGCACGTCTGCATTTGCGGCGCGAACGCGCTGTCGGCGCTGACACTGGGGATTCGCAGGAATTCACAGAGTTCTGCCAGTGCTGTCGCCTGGCGCCCACGAAGAAATTCCAGCACATTCTGAATCATGATTTCGCCCTGTTATCTGTAGACGCATCACTCCGCCCGCGCGGCCTTGATTTGCGAGTTTCAGTGACCAAGTTCCTGCACGAGCGAGGCGGCTCCGTAGACAACCTGCAACGCATCCCGGAGTGCACTGGAGTGCACCGATACGGATCGACTCTGGCGATCTGTATAGACATAATTTCCGGACAGTGACTGAACATTGCCGTCAAAGATGAGCCCGACCAGTTCTCCTGCTCGATTCACGACCGGGCTGCCGGAGTTACCGCCGATGATGTCGGCAGTGCAGACGAAGTTAAACGGGGTTTGCGGATTGAGCTTTTCGCGGGCCATTTTCCAGGACTCGGGCAGTACGTAGTCGGTTTGACCGGCGTGTTCCTGTTCGTGCCGGAAGGTGCCCCCAAGAGTGGTCATGGCCGGAATGGTTTCTCCGCCCTGCTCGTAACTGAGGACAGGCCCGAAGGCCAGGCGGAGCGTGAAGGTGGCATCGGGATAGACGGAAGTTCCCAGCACGGCGAAACGAGCCTCTGCGATCTTCGCGTATGCCTGCCGATCCTGCTCATCAAGTTCGTCCGTGAGAGCCCTCATCCTGCGGAGTTCAGGGATCACGATTCGGGCGAGCTGAATCAAGGGGTCTTTGCTGGCTTCGATTCCTTTGATGCCTGAATCTGCGAGTGATTTGCGGGCCGCCACATCAGTCAGGGCCGTTCCGTTAATGAGTTCTGCGGCGCGATCAGCCGGAGCCTTGCCGGCAAGAATCTGCTGGCAGAGCGGATCATCAAAGCCACGTGCTTCGAGCGTTCTGGAGATGGAGTCGGCGAGCAGAACCTGTTCGAGGTCCGGGTAGATTGGTGCTGGGGAATAGAGCTGCTGCAGGAGCGACTCGCGGCCGGCATCAGAATACTCCGGCAGACGCTGTTCTGACGGCTTCTGGTCCTCTTCTGCCATCTGTACGAGCTGCGAAGCGATGTTGAAGAGTCGGGAGCTGAGTGATATTCCGGCGTTCTGCAGCTCACGACGGCGGGCAGTCGTTCCGGAGATGGCCGACCAGGCATCAGCGAGCGGTCGGAGCCTGTCGTCGGAATTGAGGCGATCCAGCAGCTGCTTTTCGGCAGCAGCCTTGCCCGCCATCACGTCAGGATCCTGGAGTCCCGCCAGCATGCCAAGACGGGCTTTTCGGGAGTTCTGGACGCTGAAGAGCAATTCGCGGGCACGGCGTGCGTTTTCGCGACCCCGCAGAGAATACTGCTGCAGCAGGATTTCCTGACGTCGCAGCCCTGTGAGACTGGCGGGCTGAGCCACGTCGCGCTGATAGCGGAGCGCATCCATCGTAAAGGATCGACTGGTGCGACCGGGATGCCCGGACACAAACACCACTTCACCGTCCGCCGGACCACTGGCCGACCACTTCAGAAAATGCTCAATTCTGGCTGGTTTGCCATGTTCGTACACACGAAAGATGCAGGCATCGAGGCAGAACCTGGGGTATTCGAAGTTGTCGGCATCCCCGCCGAAAAATGCAATCGCAGTCTCTGGTGCCCACACCAGCCGCACATCCGTGTACCTCTTGTAGTGATACAGGTGATAACGACCACCGCCATAGAGCGTCGTGACCGTGCATTTGAGCCCCGTTGCTTCCTGAGCTGCTTTTTCGATTCGAGCGATTACGGCCCGCCGGGCAGCCACAGCCTGCTCCGGATTCATTTCTGCGGACACGGCGCCCTGAACCTCTGAGGTGACATCGCGAATCTGCAGCAGCTGATTGAGCTCCAGATCCGGCGCTTTCAGCTCCTGTGACAAGTCTGCGGCCAGATATCCCTGCTCGAGTATGTTGCGGTCCGCCGTGGAAAGTTTGCCCAGTGTGTCAGAACCGACGTGGTGATTTGTGAGCACCAACCCGGAGGAAGAAATAAAGGAGCCGGAACCGCCAACGTTGAAACGCACGCTGGACTTCATCAGATGTTCGGTCCATTCCGGCGGCGCGTCAAAGCCGTACTTCTGCTTCAGCAGCTGACGGGGAAGATCGTTGAACAGCCACATGCCCTCGTCAGCTGCGGAGTGAGCAGGCAGAAACAGACTGACCAAAGCCAGAAATGCAGACAACCGCATTACACACTCCACACTGCAAAAACAGAACGCAGATGAACGGCCGGACAACAGGGCTCGCCAGTGTATTGTAACGGTTGAACCGGGAGCAACAAAGCAACGGGGGAGTGATTTTCGGTGTGCATGCCGAGCCCGGAGCTTCAGCGAACAACTGTTCCGGGCCACGGGTATTCAATGGCGACTGCAGGTCGAACAGGGACAGCGTCCAGTCTGGTGTCTGCCGTACACACAAGCTCCAGTTTCACGTAGACAGCGTTGCCAATACCAGCACCCGGCCGGATCCAGAAGCTTGAATCCACCTCACAGAACTGCGGCCGTTCAAGTTCACTGACAGGGCCGGACTTCCAGAGCAGATCATCGATATAGATCCGGTACTTCACCGGAAGATTCGCCCACTTCAGTGTGCTGATTCGCGTCTGTCGCTGTGCTCCTGTGAGAAAAAACTTCAAAGACGGCATCTCACTCCGCTCACAAAGTACTCGCACCTCATCCACAACTCGATCGCCAGCCTTCAGGGTTCTCAGACCACCCGGAAATCGGAGTGTGAAGGAGACTCGGGTGATATCTGCGGCGGATTTGATCAGCGGAGTTTCTCCCTGCGTCTGCACCGGGGTGATCCGGGCAAACGTGCGTCCGCTGCGATCCACAACCATGCCCAGAGCCGCGTGCAGCAGAATTGCCGCAGACAGCAACACACCGCCAGGCAGGACCTGAAGCGGCAACCCGACAAACCAACTGCCTGGAGCGCTTCCGGACAGCGGACGCGGACACAGGACTGCCCCGGCGCTCCAGCACATCGGCATCAGCCAGTTTAAGGAGTCTTCCGGCCTCGCCTCACTCACCAGCAGCAGTTTCACAAGCACGCACATCACAAAACAAATCGGAAAGGCCTCAGCCTGCCAAACCCCGCGACGTTCAGGGTTCCAGAGCCGCATGAGCACCAGCAGAACAATCCAGCTTGACAGACCGTATTTCAACACCGCCCTGAATACAGGATATGGCAGCACCACCTGGCCCGGATCTGCATCAATAGTCCCGTCACTCCGCGCATACACCATCGCTTTGCGAAGCATGGTGCCAAACAGTGCCGATCCCGCAGCGACTTTCTCCTGCAGCAATTTCCGGCCGATGAATTCCTGCTGATCTGCCTCAGGTATCACCGGGAAGTAGTCATCTCTCCAGATTGAAACACTCCGGCCCGCCCCCTCTGTTCCCGACTCCACGCCTGTCAGCTCTGCATCCGCATCCGTTTGAACCATCAGCGCAGACGGCAGATAGTTCCGAATCTGGCGGTCCACTCCGTTCGAAATCATCAAGCTGAAACCCGCCGCAAGCATTAAACCCGCGGGAACTGCGGCGGATGGCACTCCAGGCCACCGAACTTTCGTTCCCGCCTGCGCCTCACGCACCGGCAGAACGCTGAGCAGCAGAGCAGTTGGCAGAAGAGCAATACAGGCCAGCCAGCCCAGTGATGAAGATAACTCCAGCAGCGTCAGCACACAGCTGAACAGCACGCACCCGGCGAGCCACCGCAGAGTGGGAAAATCACATCCACTCGCAGCAATCTTCCCCAACCACGATCGCCCCAGTTCAAAAGTGCCAAACACCAGCAAAAGGCAGAAGCATTCGACGATGCGAGGCGACGCGGTGGCACCCAGAAGACGAAACTCCGGTTCCACCAACACCAGCAGAATCAGGCCGCCTGCAGCCCCTCGTAAACCAACCATCCGGCTCGTGAGCAGGAAAAACAGCAGCCCGCAGCAGGTCTGCAGAATGAGCCCCGCGGCCTGGACAGACGCAGTTCCGGGGCCAAACACCCAGACTGCCGGCAACGAAAACACAATCGCCTGCCGAACGGATTCAAGCGAAATCGGCTGCGACAAACGCGGAAGGCCCCTCCAGCCCTCCGCAGCAAGCAACTCCCCGGCCTGCAGACACCTGAGTGCCGCAGCATCGGGATTGCAGTCAAGAGATTCCCGCAGCCAGAAGACGCTGACGTTCGTGAGCAGCACCAGCAGCAGTCCACCAACGACCAGCTGCTGCCGACTTGCCCCCCCCACGATCCTCCGTATCAGCCACGTTCCCGATGTTGCCAGCAGCAGCGCACAGACCAGCCCGATGGCTGTCTCCAGAGCCGACCGCTGTCCGGCTGAGACACCGAAGAAGAAAACCAGCTGACAGCTCAGCAGCAGCAGCAGGAAAACCTGAGTGCACGACGCTGCTCCGAATAACGCGACGTTGTCATCCGGGGTGACCGCATCCCCGGCATCCACCGTACGAAAGGCCCGCCTGCCAATCTGCAGGCAGGTAAACACCACAACTGCTGCCTGCAGCAGACACAGCAGCTGCAGTGAAAGATCCCCCTGCCAGTTCAGCATTCCCCGTGTATGACTCAGCAGATTCTGCGGAGGATTCTTCAGCTGCACCTCCAGAACATGCGGAAACCCGTTTCGCTCCAGCCCCCTGCGAATCCTCTCATCGGGTGCCGACAAACTCAGCTCAGCCCCGCTGTATATCCAGTTTGGTCTGGACCAGTGCTCGCCGCAGCGGATCTGCACCTCATCCGCACGCAGCGACAGCGGACTCCCGGAACAGATCAGGACCGACTTTACGGGCCCGACCGCACCGGCGTGCCTCCAGTCATCCATGTGACCGGCAACCGGCTGCAGACGCAGCGCCGAACCGAACGGCGAACAGATGAAAACGGTCCGGACTCGCTCCGGATCGCTCAATGTGCCCCCTCCCTCGGTTGCTCCGGGAAGTACGCGCACATGCACGCGGGAAAAATGCCGATCGGTCGTCAGCCGGTAGAAACAGGCCACGCAAAAACAGACTGCGAGTGCCGCGAACAGAGCCAACACACGGCCAAAGATCCGGGTACGTGCAACCACCGCTCTCTCCGCAACGCAGAAACACAACAACCTGCAGCTTCCCAAACTGCCTCTCTTACGCCATGTGAGATCAATTGCAAACGATTCGAGGCACACAGGTCCCCTGCAAATCGTGCCTGCACCCCGGTCGCACCACCTCTAACGCCACCCATGCCAAATCGCATCACACCTGTTGCCCGCACTCCACAGCCCGGCAAATCCACGATAAACACACAATCCTTCCCGTCTGTCGATTCAGAGTGCTCGACGGAATGGAAGTCCGGCAAACAGATTTCACATGCAGGCGGAAACTGCGTTGTGAAATTGCAGCATCCTCAGCAGCACCATTCCGTGCGGGGCAATCAGCCGGCGGCGGCTTCAGCCGGCGGGCCGGGGTCAGCGATGGAGACGGTTTCCAGGAGTTCCTCAAGCACTGCAGCACCATCAGTTTCGTCGGCGTCAAGGGGCCAGTAGGCGTCGTGCTGGTCAACGACCCGGAGGTGATTCTTATGCAGGTGGCTGAGGATGCGGATGAGTTTTGTGTTGCGATAGCGGAGCACTGCATAGCCGGTTTCGAGCCGGATGTTTTCCACGTTCCAGGCGAGTGCGCGGAGGTTGAGTTCGCGCAGCTGCAGCATGCGGCGTGCGGGAGTGGGGATGGGGCCGAAGCGATCCCGCAGTTCGGTCTCCAGTTCCGTCAGGGCCGGCAGAGTGTTGCACTGAGAAAGTCTGCGGTAGACCTCGATTTTGAGCTTCTGATCGGGGATGTATTTGTCGGGAATATAACAGGAGACGGGGAGTTCGACCTTGCAGTGCCTTTGGTAGCGGAGCGGTTCTTTTTTGACAGAGCGCACGGCATTTTCGAGGAGCTGACAGTAGAGTTCATAGCCGACTGCGGCGATGTTGCCGCTCTGTTCTGTGCCCAGAATATTACCGGCACCACGAATTTCGAGATCCCGCATGGCGATGCGAAATCCGGCCCCCAGTTCACTGTATTCTTCAATCGCCTTCAGTCGTCGGGAGGCCTTTGTGGTCATGGACCGGCCTTCTTCCAGAAGCAGATAACAGTAGGCGCGGTGGCGATCGCGACCGACGCGGCCGCGGAGCTGGTGCAGGTCGGCCAGACCATAAATGTCGGCCTGATGAATAAACATCGTGTTGGCGTTGGGAATGTCCAGACCACTCTCGATAATGGTTGTGGCCAGCAGAATTTTTGCGCGGCCGGACACAAACTCAAGCATCGCGAATTCCAGCTCATCTTCATGCATCTGTCCGTGAGCGATCACGACGGAGGCTTCCGGAACGATCCGCTGGAGCCGCAGGGAGAGTTCTTCGATGTCGTAGACGCGGTTATGCACAAAGTACACCTGACCGCCGCGATTGAGCTCGCGGATGATGGCGCTGCGAATCAGCGTTTCGTCGAACCGCCCGACACGGGTTTCGATCGGCTGACGGTCGCGTGGCGGTGTTGTCAGACTGCTGATGTCGCGAATGCCCAGCAGCGACATATGCAGAGTCCGGGGGATGGGGGTGGCGGTGAGTGTGAGCACATCGACCTCGGCACGCAGCTGTTTCAGCCGCTCCTTCACCTTCACGCCGAACTTCTGTTCTTCGTCAATCACCAGCAGTCCCAGGTCGCGGAAGTGCACATCCTTTGAAACCAGGCGATGCGTGCCGATCAGAATATCAATCTGCCCCCGGGACACCCGTTCCAGAATCTCCTTCTGTTCAGCGGGGGAGCGAAACCGTGAGAGCATTTCGATGGTGACGGGGAATTCAGCCATGCGCTGGCTGAACGTGCGCAAGTGATGTTCCGCAAGAACGGAGGTGAACACGAGAACGGCAGCCTGGCGACCGTTGTCCACAGCCTTGAATACAGCTCGCATGGCAACTTCGGTTTTCCCGAAACCCACGTCGCCGCAGATCAGCCGGTCCATCGGCCGCGAACTTTCCATATCGCCCTTAAAATCCGAAATGGCACTCAGCTGATCCACCGTTTCCGTAAATGGAAACGCCTCCTCGAACTCCTGCTGCAGCTTTGAATCGACGCGGCAGGCCAGACCGGGTCTGGAAGCCCGCTCAGCCTGCAGCCGGAGCATGTCCGAGGCCATATCAGAGACAGCTTCGGCAACCTGTTCCTTCTTTCGCAGCCACGAAGTGCCGCCATATCTGGTCAGCTCCGGAGTGGTCTTTGCAGGGCCGATGTATTTCTGCACCAGATGGATGAGCGAGACAGGCACGTAGACCATCACACCATCGCGGAATTCCAGCAGCAGATGCTCTTCCTGCGTGCCGGCAGTGCTGATCATCGTCATTCCGCGGTAGCGGGCGATGCCGTGGGAAATATGGACCACCAGATCGCCGTCGCGAAGATCCAGAAAACTGTCGATCGCCCGCGCATCGGCTCGCCGCGCAGCGTTGACGCGCCGCGCCGGAGTCCTCGAAAACAGCTCACTGTCACTCACCACAATCAGGCGACAGCCCGGCAGCCGAAAACCCTGCTGCAGAGTAGCCGTGATCACCTGCACACGCTCGCTCAGATGCGTGCCATGAATTGCGTCCGTCTCTGCCGCCAGTTCCCGCAGACGCTGCTGTTCGGCTGCATTGTGGCAGCAGAGCAGGACGCGGTCCTCAGGCCCCATCAGCTCTGATAATTCCACCATGGCATCCCGACGATGTCCCGTAAATCGCTCCAGTGGCTCGATCGTCAGGCGACAGCTGGTCTCGTAGCTGTCGACACCCAGAGCATCAATGGTGACGGAGGGAAACGCAGTGATGCGGGCAAGGATGGAATCGACGCTGTAAAGCCCTGCAGGACTGGTCAGACGCTGCACATACATCCGACCTTCACTCACCGACTGCTGCAGGTCTGAGAGCACTACGATGGTGCCGGACGGGAGCACATCTGTGATGCTTTCCGTCGCGGAACCAAACACCGCCGCAAATGATCGCTCAGATTTTTCTCCGCCCGGAGCGGTGACCTGCGGCACGGTGAGTGACAGGCTGCTGAGGTCTCTCAGACGCCGCTGAGACTCGGCATCAAACGCACGAATGGATTCGATTTCGTCACCGAAGAATTCCATCCGCACAGGGTCGGTTTCGGTCGCAGGAAAGACGTCCAGAATTCCCCCGTGAATGCTGAATTCACCCGGCAGCTCCACCGCTGTCACGCGTTCGAATTTCTGTGTGAGCAGCCAGCTGCTCAGTTCTTCAAGGGACACCTCTTCGCCCACTCGCAGCACCCTCGTGGACGCCGCAATCACCGCGCGTGAAGGGATCGGCTGAAGCAGCGCCGGAAGGCTGGCAACGACCACAAGTCCAGCTGTTGCCGCATCGGCCGAAGTCAGGCGATGCACCACGCTCAGCCGCGATGCACCGACCACATCCCCCGCCGCATCGCCGTCGGGTATGCTCTCCCACGCCGGCAGATGGCAGACCCGCCCCGACGGCTGCAGCAGCCCCGACAACTCTGCCGCACAGTCCTCGGCATCGCGGATCGTTGGCTGCACTACCAGCAGACACCTCAGCGGCGTGTGACTGGCCAGCACGTTGATGCAGAGCGCGCGCGACGCCCCCCACGCGCCGTTGATCGCAGCACTGTTTCCGGACCAGAGGGCCTGGAGGACCTGAGGAAATCCGGACTGCGATGCCAGCAGCGCGGTCAACGCGCCAGGATCGGCGGGGACCGGGGGGACGGAGGAATTCATAGCATAATCGATTCTAGCCGGTCACAGGCCCGATTCCACTCCAAATGGTCGTCGCTGCAGCAGAGTCGATGAAGCCGGCAGACCTGAGCACTTTCCGCGAAAATCCTCCAAAGAACCTCGCCTGCACCTCAACCTGACACCGCTTTCTGCCGAAGTTCCCTCGGCAGCTTACCACCGTCCCCTGGAAGCGACGCAGGTCGATCAACAGGTGCCGCGTGGGGTTGACTGCAGCGGACTGCGCCGGGTGGGATCCGGCCCCTGAGTTTTCACGGACGGCTTCCGACATGGTGTCTTTCTTCGGATCCGGCTGATATGTCTCCGCTTCATATCCCCGCTCTCCCGGGTCGTGGGTTCACGGGATTTGTCCTCTCCCTCCTGGCTGCACTCGCGTGCTGCAGTCCGTCAGGGCTGTCGGCGGAAGAGCCCGGGACATGGGATCCCGCAGCCACGGCTCAGCTGCAGGTGGAGTTTCCTGCACCACCAGTCACGGCAGTGCCCGCGAACCCTGCCGCACCCGCACCCGAATCGGCGCCCTCACCGGGACCGGCACTGGCACCCGCACCCGAATCGGCACCCGCACCCGCACAGGTGGACTGCGGGTACTGGATCGTCAGCACCGAGTTCTCGCCTCAGTCCTTCGATGATTCCCTGCCGCGGTTCTGCGCCACCGTACGCCGCTACGACCACTGCCACGGCCTGCGGGCAGCCAGTCTCGATGAACTGCTCGGATCACTCACCCCGCAAATTCCCGTCTGCATCATGGTGCACGGGAGCTTTATGGATTCAGGAAGCGTGGTACCGGAGTCGCTGCGGACCTGGCAATGGCTGCGACATGGTGCGCGAGGCCGCCCTTTTCAACTGATTTATTTCCGCTGGCCCAGCTGGCGGCTGCCTTCCGCACTGATCAACGTCGATGTCGTGATCCTCGGCCGCCGTGCCAGCCGGAACGGCTTTTATCTCGCTGAACTGCTGCGGCAACTGCCTCGCGACTCCTCAGTAAGTCTGCTGGGACACAGCCACGGGACACGCGTCATCTCGTCAGCCGCTCATTTGCTGGCAGGTGGCACCGTGGAGGGTTTTGGTCTCGCAGATCGGACAGGTGGCTGCCAGCAGCTGCGGGCCGTCTTCGCCGCCTCCGCCATCGATCATGACTGGCTGAATCCCGGCGAACGCTTCGACCGGGCACTCTGTTCGCTGCAGTGCCTGCTGAATCTGCAGAATCGTCACGATCCGGCTCTGCTGCTGTACCCCGGGCATCGAGTCGGTGCGCGGCGGGCGCTGGGACAAGTCGGGCTGACTGAGAAAGATCGCAAAGCCCTTGGTATGCGGAACTGTCAGGTCCGAGACCTCGATGTGACCGAAGCAATCGGCTGTCGCCACCTCTGGCCATTCTGGACTGCCGAGCCCTCTCTGGCGTGTCGAGCTTCCGCGTATTTGTTCCGACCGGAGTAAGCTGCCGATCCGGGTCTGAGGCGTTTTTCCATGAGATCCCGCGGTTGCACGGCCGGAATTTGTTTGACTTTTCTCCGGAGCCTGCAGTAATCCGGGGTTTGACCCGGTGAATGTCACGGGAAACTCGGGGAGATCGTCATGTTCGAAAAGTTCTTCGCCAGAAAACCCGCCCACCCGCAAACCGATATCTCCCGCCGATTCAATCTCATCGGTCGTGTCGGACAGGGCAGCATGTCCAAAGTCTGGAAGGCTGTTGATCTGCAGTCCGGTCGCACCGTCGCCCTGAAGGTGCTCGACAAGGAAAAAACGCTCCGCTTCGAAGAACGCTTTAAAGGGCTGAACAAACCCTCTGAAGGTGAAATCGCCCTCACACTCAACCACCCCAACATCGTCCATACCTTTGAATTCGGCTGGACCACAGAAGACGAAATGTTCCTCGTCATGGAGTTCGTTGAGGGCGTCGGACTGGCTCTGCTTGTGGACCTGCAGAATGAAGAAATGAAGCGTTATCGGCTGCGCTATATGATTCAGATCGGCGAAGCCCTGAATCATTTTCATCAGCAGAACTGGATCCACCGGGATATCTGTCCGCGAAATATCATGATCTCCGACGACAAGTCTGCAAAGCTCATCGACTTCGGGCTCGTGGTCCCCAACACCCCTGAATTTCGTCGCCCGGGAAACCGGACCGGCACCGCCAGCTACATGGCCCCGGAACTGATCAAACGACAGACCACCGATCAGCGGCTGGATATTTTTTCTTACGCCGTCACCTGCTTTGAAATGTACACGAAGCGATTCCCGTGGGATGCCGCACTCACCATTGACGCCGTGCTTCAGCATATCAACAAGCCACCCGTCGAGATCACCACCGTTGTTCAGGGCATCGATAAACAGATAGCAGCCGCCATCATGAAGGGGCTGCGGGCCAATCCCGACGAACGCTGGCAGAAAGTCAGCGAAATGGTGGGCGAAATCCGCGACGCCGAAGCCCGGCTCGTACGTCTGGCCCGTGAAGCCGCCGCCAAAGCCGCTGGCGGCAAAACAGCCCCTCCGGGCCCGAGTGCCACCACAGCTGCAAAACCGAACGCAGCCGCCGGGCCCGTCGCCGCTGCACCCCCTGCTCCAGCCGCAGCACCCCCTGCAGCCGGTCCATCCGCGAAAACGGCCGCTGCAGGGCAACCCAAAGCACCAGCCGCCGGCAAACGCCCCCGAAAACCGTCTGCCGATGATGACATTGATCTCACTGCCATGTTTGCCGAATAGCAGCAGTGCTGTGGGTTGAGAAATCCACGCGGCCATCACAGAATCTCTCCATGCAGCACCCCTACGCCCACATCCCGGAACTCGCCCAAAGCGGCCATTCAATCGGTGTCCTGCGCATCCCGGTCGAACAGGATGTGCCCTTCACGCCGCGCGTGAGGGCACTCGTGGATACCCCGGAATTTCAGCGTCTTCGCCAGGTGACTCAGCTGGCCCTCGCTTCCCGCGTTTATCCCGGAGCGACCCATACACGCTTCGAACACGCTCTCGGCGTTTACCACAACGCCCTCCACTACCTCTGGCAGCTCGGACGCGATCCACGCTTCGTCTCCATCGTCTCTGAACACGACGCAGAAGTACTCATCGCCGCCGCCCTGCTGCACGACATCGGACACTGGCCCTTCTGCCACCCCATCGAAGACATGGCGCTGCCGCAGATGCCGCCGCATGAAGCATTCGCCGCCGAATTTCTGGGACCCGATACCGAACTCGGACAGGTACTGCTCCATGAATGGGGCATCAGCACCGCAGAAATCCTCGATGTGCTCGTCGGTACCAGCTCCTCACCCTCCAGCCGACTCCGACGCTCAATCCTCTCCGGGCCCGTCGATATCGACAAAATGGATTACCTCGTTCGCGACAGCCAGCACTGCGGTGTGCCCTACGGGCGGCACTTTGATCGACATCGGTTGATGAATTCCCTGATCGTCAACGCCGCCGGCGATGGGCTCGCCATCACCTCCAAAGGTCGCACCGCTGCAGAAATGATGGTGTTCGCCCGCTATGTCATGTTCACAGAAGTCTACTGGCACCACGCCGTCCGCAGCGCCACCACCATGTTCGCCCGCGCCTTCCTCGAACTGCTCCCGCAACTCGATCTCGCCGCTCTGTTTCGCATGGAAGAACCCAGTCTGATTCGTACCCTCCGCACTGCAGCCGCAGCCGCAGGTCCCGCCGCCTCAGGACTC
Organism: uncultured Chitinophaga sp.; assembly: GCA_964561125.1. GTDB lineage: Bacteria > Planctomycetota > Planctomycetia > Planctomycetales > Planctomycetaceae > SXXK01. Next base: position 15,057 of record CAZLOQ010000048.1, on the reverse strand, counting down.
ACCGAAGGTCTCTTCGGAACCCGCCGCAGCCTGTACAAAAGAGCAGCCGAGTACAGTATCTTCCATCATGAAGATCTCTATCGACAGCTGCGACAGAAGAGCTTCCCTGCACTCGCCGCCTCCGCCGAACTCATCTGCACAGAACTTCAGCAAAAGCTCCGACGACCCGTCGGACGACTCGACCTGCTCATCGATGCCCCTCCACTGCACCGCGAAGTTGAATTTCGCGTCGACGTCTGGTCCGCCACCGACCGTCGCTTTCGACCTCTCCGCGAAATCTCCCCGATCGTCGACTCCATGGCCCGCACACAATTCGATGACTGCGTCAAAAAAGTCCGCCTCTTCGCCACCGCTGACCTGCGGAACGAACTGCGGAACCAGACCAGCCCCGCATGGCTCGATGACCTGCTCCGCGACGTCCTCAATCAGACCTCAAATGTATCGCCCAGCTGAGGAATCTCGACGCCCTCATCAGCCGCGTCCTCCGCGATCCTCGCCAGCGCCTGCGCTGCCTTTGCTTCGCCGTGCACAAGAAATACCCGACCCGCTCCGCCAGATTTCCGCAAGGCACTGAACCACCAGTCAAAGTCCGCAGCGTCCGCGTGGGCTGAGAGTCCGTTGATCACCTCAACGCGGGCTCGAAGAGGCAGTGTCCGCCCAAGTATTCGCAGGTCGGGGCGACGCTCAACTATCCTTCGCCCCAGTGTGTGCTCCGCCTGAAAACCGATAATCAGCACCGTATTCCGCTCGTCCGCAACCGCATGCTTCAGATGATGCACCACACGGCCGTTTGAACACATGCCACCCGCTGAAATAATCACCCGCGGACCTTCCAGACGATTTAACGCCATGCTCTCGTCCTGAGATCGCACATACGTCAGACCCGGAAAATCAAACACGTCGCTGTCTGTCTCCAGTGACTTCTGAACGCCCGCGTCCATGTCACCGGTGTGTTCGCGATGAACTTCCGTGAGTCGAGTAGCCAGAGGACTGTCGATGAAGACCGGCACCCGACACATCGCCTCCTCATTACGCAGTTCATTGAGCAGATACACCAGCATCTGCGTGCGTCCCAGACTGAAGGCCGGAATTATCACTCGCCCGCCACGCGAAGCCGTTTCACAAATAACCCGACTCAGTGCCGCCTTCACATCCAGCGCCTCCGGATGCACGCGGTCCCCGTAAGTGCTCTCACAAATGAGCACATCACAGCGCTCGATTGTCTCCGGATCCTCCAGCAACGGCTGATTCCTCCGGCCAAGGTCTCCGGAAAACACCACCCTTCGAAGCTCATCGCCGTCCTCGACGTCAAGCTCCGTGATCGCCGCCCCAAGCACGTGACCGGCGTGCAGAAACCTTGCCCGCACCCCATCCGCCACATCAAACCACGTGTGAAACTCCTGCGGTTCAAACTCCCGAATCGCCCGCCATGCGTCGTCTTCCGTGTACAGCGGTCGAGCCACCGCCCCTCCAGTACCCCCACCTGAACCACCTGACCGGCCCTTCCGCAAGGCGTACCGCGCGTCCTCCTCCTGAATCCGCGCACTGTCCCGCAACATCAACGCCGCAATATCCGCTGTCGGACCCGTACAGAAAATTCGCCCCCCGTATCCGGCACGCACCAGACCCGGAAGATTCCCGCAGTGATCGATGTGCGCGTGAGACAAGATCACCGCGTCCAGACTTCCCGGACGGCAGCGGAACCGACCGTTCCGCGCACGCATCTCAGATTCCTCACCCTGGAACAGCCCACAGTCAAAGAGCACCCGCGCCCGGTCCGTCTCCAGCAGATGCTGACTCCCCGTGACCTCACCCGCACCACCCAGAAACGTCAGCTTCATCGAAAAGCTCCTGCCAAACTCGCCTGACCAACGAACGCTCCCGTACCGCACCTTCACGAACCCGCGTGACAGCGACAACTGCACCACCCGCCAACACCCAAGGATTCTGCTCCACCTTTGGGGCGCCCCATGCTGCCCTTCGACGAAAAACTGTCCTTTTCCTGAAAAAACACCGTTTCTCCCCCACCCACCGCTCACCCCCTCCCTGATCCCCTCCCAAATCCAGCCCCGGTTTTTCAAAAATGTGAAAAATTCCATCGGATTTGCAAGAACACCACCGGCTCAAAAATCGTTAAACTACCGGGCCTTCAGGCCTCAGTACACAACAGCCTGTGGTCCGCCAATGACTGCTGTTCGCATCAACAAAAGTCCCACGCGACCTCACCACAGCGTCCGCAACCGGAGACCGGCAATGCCAAATCTCGTTTCCACGCTTTGCAAACTGCCCTCCCTGCGTATCTTCGGCGGTCTGCTCGCAATCGCCCTTACCTGCAACTCAGCCACAATCGCCGACGAAGCCGGAACCGGCAGCGGAAAAACCGGCGCCGACGCTGCGTCCTCCGATGTGCCGGTCAGCCAGTTCATCGACCAGCAGATCCGCCAGGGCTGGACAGACAACGAAATCGAACCGTCCGCTGCCGCAACCGACGAAGAATGGATTCGCCGCATCCACCTCGACCTCGTTGGCCGCATTCCCAGCCTCTCCGAAGTCAAAGCCTTCCTCGAAGACAAAAATCCCCGCAAACGCGCCCTCGTCGTTGATGCACTGCTCGAACACGAAGACTACGTCCGCAACTTCACCACCATCTGGACCAACAACTGCATCGGCCGCGGCACCCCTCAGCGCATCAGCCGCACAGGGATGGAAAAATTCTTCCGAGAAGCGTTCGCCAAAAACCGTCCGTGGAACGAAATCGTCGTCGACCTCGTCACGGCCTCCGGTCACTTCGAGGAAAACGGGGCGGTCAATTATATTCTTGCTCAGATGCAGATGCCCGACGACGGCGTACAGCTCACAGCTATGACCACCCGGCTGTTTCTTGGACTTCAGGTTCAGTGCACCCAGTGTCACAACCACCCGTTCAATAAGTGGCAACAGGACCAGTTCTGGGAATTTAACAGCTTTTTCCGTCAGGTCGGCAAAGAAGACCACCGCAAGCTCGACCCCCAAACCGGCCGCCAGGTCGACGACTACTCCGAAGTCGTCTGGAGAGACTTCTCCGGCCCCGTCTTCTTCGAAAAACGCAGCGGAGTCATGCAGGTCGCCTTCCCCCGCTTCCAGGGACAGGAAGTTGATCCCGGCCCGGAAGTCGACCGCCGCGCCGAACTCGCCAAACTCATCACACAACCCTCCGAAGCTTCAGCCCCCCAGCTCGCACAGGCCATGGTCAACCGGATGTGGAGCCATTTCTTCGGATACGGCTTCACTCGGCCTGTCGACGATATGGGTCCCCATAATCCCGCCAGCCACCCCGAACTGCTCGATCGACTCGCCTACGAATTCGAAGCCGCAAACTACGACGTTAAGTCTCTGATTCGCTGGATCGTCAACAGCGAAGCCTACGGCCTCTCCAGCCAGTTCGGCGAAAAGAACAAGATTGATGATCCCGCCGCCGGCGAAATGCCTCTCTTCAGCCACATGTACCTCAAGTCCATGCAGGCCGAACAAATGTACGACTCGCTGATTGTTGCCAGCAATGCCCACCAGTCCGGCAATGGCAACTGGTCCGCTCAGGAAGAACAGCGACGCCGCTGGATGCAGCAGTTCGTCGTGGCCTTCGAAAATGACGAAAACGACGAAACAACAACATTTAACGGCACAATTCCCCAGGCGCTGATGATGATGAACAGCGAACTGATCGAGAAAGCCTGCAGCGTCGAACGCGGCAGCTTCCTGTTCGAACAAATGAGCACTCCCGGGAACGAGCTGCAGAAAATCAGCGACCTCTACCTCGCAGCACTCAGCCGCAAACCTTCAAAGGTGGAACTGGGTAAAATGCAGAAGGCCCTCGGCAAGTATGGCCCGGCAAAGCTCCAGGGATACCAGGACCTCTTCTGGGCACTCCTCAACTCCAACGAATTTGTCTTTATCCACTAAGCAAAACTTCAATCCTCTCCTCCTTCACTTCCCTGTTTCTCTTCAACCGAACCTCTCGGGAGACTCCCATGGCACTCTGGAATCACTACGGCATGAATCGCCGTCACTTCATGCAGCACCTCGCAACCGCTGCTGCTACCGTCCCGGCGATGAACTTCCTGTCGCACGTCCAGGCCAACGCGGATGTGCTCAAAAGCAGCCAGAAGGCCTGTATCCTCATGTGGATGGGTGGCGGTCCCCCAACCATCGACATCTGGGACCTCAAACCCGAATCAAAAAACGGTGGCGAATTCAAGCCCATCAATACCGCAGCTCCCGGAGTGCAGATTTCCGAACACATGCCCGAGACCGCAAAGGTCTTCGGTGATCTTTCCCTCGTGCGTTCCATGAGCACCCGTGAGGCGGATCATGGACGTGGTCGGTACTACATGCAGACCGCCTACGTCCCCAACCCAACCGTCGTACACCCCACTTTCGGCTCGGTCGTCAGCTACGAACTCGGACGCAACCGCAAGGCACTCGAAATCCCCGCCTTCGTCTCCGTCGGTGGTGGGTCCGGACAGGCCGGCTTCCTCGGCATGACCCATGCCCCCTTCGTCGTCGACAGCTCAGGTCGCATCCGCAACGAACCCTCCGAAGAAGGCAAGAAGCGACTGGGTGCCCGCCTTACCATGCTCGAAGAAATCGAGTCCAATTTCATGAACTCCCGCCGTGGCGAACTGCCCCGGGCTCACAAGGATGTCTACCGCAACGCCGTCAACCTGATGACCTCCCGACAAATGGCTGCCTTCGACGTGGCCAAATCCGATGCCGGTCTGGGACTCGAAGCCGAATCCGACGCAACCAAAGAGGCCTACGGTCGCAACGGCTTCGGCCAGGGATTGCTCATGGCCCGTCGACTTGTCCAGGTCGGCGTTCCGTTCGTCGAAGTCAACATGGGTGGCTGGGACCTCCATTCCGGCGTGTTCGATACCCTCAAAAATCAGCGCCTGCCGCAACTCGACAAAGGGATCGCCGCCATCACTGCGGATCTCAAAGCCCGCGGAATGCTCGATAACACCGTCCTCGTGTGGATGGGCGAATTCGGACGTACCCCCCGTATCAATCAGGACGTCGGCCGCGATCACTGGGCCGCCTCCTGGTCCGTCATGATGGGTGGTGGTGGTCTGAAGAACGGCCAGGCTGTCGGTGCCACCGATAAGGACGGCGTGCAGATTGCCGACGGCAGCAAGGCTTACCTGCCAGGAGACATCTGGGCCACCGTTGCTCACGCCATGGGTATCCCGGTCAGCACCGTCCACACCTCAAAGCGTGGTCGCCCGATGAAACTGGCCAACGGCGGTACACCAATCCAGGAACTGATTGGCTGATTCTGATTCTTAGACACTGCTGCCACCGCAGTCGCAGTAAGGTCCGTGTCACCGAAAGCCCGGTCCCTCCGCAGGGCCGGGCTTTCTTTTCGCCTCGGGGCAGGGCACATGGCAAGTCCTCAGCCAGATCCAACTCCCCCCAAGACCCCGTCCGGGCCGGATGAGGATTTCGTACGGCTGTTCACCCAGTCGCAGCGCGCCCTCTATCTCTCCATACTCCCACTCGTGCATTCCCCCGCAGACGCCGAAGAAGTTCTGCAGGAAGCCAATATCGTGATTCTCAGTAAATGGTCCCAGTTCACTCCCGGATCCAACTTTCTTGCGTGGTGTCGAGCGATCGCACGTCTTGAAGTCTTTCGCTTTCGTCGCCGAAACTTTCACCGCGTCCAGCTCCTGGACGATGACGTCATGCAACTCATTGCAGACAAAATCGAAGAAGAACCCGTTGACGCAGAACGCGACCGGAAAATACTGGTCGAATGCCTCGGGAAACTCCGTGAACAGGATCGCGACCTCATTCGGCGACGCTACGCTGCCGGTGCCACCGGCGATCAGGTCGCCAGCCAACTCGGTCGCCCCGCCAACTCAGTCTACCAATCACTCGGACGCATTCGCCGAATTCTCCTCGAATGTATGCGCCGTCGCCTCGCTTCCGGAGGTGCTACATGACGACCACCGACGAACTGCTCACCCTCGCCTGCTGCTGGTGCGAGGGCGAGCTTGCTGATGCTCAGTGCCGTCGCCTGCAGGATCTCCTGCGCAGCGACGACAACCTGCGAACGCTTTTCGTTCGCTATATGCAGCTCCACGGTCAGCTCGCCTGGGACTGCGGCGGTGCCCCGCTGCCCACCGCCGGCCCTGATGAAGAATGGGACAATAACCCGGAAGCCTGGCAATCCGCCGCACTCGCCTGCTGCTCCGATCCGGATCTGTATCTTCAGCGTCCCGCGACGGTTCGGTCACGTGTTCATCAGTTCAGCCTGCCTGCTGCACTCGCCGGCCTTGTACTTGTGGTCCTCTGGAGCATTCTCGCGCTGAGGCATCAGCCAGCTGAACAGGTGGCCGAACAAACTCCGGTCCCGCCATCGGCCCCCGCTGTGACTCCCGTCACCATCGCAGCTGCTCCGCCGCTATCCGCCTCCACCACCATCCCCGAAGCCGGACTTGCCCCACTGCGGCTTCCTGCCGTCGCCAGCACCCTTCCCGCGGCAGCCGCCCCAACAACGTCCCCACAGCCGGACGTATCCCCCGGTTCCTCGCCTTCAGTGCATCCTCCTGAAATTCAAACGCCACTCAGCGACCACCAGATTGTTGCTCGTATCGACAGCCTGCTTCGCCAGGCATGGCAGGACAATGCCGTCACACCATCTCCCGCAGCCGACGACTACGAATGGATCCGCCGCGTTTATGTGACCATCACCGGACGCATCCCCACCCGACAGGAAGTTGGTTCATTTGTCTCCAGCAGCGTCCCCGACAAACGCGTTCAATTGATCGATTCACTGCTGGCTGCACCCGACAAATCCTCTAATCTTGCAGCAACATGGACCAATCTGCTGATTGGCCGTTCCAACCCGCGCCGCGTCAATCAGGCTGCCCTGTTCAGTTTTCTTCACCATGAATTCGCTCAGAATCGTCCGTGGATTGACACCGTCAGCCGCCTGATTGCGGCCGAAGGTCGAAATGACCAGCAGGGTGAAACCAATTTTCTGCTCGCACACCTGAACGATCAGGCCACTCCGGCGACCGCCGTCACCGCGAGGCTCTTCCTGGGTCAGCAGGTGCACTGCATGCAGTGCCACGACCACCCCCTCGCACAGCAACTCAAACAAAGCGATTTCTGGGCACTCAACGCGTTCTTCAAAAACGCCGTCAGCTCAAGGCTCCCCACAGATCCAGCAACAACATCCCCACCAGTACTCACGCTGCACGATGCCTCCAAACCCTCAACTGACGGTCACAGCAACAGTGGCATGACCTTCTACGAAAATCGCCGTGGTGAACAGAAAGCAGTGCTTCCGGAATTCTCCGGGCGCACCATTCCCGCCGACAGCACTTCCCGGCGCACAGAACTCGCCCGTATCCTCGCTACCGAAGACCAGCACCACGTCGCTCGCGCCATGGTCAATCGCGTCTGGTCCATGTTTTTCGGTTACGGTTTCACCAACCCCGTCGACGACCTCGGCCCACACAATCCCCCCAGCAATCCTGAACTTCTGGAAACGCTGACCACAGCCTTTGCCAATTCCGGCTATGACCTCCAGCGGCTGATGCGCTGGATTGCCATGTCAGAGGCCTTCTCACTGAGTTCACTCCCTGCTGACTCCACTGAACCCATTGTCGATGATCCTGAAGAAGGCGGTGTCCCGCTGTTCTCACATATCTACTCCCGCCCCATGGGGCCCGAACAGGTCTACGAGTCCGTTCGCACCGCAATCCACTCCATCTCCGGTCGACCGCTGGAAAATGCCACCAGCAGCGATCATCGGCGTCAGTGGGTCGAACAATTCGTGCAGGCCCACGGCACCGATGACAACGCAGAATCACTGCTTTTTGAAAGCAACATCGCTCAGGCACTGCTGCTCATGAACGGTGCCGACCTGGAATCCGCCATCCCCCTTGCTGCCGCAGAAGTCTCGCGAACCATCAAAGACCCTGCCAGCGTCACGGAATCGCTTCAGCGTCTGGCCCTCGCAACGCTCAACCGCGAACCCACCGAACGCGAAGAAAAAGCATTTCGCAGCCGTTACCGTTCGCTCGTTCGTTCAGTACCGCCTCAGGTCGCGATCCAGACAACCACCGAAGACATGCTCTGGGCCTACATCAACAGCAGCGAATTCTGTTCAGTGCACTAAGAATCGCCGAAGCAGCGGCTCATAGCTCCGCAGATCCGCCGTTTGCATCTGCGGAACCTTGCCCATATCGTCGTACCTGCGCAGACTCACGCACGCAGCAAAATGCGGCCGCGATTCAAACGCGGCGGCCTCTGCATCCGTCATCGGCCCGCCCTGCAACGCCAGACTGCGAACAGAGGATTCAGAAAGACCCGCAGCATAAGCAGGGTCCTTCCAGCACAGATACCGCTTGGCGGCCACGTGCTGACGAATCGGATCCAGAATCTCTTCCGGGAACAGCCCGCTCAGCAGCTCTGCTCCCAGCTCCTCATGCTTCGCATCCATTCCCTGCAACGCCACATCTTCTCCCAGATCGTGCACCATGTGGCCAAAATCATGCAGCAGGCAGGCCAGAATCACGGCATCGGATTCACCGAACTGACGCGCAAATTCTGCTGTCTGCAGAGCACGCTCCAGCTCACTCACGTTCTCCCCATAGTGCCGGCCACCACGCTCATCGAACACAGCAAAGATTCTCTCAACGGCGTCGGTGGGAAGTGTCCGGAAATCAATACTGCTCAGTGTCATGATGGTTGCCTGAAGGCCGGGACGGAAAAACAAACCCTCAGTATCAAAGACAATTGTGTTTTTTCTGACAAGAACCAGTTTCCAAGGGATTCTTTTCCAGAGAGAATCTCGTTTTTCAGACCGGCGGCATAGAAGTTCCCTCCAAACCCAAATCGAGGGCCATCATGGCACCATCCATCACAGACTGTCTCCCGCCGTCAACACCCACTACACCCCCGCGTCGCTTCCGGCTCGGCCGGTTCCTGACGGCCCTCTGCCCGGCGATTATCGTTCTTTCACTGACCGCGCCCGCTCCCGCCGACAACACCCCGGAACTCGCCAGCACCGCCGTCCGCATTCTGCGGTCTCGGTGTCAGTCCTGTCACGGTGCGCAGCAACAGGAGGGTGAACTTCGCGTGGACAGCCTCGCGGGGTTGCAGGCCGGCGGCAGTCGTGGTCCGGCTTTGATCCTGCCGGACGCAGAAGGCACCAGCCTGCTGCTGCGATCCGTCACACCAGGTGACCCCGAACTGCAGATGCCTCCCAAACAGCCCCTCACACAATCCGAAGTCACCGTGCTGAAACGCTGGCTCCAGGCTGGTGCCCCATGGCCGGAATCCGGCGATGCTCACACGGCCCTGTCCCCGGACATCGGCAGTGCACTCGAAGATCCCCGAAATCCCATTCACCAGCTGTTCGGTGGCGATCGCCTCACACTCTGGTCGCTCCGACCACCTCAGCCAGCAGAAGCCCCCGGCAACTCCGGTCATCCGATCGACCGGATTCTTCGGACAGAACTGGCAAAGCATGATCTGCGGTTGTCTCCACCAGCTGATCGACGCACACTGCTCAGACGCGCAGCGCTGGACCTCACAGGCCTGCTGCCGACTGCTGCCGACGTTGATGACTTCATCGCGGATACGTCTGCCGATGCCTGGGAACAAGCCATCGACCGCCTCCTTGCCTCGCCGGCGTACGGTGAGCGTCAGGCTCGACTCTGGCTGGACGTCGTCCGTTACGCTGATACCAACGGCTATGAACGTGATGAATTCCGCCCGGAAATATGGCGCTATCGGGACTATGTCGTGCGGTCGTTTAATGCTGACAAGCCGTTCAGTGAGTTCGTCCGTGAACAGCTGGCAGGGGACGAACTGGCGGGAACAGAACCGGAAACAACAGCCGACGTGGACGCGCTGGTAGCCACCGGCTTCCTGCGGCTGGGCCAGTGGGACAGCACGGCGGCCATTTTTCAGGAACAGCCGCGGCTGCAGGCGGAAATCGAGGCAGATCTGACGAACACCACCGCCTCCGCCTTCCTCGGGCTCACCATGTCGTGCTGTCAATGCCACGACCACAAGTACGATCCACTCAGCCAGGCTGACCACTACCGCCTGCGGGCCTTCTTTGCCTCCGCCACGCCCCGCGATGACCTCCCAGCCGCCCCGACAGCCCTGCGAAGAACCATCGAAACAGCCAACGCCGACATCGAAATACGGCGAACGACACTGCAAAAACAACTGGAAGCACTCGACGAACAGCAGCACGATGCTCGCAGCCGGCTGCAGAAACAACTCCAGGAACTGCAGTCACAACTGCGGGCGCACGATCAGGCCCTCGGCGTCGTCGACCGCACCGACTCCATTCCCGCCACGCGAATCCTCGCTCAGGGCGACTTCGCATCCCCCGGCGACGAAACTCCACCCGGCTTCCCCGCAGTGCTGGATCCGCACCCCGCAGTCATCGCCGCACCCCGGCAAGGCACCACAGGACGTCGGCTGGCACTCGCTGACTGGATTGTCAGTCCCGGCAATCCCTGGACGGCGCGCGTGTTTGTGAACCGCATCTGGCAGCAGCACTTCGGCCGCGGACTGGTTGCCACAGCCAACGACTTCGGAATCACCGGAAGTGCGCCCGTTCATCAGCCACTGCTGGACTGGCTGGCAATCGAATTCATCCGCAGCGGCTGGTCCGTCAAGTCCCTGCATCGACTGATACTCACATCCGCCGCCTGGCAGCAGACATCCGCGTCGCCCGGAATGCAGACCATGGCCACACATCCGGATCCGGAAAATCATCTGTTCTGGCGTCAGAACCTGCGGAGACTCGACGCCGAAACCGTCCGTGATGTGCTGCTGCAGACTTCAGCACTGCTGAAAGAAAAATCCGGAGGCCGGCCCGTCTGGCCACCTGTCCCCAACGAACTTCTCGAAGCTCAGCCCGCCATCCTCGAAGCTATCGAAGGCAAGGACGACGGTCGCAGGCAGGGGTGGTATGCGGATCCAATCGAGGAAACCGACGTCCGCAGCCTGTATCTGGTCCGCAAACGCTGTCTGCCGATTCCCTTTCTTCAGGTGTTTGATCTTCCGGACACCACCACCTCCTGTGCTCGCCGGGACGAAACCGTCGTCGCTCCCCAGGCAATCATGCTGCTCAACAGCCCCGAAACTGCCCGCTGCTGCACCGCTCTCGCAGAACGCATTCGCATCACGTCTGGAAGTCAGAATAAAGACCAGCTCAATGAACTGCTGCAGAAAAATCCGCAGGCTCTCGTAAATGCTGCCTGCCACATCCTCTTTCAGCGACCCGCGGACGCAGAGGAACACACACGGGCCACTGAATTTCTGCGCCAGCTGTCAGCCTCTGCCGGACCGGACACTGCACTCAGAGAATTCTGTCGAGCCCTGCTGAATACAAACGAGTTCCTGTATGTCGACTGACCTCAGCCGAAAAGTTCCGGGATCGGCCGGCCATAGTCGGTGATGGGAACAGGTCGATCTCCGTCAAGCAACTCCTTTGCAGGGTCGATCCCCAGCGCGGCGTAGAGCGTGGCATGCAGATCGGGGACAGAAACCGGACGGTCCACAATCTTACGACTGAAGTCATCCGTCGCCCCAATCACCAGACCCGACCTGAGACCACCACCGAAGATCGGCACAGTAAACGCCGCACTCTGATGACCCCGGCCACCGCCTCCGTCAAATTCCGGTGGTCGGCCAAATTCCGTACCGACTGCCACCAGCGTGGAATCAAGCAGACCACGCTGCTCCAGATCGTCCAGCAGCGCAGAAAGCGACTTGTCCAGCTCCTGTATCAGCACGTGCTGATTCTTCTGGCCATCATTGTGAGTATCCCAGCCGGTGCCGTTGATGAAGTTCAGGTTGAAAGCCACTTCGACAAAACGCACTCCACTTTCCACAAGCCGTCGCGCCAGCAGGCATCGCTGCCCGAATTCGCTGCCGTAGGCAGTCCGCAGATCCGCAGATTCACTGTTGAGATCGAACACGGAAGCAAATCGCGGGCCCGCCAGAGATTCACCGCGGACTCCGGCACTCACATAGTCCTCCACAGCCCGAAAGCCGCTGTAGCGCCGACGGTAGTCGTCCCGCATCGTATCCAGCAGTCGCTGACGCCGTTCCAGCCGCTGCGGTGTCACATCGGCTGGCCGACGCAGACCCGCCGGACCACTGGCCGTGTCAATCAGATACAAATAGTTGTGCCGCGCTCCAAGAAACCCAGGACCGCGCGTCGCACTGGGGTAGCCCATCACCACATAGGCCGGGACATCACTGTCCTCGCGGCCCAGCTCGTGTGACACCACTGCTCCCAGCGACGGGTAAATTGTCGTCCCCGTCGGTGCTCGGCCAACATGCATCCGATTCACCGCCGCAGCATGTTCGTCAATCACCTCGTGATGCACCGAACGAATCAGACAGCCCCGGTCCAGACGATCTGCCATCGCCCGCAAATGTTCACACACCTGCACACCCGGTATCGCCGTATCAATCGCCGGGTACGCAGAACCCGGTTTTTTGGAACCCTGAGTGGGATCTCCGAGCTGTTTGGGGTCCCAGGTATCCATTTGAGCAGCACCGCCGCCCAGCCAGATGAAAATGCAGCTGCGGGCCCGGCCCCTGAACACTCCGGAACCCGCCGCAGTTGCCGCTGATCCCTCGTCCGCCACCAGCGAACCGCCAGCCGCCGGCAGCAGAGCACCTGCTGAAGCCAGCTGCAGCGAACGGCGGCGAGACAGAACTTCACGCGGGTGGAAGGGCGGCAGCATGTGTCGGCTCCGGCAATGGCAGGAGATGGAACGGGAGGGATCAGTCGCAGCAAATGATAGAATGCAGAAACTCATTTTGATATACCGCAGTCGCTCTGCGGGCAAAGATCTTCGCCGGCAGGTCTGAAATTACCGCCCGCGTCGATCGACGCGTCCGCTCAATAAGTCCGCTCTTTTCCGGAGTGTCTCACATGGTGCAGTGGATTGACCGGCAGCGACTCAGCAGCCAGGTAATGGCTGGCACATTTCTGAACCTGGGATCCTCCGTCGCCGTCGAAATTGCCGCCGGTCTGGGCTTCGACTGGCTGCTGCTGGACCTCGAACACGGGTCCGGCTCCTGGGCCGACCTGCGACCACTCCTGCTGGCTGCCGCCAGCTCCTCAGCAGTGCCGATCGTTCGCGTCCGCTCCGCTGATGCTGACGACGTTAAATTTGTCATGGACAGCGGCGCTGCCGGAATCATGTTCCCCTACATCGGCACCCCCGCAGAAGCAGCCCGGGCTGTCAGCCTCGTCAAGTACCCTCCGCAGGGCGTCCGCGGTGTGGCACAGGTGATTCGTGCCACCAGCTACGGCCGAGCCTGGCAGTCCTACCTCGCAGAAGCCAACCAGAACTCCCTGGTCGTCGTCCAGATCGAAACTCCGGAAGCCGTCGAACAGGCCCATGCAATCGCGGCAGTCCCCGGAGTCGACGTGCTCTTCGTCGGGCCAATGGATCTCAGTGTCAACCTGGGACACCCGGGAGATTTCACGCAGCCACTGTTCCTTCAGCATCTGCAGACAGTCGTCCAGGCCTGCGAACGACACGGCCGAACCCCAGGTATTCTCTCCCGACCGGAACTGGTCGAACAACACAAGGCATTCGGCTTCCGCTTTGTCGCACTCGGCTCCGACGCCTCCGCCATCGCCACCGGCATGACCCAGAACCTCGCAGCACTCCGACGACAGGGTCTGGTCAGCAACTCCAGATAACTTCCCCATTCCCCTCCCCCGTTCACCTCTCCCCTTGAAGAGGAGAGGGGGATCGGGACACCCTGTCAGCCGAGATCTGACCGCACATCAACCCAGCGACGATCAGCGAACGAGACGAGGACAGCGTCGGCGACCGCCTGAGCAAGCGCTCCGTCGTGGAACCCGGGCACCGCATCGCGTTCTTCAAGGATGGCAGACGTCAGCTCGTAAACAAGATCGTAGCGGAAGACCGTGCTGGGCTTGCCCGCGGACGGATCACGCGGACTGCCGGGGGCCTTCAGAAACTCAGTCGGCACCGGCAGCTTCTCAAGGTCCCGGCCGTTGCGGGCCAGGATAATATTGTTGGGGTCCGTGAGCTGGTAGGCAGCAGAACCCTCGCTGCAGTTCACTTCGGCCCATTCATAACCCACGCCGCCGTTGTTGTGGCCCTTCATCAGCGTGCTGCCCTCCCAGACACCCACCGCACCGCTCTCGAAAAAACCAATCAGACTCGACCAGTCGTCAACTTCTGAGGGCGGACAGGGTTTGCCATCGGCTGTCTTGTCCCGCGGAACAAACTGCGCTACGGCGCCACACAACGAACGGATCGGGCCAAGCAGGTCCTGCGCAAAGTCAATGCGGTGAATCGTCATGTCGAACAGGTCACCGGCACCGGCGAGCGACTTGATCTGCCGCCAGCCCCAGCTGGTTTCAGGCAGGTCCAGAAAACGCTGGCTGCGGAAGTGCCGCGGTGTCCCGAGCGCCCCGGATGTCACGAGGTGCCGCACATAACGCATCGAAGGTGCGAAGCGATAGGTGAACGCCGTCATATGACGGACACCGGCATCCCGGGCCGCACGATACATTTCTGCAGACTCTTCAAAGTTCAGCCCCAGTGGCTTTTCGCACATGATGTGCTTGCCGTTGCGGGCACATTCAATCGCCTGCTCCCGATGAACGAAGTTCGGGGTGGCAATGATCACCGCATCCACGTTCGGATCCGCCGCCAGCTGGCGATAGTCCGTATACGCCTTCACCGGGCCCCATTCAGACTCCCGCTGCCGCAGCAGTCCTTCATTGGGATCACAGATGGCTGTAAGACTGGAGCGGGGATCGAGTCGGATACCGGGAACATGATGAAAATCAGAAACGGCACCAACGCCGATGATCCCGTAACGAACATGAGAAGCCATGGATGGACACCTGGAAAAAGAACGAAAAGGAAGGAACAAACAACAAAAGATCAGGGGAAGAAAGGAACAACAGGCAAAACCAAACGACAGCCCCCCCCTCAACCAACCACCAACCACCAACCACCAACCACTGACCACCAACCA
>CAZLOQ010000047.1:7310-34803 GCA_964561125.1 uncultured Chitinophaga sp. | reverse complement strand
CCCGTCGGAGCTGAAGGTTCACATCTACACCCCGTCGCGAACACCACTGCGACCCCCGACGGTTTCCCGGTGTCGCGGGCTAGCCGGCGAACCTTGGCTTCAGACGTGGGCAAGCCCGTCTGGGAGCCCGGCAGCCGTCGTGCCAATTCAGGATTTTTCGTCCTCGCGTCCTGGCCTGAGTTTGTCTGGTCTGCCGTCGTCCCGCTGTGAACGGTTACAATAATTCAGTGGGTTCAAAATCCTTTGTACTTTTGGTTGCCGCCTGCAAATCTCCCTACCGGATTGAAGACTGGCTCCAACCTCCGAATGGCAGGTGATTTTAGGCGCTGGCGCAAGCTTTCCTGTCTTACCAGCACTGCGCAGAGTGCGCGCTGGCCCTGGCTTTGGCAACAATGCTACGGACCCTGGATCGGATGCCTGGTACGCCGCGAACAGCAATAAGATGACGCGCGCCGTCCGGGGTAAGAAACCGAACGCATTCGGGCTGTACGACATGCACGGGAATGTCCGGGAATGGTGCAGCGACTGGTACGATGAAAACTATTACGCCAACTCACCCAGTACGGATCCGCAAGGTCCGGAATCGGGGTCTTTCCGCGTCTTGCGGGGCGGCTCCTGGGGCTACGAGCCGGACAGCGTTCGTTGTGCGTACCGCTTCCGCAACCTTCCGGACGCCCGTACCAGCAGCATCGGTATTCGTGTGGTGTTGGAGTAGTGTTCTATATTCTTCCGAGTCATTCCTCTGCGATTCGGACGCTGAGGTCGCTGTCGCTCTGTTACTCTGATGCGATTTCTGCGATTTGCGATTTCATGTGTTTGCGTTTCGCAGCGTTGCGACGGGCGCCGCCCGGGGCGCGAGTTTGAAAGTTCGGGTCGTCTGCCGCCTGGGTGAGGCTGGCCGGACGCGACGGTTTGAAAATCCGGCATTCATGCCAGGACCATATCCCAGGCACGCGGGAAACCGATGCTGTCAGGGGAAGGGTTCGCGGTTGGCCGGTATGGGTCATATGGGGCATATGGGACACATGACTCATATAGGTCATATAAGACCCATGCGACCCATATGCCCCATAAACTCACCATCAGCGATCCGCCACGCACCGCTGCGATTCGGCCCTGCAAGGCGGTCTCCGCGTGCACGGTAAGCCGCTGCATGGCACCCGCGGGGCGATGTGTACCCGCTGCAATTGCAGCCGCAGACAACGGACCTTGCGACTACCCGATCAGTTCATCCACCACGGTACCATGAACAGGCGTGAGTCTGAAGTAGCGGCCGGCGCAGCGGCAGGTGAACTTTTCGTGGTCGAAGCCGATGAGCTTCAGCAGGGTTGCGTGCAGGTCGTGAACATGCACCTTTCTGCGGCAACTCGACCGTTGGTGTCCGGCCGAATTCGCCTCCCCGAATAACCAGTGTTTCATCCAGCAGCCTGCTGCTTCAGGTCCATGAGCAGCGCGCCGATTGACTGATCGCACTGCTTTGCGAGCCGTGCGTGATTGACAGCGATATGATCATGGTTGTCCCGGGGCTGACCGGCGCCGTGCCAGACCTGAACGAAGCAAACACCTCGTTCCACCAGAGGGCGGGCTGTGAGGATCTGGCGGGCCCGCGAAACAATTGCACTGACGCCGAAGTTGCTGATGAGCGCGTTCAGGAGCATTTCCCGCTCAGTTCGGGTTGAGGAAACCGCAGGAAACAGCTCCGGAGGATAGTCAGCTGAGTTGCATTTTTGAGTGAAACCAGGGAGGCTGTCAGGCCAGTCTCCCCGCTCACTGCGTGCAGCCAAACTGCTGGTTTTGCAGGCCTCTTCACGCGCGGCCCCATTCCCCATTCCCCATTCCCCATTCCCCACTCCCCATTCCCCATTCCCCACTCGCCCGAGGAAAATTCCGGCGTGTCTTCATTCGCGTGTCCAGTTGATCGCTGGTATAAAGCCAGCGATCGTCCACATCAGACCGCCACCAACCGGGAGACCGTCCGCCATGCTTCGTTCTTACGCTGGCATCTGCCTGTTCAGCCTCTGCCTCACTGGTTTTTTCACGGTGGCCACTGCGGTTCCTGCGACTGCCTCTGACTGGCCTCGCTGGCGGGGTCCGGCCGACAGTGGCAGTACAGATGATGGCCGATATCCGGAAGTGCTGAATGGCGACACTCTTGTCTGGAAGACACCGCTCCCTGGCAAAGGCTGTTCAACCCCGATCGTGATCAATCAGACCATTTACGTGACGGCCCCGGTTGACGGGCGGGATGCGCTGCTGGCTCTGGACTGGTCCGGCCGGCAGCTCTGGCAGGCCGTTTTTGACGCTGAGAATGCAGGTCGTCACCGCAACGGTTCGGGCTGCAATGCATCGGCGGTTTCGGATGGCCGGGGTGTGTTTGTGTACTTCAAGAGCGGCACACTGGCGGCGGTCAATGTTGATGGATCTGTCCGCTGGAAGACCAACATCGTTGAACGCTTCGGCAGCGACACGCTGTACTGGGACCACGGCACATCTCCGGTGCTCACGGCCGGACATGTGATTCTGACGCGGATGCACAATGGGGAGTCATGGGTGGCCGCGTTTGACAAGCAATCCGGTGAAATGGCGTGGAAGACAGCCAGAAACTATCAGACGCCGCAGGAGGGTGATCATGGTTACGCCACGCCGCTTGTGCTGACCCGCGGCGGCCGCGAAACAATTCTCACATGGGGAGCCGAACATGTGACCATGCACGATGCCGAACAGGGAAAACTCATCTGGTCCTGCGGCAACTTCAATCCGGATGCCGAACGTCTCTGGCCCTCCATTTCCACGCCTGTGATTGTGGGTGACACCGCAGTGATCGCGTTCGGCCGCAACGATCGCGGGAAACCGAGGCTGCATGGCGTCAAACTTGGGGGATCCGGGGACGTGACAGCCACAGCCCACGCGTGGCTCAGAGACGACGTCGGTACGTTTGTGCCCAGTCCTGTGGTTCATCGGGGCCAGGTTTTTCTGGTGCGGGACGGCGGCGAGGTGGAATGTCTGGATGCTGCGTCGGGTCGATCAATCTGGAAGAGTGCCTTTCCGAAGCATCGCACCAACTATTATGCCTCACCCGTGATCGCCGACGGGAAGCTCTACGCCCCCCGCGAAGACGGTGTGGTGTTCATCGCCTCACTCAGCGACGCCGGTATGCAGGTGCTGTCAGAGAACAACATGCAGGAACCGATCATCGGTTCACCTGTTCCGGTCAGCGGACGGTTACTGTTGCGGGGCGAAAAGCATCTGTTCTGCCTGGCTGCTGCTGCCCGCTGACGAGCGTTTGCTGAGTACTGCAGTCAGTCTCCGCCGTGGTGTTTTCTGAGCTGTCGACTGGCCTGTGTGAGGATATTGCGTTCGCGGGGAGTCAGGCTGGCTTCACCGTGCTCTGTAATTTTCTGCAGAATCGCATCCACCTGCTCGTTCAGTCGGGATTCGGGGGGGGCGGAGGGGGCATAGATCTTGAGCCTGCCGGCGTTGCGGCGGCGAACGCGACCTCGCAAACCATCCCACCACCGCGAGAAGTTCATGTGCCGCTGAAAGTACAGGGCACCCCAGACCACGCCACCCAGATGAGCGATGTGGGCGGTCTGGCTGGATTTCCAGCCTCCCGAGAGCATCGGGAGCATGTCGTAGGCGACGTACAGGGCCAGCAGCCAGCGCATCTGCAGCGGAATGATGCCCATCAACAGCACCTGCTGGCGGGGGAAGTACAGGGCAGCGAGCGTGAGCGCGGCAAGAACAGCACCGGACGCGCCGATCACCGACGTGTTGGGGGCCAGCAGCAGACAGAAGACGAGGGAGGTGATGCCGGCGAACGCAGCCGCGGTGAGAAAGAACCAGAGAAATTCGCGGCGCGGGACAACACCGAGCAGCAGTTGGCCGCAGAAATGCAGCGTGAGGGCGTTAATGACCAGATGCAGCAGGTCGCCGCGGCTGTGGCAGAAGGCATAGGTGAGCAATCGCCAGATTTGCCCCTGGCGGAGGATTGCCTGTGGCTGGAGCTGCAGCCAGTATTCAACGAGCGACGTGCCCAGGTCGAGCCGAATTGTGGCCAGCTGCAGGATGTAAACCGCAACCATCACCAGGATGAGCTGTGTGGTGGCTGAGAATGGACCACGGGATGGCCTCCAGTCCGAAGGCTGCTGGAAATCTTCCCGTAAATATTCGCGATTTTCCAAACCCATCCAGTTACTGCCTGTGGAATCCTGACGCCTGCGGAGTGAACGGGAAGCACGAAACACGGTATGTTAGGCAGTCGTGGGCGTGCCGTCGACAGGACTTCCAGGAATGCGGAGTGGAAGTTGAGGAGCGTTGCCTTGTGAAGGTGCGTGGTTTGCGCAGTTGAGGCCGGCGGGGAGCCCGGAATCTGCCTCGTAATGTCGGATTCTTTGAAGGCCGATTCAGGTCTCAGCATCTCCGCGTCGAAACTCTGCGACTTTGCGGCGGAGTGTGTCTGCACCGGAGCGCCGGCAGGATTTCTCAGACCTGCACGGTCGCCTCCGGCCTTTCCCGTGTCAGGAAACGCGGCGGGTTTCCTTGAATTCCAGTGAGTTTCCCTTTCGGAACTGAGAATTCGCCGGTAGCATCCCGCGTTCGGTTTTGACCCCGGTTTGCGCCCACGGTGTGTTTTCGGCCCGGCGTTTTCGTTTTCTCCTGTAGAGGTTCGTCGTTCAATCATGGACATCAAACTGCTTCGTAACATTGGCATTTCCGCGCACATCGACTCGGGCAAAACAACGCTCACCGAACGCATCCTGTTTTACTGCGGACGCATTCATAAAATCCGCGAGGTGAAGGGTGGCGATGGTGGTGCAACCATGGACCACATGGATCTTGAACGCGAACGCGGCATCACCATCACCTCCGCGTCCACTCGCGTCGATTGGGACGACCTCGAACTCGGCAACCGTCACCCCATCAACATCATCGACACTCCGGGACACGTTGACTTCACAGTCGAGGTCGAACGCAGCCTGCGCGTGCTCGACGGCGCCATTCTGGTGCTCTGTGCCGTCGGTGGTGTCCAAAGCCAGTCACTCACAGTCGACCGACAGATGCGTCGCTACGGCGTTCCACGCATCGCCTTCATCAACAAGATGGACCGCATCGGGGCCAATCCCGAAAAAGTCGTTGCCATGATGAAGGAAAAGCTCAAATGCAACGCTGTGCCGCTCCAGGTCCCCATGGGCCGAGAATCCAACTTCCAGGGCGTGATTGACCTGGTCCGCATGGAGGCTGTCTACTTCGAAGGCGACAAAGGTGAAGACATCCTCCGCAAGCCCATCCCGGAAGAATACAGGGAAGCCGCCGATGAGGCCCGACGTCACATGCTGGAAGAACTCTCCCTGCACGACGACGATCTCATGGCCGCACTGCTCGAAGAAGCCGAAGTCTCCATCGAACAGATCCGTTCCGTGATCCGCAAGGCCACCATCGCCCAGCAGATCACTCCGGTGCTCATGGGCACCGCCTACAAAGACAAAGGCGTTCAGGAAGCGCTCGATGCCGTCGTCCGCTATCTGCCGTCCCCCCCCGACCGTCAGAAATTCGCCATCGACAACAGCAAACCTGTTGGCGAAGACGGCCAGCACCCCAAGTTTCTCCTCAGCGATTCCAACGACGCACCGCTCGTCTGCATGGCGTTCAAAACCGTTGTCGAAAGCTTCGGTCAGCTGACCTACACCCGCGTCTATCAGGGTAAAATCGTCAAAGGTCAGTCCTACACCAATGCCCGCACCGGCAAGTCGGTCCGCTTCGGACGACTCGTACGCATGCACTCCAACGAACGCGAAGATATCGATGGCGCCGAAGCCGGCGACATTATCGCACTCGTCGGCGTCGACTGTGCCTCCGGAGATACCTTCACCGCAGAAGACATCAACGTCTCCCTGGAGAATATCTTCGTCGCAGACGCGGTGATCCGTCTGTCCATCGAACCCAAAAAACGCGACGACGCCGACAAACTCAGCAAAGCGCTCGAACGCTTCCGTCGCGAAGACCCGACCTTCCGCGTCATGACCGACGAAGAAACCGGACAGACGCTGATTGCGGGCATGGGCCAGCTGCATCTTGAAATCTACGTCGAACGCATCAAACGCGAATACAAGTGCGAATGCGTCGTCGGTGAACCGCGCGTTGCCTACCGCGAAACTCCCACCAAAGCCGTCGAATTCGACTACAAGCACAAAAAGCAATCCGGTGGTTCCGGACAGTATGCCCACGTCAAAGGCATCCTCGAACCGCTCCCCGAAACCTCCGAAGTCCACTACGAATTCTCTGACGAAGTGACCGGTGGCCGCATTCCCCGCGAATACATCCCTGCCTGCGACCACGGCTTCGAAGAAGGACTCAAGAAAGGTCCCCTCGGCGAATACGAAGTCGTGAACGTGAAGATGCGTCTGCAGGACGGCAGCTACCACGACGTCGACTCATCCGAAATGGCCTTCAAGATCTGTGCCCTCGGCTGCATGCGTGAAACGCTCCGCAAAGCCGACGTTGCACTTCAGGAACCCTTCATGAAACTCGAAATTGAGGTTCCCGAAGAGTTCCAGGGACAGGTGACCGGCCACCTTTCCAGCAAACGCGGACTGGTTACCGCCTCAGAAGTCAACGGCGGGATCTGTGTGATCGTGGCCGAAGCGCCCCTCTCCAGCATGTTCGACTACGCCAACGAACTCCGCTCGATGACTCAGGGCAAAGGCACCTTCACCATGGAATTCCTCGCCTACCGCCAGGTACCTCGCGGGCTGCAGCCGGAAATTCTTGAAAAACGCCGCAAGGAAAAAGAAGCCCGCGCGGCTCAAAAGTAAACCCGGACATTCCTCAGGGGGCTGACAATGACCTCAGCCCCTGCAGGAACACCGCAGCCGACACCAGCACGCCGACAAAAAATGCCATTGCTGCCCCGACTACTGCCGGGGCACGTGGTGTTTTCCGCAGGCCGAAAAACAGACAGACAAACAACGCCACACCGGTCAGCAGCAGACTGATCCCCAACAGTCCCACAATCAACCACGCCAGCGGTGACGACGAATTCAACGCCTCAGCTTCCGCTGTGCCGGATAAACCAGCCACCAGCGTCAGCCACGCAGCGTGACCCACCAGCTGCAGCACAGATAACCCCAGGCCCCAAAGACCAGCGGGGTTCATGCGCAGCTGACTGATAAGTCCGCTCAGGTCGGTCCCCGAACCAGCAGCGCCGGGGGAACGGCCATCGGCAGCCCCGGGGTTCTGTCGCGGAATGAGTGCGCGAACACCTCCAGTTGGCTGCTGATGGCCTCGCCGCCGCTCTTTTTTCCCCTTTGCCACTCAGTCGGCCTTCACTTCAAAAATCGCTTCCACCTCAACCGCTGCGCCGGTCGGGAGTGCTGCAAAACCCAGTGCACTTCGGGCATGCCAGCCATCCCCGGTCTTGCCAAAAATCTCGTGCAGCAGATCGCTGCAGCCGTTGATCACGAGGTGCTGATCGGTGAAGTCCGGAGCGGAATAGACACAGCCCAGTACTTTGACGACCTTCAGGCCATTCAGCGTGCCGTGCGTGTGAAACACAGATCGCAGGATCTTGCGGGCACAGTCCTGAGCGGCCGAGTAGCCCTGCTCCACCGTCAGCCCCTTGCCTAAAACCCCCTTCAGATCACTCACATGACCCGACGTGATGAGCTGGTTTCCTGAGCGTACGCAGAGGTTGAGGTAACCGGGTGTGAGCGGTTCAAAACAGACGCCCAGTTCACGAGCTTTTTCATCGGGCTGCATAGTTGCGTTGAATCCTGATTCATGAGAAAAAACGCCCCTGTTTTTCGGTGGAGCGCGAAACCTGCGCCCTGTTTTTTAGGGTGCCGGAAGAACGGAAGCAAGTCCCCGAACAACGGGAAAACAGAAGGATCCAGGGAATGTCCACACCACAAGGCTCAGGCGCAGACGAACAGCGACTGGAGCGCATGGAATCCGCCATCGCGCACCTCCAGCACGACCTCGATGCCGTCAACCAGTCACTGCTCGCCTTTCTTCGCCGAATCCAGGAATTCGAATCACGCTTCATAAGACTTGAACAGGAATTTCAGTCAATGACGGAAGGCGGAGAACGTCGCGACCCCGCTGTCGAACGCCCGCCACACTACTGAAGCCGCTCGCATCTTCTTCTGCATTACTCATCCCACCCCCTTTTCCCACAGGCCCCCCGAACGATGTCCGCTCCCATCAACTGCTCACAGCAAACTCCGCCACCACTATCCGCCCGGCTGGCGTTCTGCATGGCGTCCGTCCTCACATTCTCGTCAGTCTTCGGCATCGCCCGGGGCGAAGACGCCAAAGGTGTTGTCTACGTCGATTCCAATAAGAACCAGCAGCGCGATGCCGGTGAACAGGGGCTGCCTGGAGTCCGCGTGTCCAATGGCCGTGAAGTCACTCTCACCGACGACCAGGGCCGGTATGTTCTGCCGGTCGACGATGACACGATCATTTTCGTGATCAAGCCATCGGGCTACATTCCCGTCATCGACGACCTGAACCTCTCCCGCTTCTACTACATTCACAAACCCAAAGGTTCACCGGCCCAGGACTTCCCCGGAGTACCCCCCACCGGACCGCTCCCGGCTTCCATCGACTTCCCGCTGACAGCCAGTGAAGAACCGTCTGCGTTCGATGTCATCTTTTTCGGCGACACGCAGCCTCGCGATCAGAAGGAAATCGACTACATCGCTCACGACGTCGTCGAGGAGCTTGTGGGCGTCAAGGCTGCTTTCGGGGTCACGCTGGGCGACGTGCTGTTCGACGATCTGAGCCTGTTTGACAGTTTCAACCGCACGATCAGCCATATTGGTGTGCCCTGGTACAACGTCCTTGGCAATCACGACATCAACTACGCATCCGAAGACGATGAACTCAGCGACGAAACGTGGGAACGCGTCTACGGCCCCCCGTATTACTCCTTTGACTACGGCCCCGTGCACTTCATCGCCGTGGATGACGTGCACTGGATGCGCGACGGCAACCGCAAAATATACCGCTCCGGGCTCAGCGAAGATCAGCTCACCTTCATCGAAAACGACCTGAAGCATGTGCCCCAGGACCGCCTCGTCGTGGCAATGATGCACATCCCGCTCGTGAAGTCCACACCGTGGATTGAGCCTCGCCGCGAACGGCTGTTGCGGATCCTTGAAACCCGCGAACACTGCATCTCACTCGCCGGGCACACACACCACCACGAACACGTGCTCATGGGCGCCAGCGAAGGCTGGAAGGGACAGCGTCCCCATCATCACATTATCAACGTCACCGTCTGTGGTGCGTGGTGGTCCGGTAAGCCGGATGAACACGGCATCCCCCACACCATGTGCGCCGACGGCACTCCCAACGGCTACACGGTGATGCATTTCGACGGCACAAAGTACCTGCTGGACTACAAAGCCGCCCGCCGCAATGCTGATGAACAGGTCAGAATCACTGCCCCTGAACAAATCGCTCCCGGGAGCGATCTGGAATTCCGTGCCAATGTGTTCAACGCCATTCCCGGAGCTGTCGTCGAATGGCGGGTCAACGACGGCAACTGGCTGCCAATGGTCAAAACCGAAGGCGAAACCGATCCGCTTTTCCAGGCACTCTTCAATGAAGAACAGCCCATCAAGGATCAGCTCCCCTGGCGCAAACTCGCTTCTCCCCTGATCTGCCCTCACCTCTGGAAAGCCAGCCTCAAATCACTCACCAGTCCCGGCACCCATCGCCTTGAAGTCCGTGCGGTCAATCCCAACGGTCAGGTGCTCAAAGGCGATCGACTGATCCGCGTCAGCCAGTGAATTGAGCTGAACTGAAGTCATCGGGCGGAAATCCGCGAGGATTTTCCCTGCTTTTCCCTGAATTGCTCTTCCACAGGCCATTTCTTCCGACCTGGAATCCCTCTTGACCTGTTTTGCCGAATTGGGCTAACCTCCTTCCCCGGGGCATCAGGAGTCCTGACTGCCCCGCTCTCCTCTCTCAACTCCTCTCTCTCACTCCCTTCCCTCCGCCGGTTTCCGTCCAGGACTCTTCCGGAACCCGCGACTCTCCCGCCCGGCCGCCCCGTCTGCGGCTCAAGAAGGATCTCAACCATGCGTCGTTTTGCCAGTCTCGCGGCCGCTCTGCTCATTTGCTCATCTCTCAGCGGCTGCTGCCTGATGGGTTGCGGTGGTGGCTATGCTCCGTACGGCGGCTACGGCGGTTCCAACTGCGCCCCGTGCCAGCCGTCCGCCGGACTTGCCCCCGGCTACTCATCCGCCGGAATGTACTCGCCGGCCATCCCGGCCGCTTCCGCTCCGCTCCAGCCGGTCGCCGCGGCGATGCCCGTTCTGCCTCAGCAGATGGTCAGCACCGATCAGCTGGCAACATACTGATCCGGCTGCTAGTCCACAAACATCAGCTCGTTGCTCATCAGCAGCACCTGCGCCAGCAGTTCAGGCGGGTTGTCTTTCAGGTAATCCGCACAGGCCGCAGCTTCCCCGGCATCGGGACTGCGTCCCAGCGCCCGCTGGAAGAGTGTTTCGACAAGAGCCTGCGGATCAGTCGCTGTGGCCTGTGCGGCAACAGCGAGTGCCCTGGAACGCTGCAGCATAAAGCTGGAGTTCAGTGCAAACAAAGCCTGCTGCGGAACGGTTGTCTGACTGCGTCGCGGCGTGGATGTATCGGCGTTGGCAAAATCGAAGTTCTGCACCAGCGGCGGAATGTTCTGGCGTTCCACGAAAGCATAGATCGTACGCCGCAGGTTCGTGTCGTCGGTGATCACCTGCGGACGGCCAGACATCGTCAGATCCAGTTCGCCGGAGATGCTCAGCAGGGTGTCGCGCATCTGTTCCAGATCCAGTCGCCGACGGCTGGCCCGCCAGATGTACGTATTTGCGGGATCCGCGGAGGACTGTGCGCGGAAGGGCGGCGTGTCGGGAACCTTCGAGGCCAGCTGCCAGGTTTGTGAAGTGAGAATCAGTTCGTGGAGCGGTTTGGTGCGCCAGCCGCTGCGAATGAGAAAGTCTGCGAGGTAATCAAGCAGATCGGAGTGGAGGGGTTGTCTGGTCTGCAGGCCGAAATCGCCTGGAGCTTCCACCAGCGGTTCCCCGAAATGATGCATCCAGACTCGATTCACCCACACGCGGGCGGTGAGCGGGTTGTCGGGGGAGGCGATCGCCCGGGCCAGTTCAAGACGGCCGCTCCCGCGCACAAACGGCTCCCGTTCAGCCGGCGAGAGCTGCGTCAGAAAGCGGCGGGGCACTGGAGAGCCACGAAGTGCAGGGTCGCCCCGCTGGAAAATCACCGGGTCCACCAGCACGTCGGAATCCACCAGAACGAGCGCTCGAGCGGCGGCTGCGGGATGCCGGACTGCGATGGCATCGAGCTGTCCGACGAGGCCGCGAAATGCATCCCCGGGGGTGCGATCGAGGTAGTTTGCGGTATCTTCGATGGGGAACCAGACGGGACCGGAGCGGCCGACGAGCAGTGCAGCGGCTGGATCGTTTTCGCCGGCTCCGGATTTCCAGATCTCACGCAGCACGCTGCCGTAGGTGCGGGCGATGTCGACGGGGGTGGCGGGATTGGCCGCAACGAGGGCGGCAATGATCCGCGGATCGACACCGCGGGACTTCCATTCATCGGGCTGCAGTTTCGGTTCGCGCATCAGATCAGCCCAGGGACCAAAGAGCGGATCGTCCGGGAAGGCCCGCGCGGCGATGGCCTGCCGCCAGCGATGCGTGATTTGCGGTCGCAGCTGTCCGGGGACCGGGGACAGAAAGAAAATCGCCGTCTCAGCGACATCCGGGGGATTGGTGACGATGTGGGCGAGGTAATCCGGGGTGCGTTCGCGGGCGGTATTGAGGGTGGCTTCGTAATGCTGTGCACGCTGATCGAGCACTTCTTTGAGTTTTGCGGCAAATTCGGTTTCGAAGGCCTCACCAGCTTCGCTCACGGCAGCAATGCGGGGGCGATTCAGCGGTTCGCCGGAACTTGCGAAGACACCATACAGCGAGTAATAGTCGGCAGTGGGGATCGGATCAAACTTATGGTCGTGGCAGCGTGCGCAGGCCAGCGTCAGGCCAAGAAAGCCGCGACCGACAACGTCAATCTGGTCGTCGATCACGTCGTGCCGGTTGCGATCAAACATGCGGCCCAGTGTGAGCAGACCCATGGCGGCAAGGTCAGGTGAGTCGGCAGGCAGGTCCAGCTGATCAGCAGCCAGTTGCTCGAGAATAAATCGGTCGAAGGGTTTGTCCTGTTCAAAGGCGCGAATGACATAGTCGCGATAGGTCCAGGCGAAAGGCCGAATTCGCGCATCACCATACATGAGCACTCCATCCCGCGCGTCAGAATAGCGGGCGACGTCCAGCCAGTGTCGAGCCCAGCGCTCGGCGTAGCGGGGTGATGCCAGCAGATTCCGAATGAGCTCGGGAAACTGATCGCGAGGCAGCGCCAGCTGTTCCGGGGACGGGGGCAGCCCTGTGAGATCCATCGCCACCCGGCGAACCAGAACAGCAGTCTCTGCAGGCTCAACACTCTGCATGCCGGCCGCTGCCAGGCGGCGCTGAACAAGGAAGTCAATCGGGTGCTGACCGGCCGGAATTTCCGGCGGAGCGAGAGGCTGGAAGGACCAGTGAGTGCGCGCGGCAGTTTCGATGGGAGTCACCACTCGCTCGCCGCTGCGAGGATCGACGGCGCCTTCGCGAATCCAGCGCGCCAGATCCTGCAGGTGGCTGTCACTCAGACTTCCCCCAGCTTCGGCAGGCGGCATTTCCAGACCATCGATCCTGCCCTGCACCATCCGCATCAGCAGACTGACAGACGGGTCCCCCGGGACAATCGCCGGTCCCCGCTGACCGCCCCGCTCCCAGCCACTGCGGACATCCAGCCTCAGCCCCGCTTCCGCCGTCTCCGCTCCGTGGCACGAATAACAACGCTCCACCAGCAGCGGGCGAATGCGACTTTCGAAGAACGCCAGCGCCTCAGGGGAGTCCTGGGCAGTCACTGGAGTCGCCGTGAGCACGAACGTGAGCAGCAATACTGGGATGTGGTGGCGGAATGCTGGCATGGGAGAATCGCGGGAGAAAAGGTGGCGGGAAGCAGGGGCGGGGGGGCATCATTCACTGTCGCATCATTCACCGCACGGCGATCGGCCCGCGGGGAACTTTCCAGGTTTTTTCGAGTTCCCGGGTGAGTCTGGCGACCACGTCGGGGTGTTGAGCGGCCACGTTGTGCTTTTCTTCGGGATCCTGTTCCAGCTGATACAGCTGCGGCGTTTTTTCGTTGCCGGCATGCACGAACTCGTAGCGGTCCGGCGGAGTGTCCCAGGAGAGAATGAGCTTCCATGAGCCGGAAATGCACCAGCGGGTCAGCAGAGACGCAGACGGGTCGTTCAGATCGGCGACGTCGTGGGTGTAGCCCTCTCCGCAGAGTGTCTCGCGCGTGAGTTCTGCGTGGCCTGTGAGAAACGGCAGCAGTCCGATCCCGGGGAGGTCAGCGGGCACATCGAGCCCTGCAGCCTGCAGCACTGTGGGCAGAACATCCAGCGTTGAAGCCAGCTGCGGGTGGTCTGCCGGGAGAATCCGGCCGGGCAGCCGGTACAGAATGGGAGTGCGGATGCCGCCCTGGTAGGCTGAATGTTTGCTGCGCGGCGCGAAGCCGTGGCTCCATGCGGCCCCCAGCTGCATCTGCGGAGTGGCCTGGATCCAGCCGTTGTCGGTCACGTAGACCACGAGTGTGTTGTCAGCAAGCCCTGTGGCATCCAGATGCTGCAGGAGTTCTCCGCAGGTTTCGTCGAACCATTCCACCATGGCGTAGTAGCGGGCGAGCTCCACCGGGCGGCCTTCGGTGCGGTATTTTTCCAGCAGTCGCGGGGGCGGGTTGTGGGGTGTATGCGGAAGCATGGGGGCGTACCATGCGAAGAACGGCGTTTTGTCGGCCGCTGCACTGCTGATGAACTTCAGCAGGGGCTGGAGCCCCTTGCGGCCGATTTCCAGGCCGTCATCCCCGTGACGACCTCCCGGCTGGGGAAAGCCACGCGTCATGCCGGCTGTGAAACCGCCTCGCGTGTAATTGCCCTCCCACCACTTCCCGGTCTGCATACTGATGTAGCCGTGCTGTCCCAGCAGTCGGGGGATCGTGGGCAGACTGTCGATCTTTGCAATCAGCTGACCGCGGAGTTCTGCGAAGCGTTCCGGAGACATTCCGGGCAACTGCCGCGGATCGTTGCCTGTCACCTGATGTCGATGCGGGTACAGCCCTGTGATCATCGACACCAGTGACGGACGACAGAGTGCTGTGGGAGTGTAGCCGGAGCGAAAGACGGCGCTCTGCGATGCCAGTTGATCCAGATGGGGCGTGCGAATCACGGGATGCCCCATAAAGCCGTAATCACCATACGCCTGATCGTCGGAGACAATCATCAGGACATTGGGCGGCTGAGGCTGTGCGGCCCTGTCATCGGCACAGGCGGAACCGGCTGACGCCTGCAGGACAGCCAGCACGGCACAAGCTGCAAACGCGAAACTGCGTACCGCGAGTCTGCCGCGGGTAACGGGTCTGAGATCGCGAAAAAAACTGGTCACTCACGTGTCTCCTGAAGAACGGCAGCAGCCTGCCAGGGGGGCTCAGGCTGCGGAATTTCAAAGGCGCCGGCAATGGCTGAGGGAATTCGGCAGGGCTGCAGGGAAGAAAAGGACACGAACGCCCATTGCGTCTCCGCACGAACAATGGGCTGACCACTGCGAAGAATCAAATACCGACGCCGCGATGTCACTCGTTTCAGATCGGCCACCCATGTGCGAATCACCAGTTCATCACCGGGAAAGGCCGGCCCCAGATACTCAATCAGATGGGAACGGGCCACCCAGCCACTGCCGTGGGTGACGTAGGCGGCTGAGGACCAGCCCTGGGCGGTCGAATGGGCGACGGCTGCGTCCTGCAGCCAGCGCAGGTACACCACGTTGTTCACGTGGCCCACCAGATCCGCGTCGGCAGCCTGAGCTGAAACTGTATATTCGAAGACCGCAGGCATGGTGCTGCATTACCCCCCCAAAAGTATCAGGCAGGCCGGGCCTGTCGCAGCGGCAACGTCCACACCTGACCGGTCCACTGCCCGGTTTGCCAGGCGTCCCGCGTCGCATATTCCCTTGCCACGATCCGATCACCGTACACCTCTACGTAGAAGAACGCCTGCTGTGAGCCGGCAAAATGGCTGCTGTTATCCACGTTGAACGCGGGAATTCCGTCCGCAGCCGGGGTTTTCGTGCCATTCCAGCGGAAGACGTTGCGGCCATGGGTATGCCCGTAGAAGACTCCGGCGATCGTGTAAGGCTGCAGTGCCTGATAGTAGCCCTGCACGTCTGCCGGATCCCATTCACGCTGCCGGGCAGTGGCATCGTCAATCGGCTCGGTTGTGGAGTATCTGAGAACGTCGATGTGGTGCAGCAGAATCACGGGCCGCCCGGAGTCACCCACGTGCTGCTGCAGATCGTCCACCAGAAAGTCCAGACTGCCGTGAGGCGTGTACCGCCGCGTCCGCGAAGGCTTTGCGACCTGCCCCACCACAATCCCCAGACAAACAATGTGTACAGGCCCCCAGTCGAAGGAATACTGGAGCCCGGATGCTGACACGCTTACCAGGCCCTGACGACGCCGATTGCGGTCACGCATCTGCTGAGTTGCATAGCCATCGCCCCGCGGACTGTCATGGTTGCCGTGAACGTCAAACAGGGGAAAGCGGAGCATCCCGTCGCTGCCGGTGGTACCAAACAAATCCGCGTAACCTGCCCATTCGCTCTGCTGCATCGCCACTTTGGGCTTGTCACCGGTGTCAATACAGTCTCCGGCATGCAGCACACCACGTGGAACAAGCACCCGACCGCCACCGGCAGATTCCGGGATGGCAGTCTCGGGGAGTGAATTCAGAATTCCGATCAGACGGGTGACGACAGCGTACGACCGGTCATCGATTTTCGCCGGGGCGTCTTCGCGGGCCAGCACATGCGTGTCCCCGATGAGGAAAAAAGCGACCGGTGCGTCCCTGGAACCGCAGGCAGACGCAGCAGGCCCCAGCAGCAGACTGCTGCCCGAAGCCAGGAACCGGCGGCGTGTGTGTGTGATAAGGTTCATCGGCGGAGTCCGTGACAGTGTTTCCCGGGCCGGAGATGTGCGGCAGGAAGTCTTACCGTGGCTGGTGGCCGATGTCAATCGGCGGGACAGGGGGGAACGCCGAAGCCGGGTCGACAGTTCTGCACTGAACGCTCCATCAGCCGGAAACGCAATTCGGAATCAGTAGCAACAGACGCGTTTCCGGATCATGATCTGACCGGCTTCAGCAGAGCTGCACGAATGGGTGGGGATGTCAGAAATCTCCCGAATATCTCGCGAAAAAAGACGAGGGGAAGGTCCATTTAAAAAAATCCGAAGAAATTCAGCTCTGCCGGGCTCTGAATTCCGTCATGGAAGACAGGCACATCTTTTTTGAGGAGACCGATCAATGATCGATTCAGCGACCGAGAGGCTGACGGAGTTATCGGCGCGGTATGGTGCGTGGTTGTGGGTATTGGCGGCGGCTGGTCTGGGCCGGGGATACCGCAATCAGCTGGATCCGACTGACGTGGTCCAGTTGACTTTTGTGCGCGCGGCAGAGTCGCCGTTTGTACTTCAGGGGCAGGATGACAGCAGGTGCCGTGCGTGGTTGCGGCGAATTCTGCAGAGCGTTCTTGTTGATGAGTTTCGTCGGCTGCACAGTGCGAAGCGGGATATCAGTCTGGACCAGCAGTGGCCGCACCTGTCGGGCACGGGCTCGGGGCTTGCGCCGGAGGAGGCACTCGCTGCGGACCAGACATCGCCGAGTGAGGCAGCGGTTCGGGGAGAGCAGCTGCTGGCACTCGCTGAGGCGCTGGAACGAATTCCAATGGAGCAGCGTGAAGCGGTGGTGATGCGATTTCTGCAGGGGAGAACGATTCAGGAGATTGCTGAAGCAACAGGCAGAACTTTGCCCTCAGTCGCCGGGCTGCTTCGACGCGGCCTGGGCAATCTGCGCGAGCTGTTCCCCGCTGATTGATTCGTTCCGCACAGATTCGGATCCGGGCTCAGCGGAGCGATGTCGTTCGGAGCATCATCGGAAATTCAGAAAAACTGAGGTTTGTCAGCCGGGAGATATTGTTCGTCAGAGAAGGCGCTGTTTTTCACAGGGAGAACATCAATGACCGAAATGACCGAATCAGGCAACGCGCAAACAGGCGGGACCATCGATCAGGTGCTCGCGGAATTCCTGGCGGAGCAGGATTGTGGCAGGGCTCCGGACCTGTCGGCTTTTCTGGAGGCTCACCCGGACCATGCAGCTGAGCTGCAGGCCTTCTTCAGAGCTGCCGGGATGATTGGGGGAGTGGGGAGGGACGAGGCGGGGCAGTTGTCAGGCGGCAGCGGGCACATCGCCGGCGATTTGATCTCTGAACGGTACCGACTGGTTGAGCGTCTTGGCGAGGGGGGCATGGGTGAAGTCTGGCTGGCACGGCAGCTGGAGCCGGTGCAGCGGGACGTCGCCATCAAGCTCATTCGCCCCGGCATGGACTCCCGACAGATACTCGCAAGGTTTGGAGCGGAGCGTCAGGCCCTGGCAGTCATGGAGCACCCGAACATCGCCAGAATCCTTGACGCCGGAGTGACTTCGGCCGGTCGGCCTTTTTTTGTGATGGAGTATCTTCGGGGAGTTCCTCTGACAGTCTGGTGCGACACTGCGCGACTGAATCTTCGCCAGCGACTGGAGCTGTTCGTGCCTGTCTGTCAGGCAATCCAGCACGCGCATTCACGCGGCATTCTGCACCGTGACCTGAAGCCTTCCAACATTCTGGTCTGTCTTTACGATGGACAGCCAATCCCTCGTGTGATTGATTTCGGACTGGCCCGGGCGATCGCTCCCGACCGTGCCGACGATGCCCTGCGAACTCTGCACGGGGAGATGGTGGGAACACCATTGTACATGTCCCCGGAGCAGGCGGAATTCAACAACCTCGATATTGACACGCGGACCGATGTGTATTCGCTGGGTGTGATCCTTTATGAACTGCTCACCGGCACAACCCCCCTCGAAAGAACGCAGCTGCAGCGGGCGGGACTTGAACGCATGCTGCAGCTGATTCGGGAGGAGGATCCGATGACTCCAAGCCTGCGAGTGAGCAGCGGCCGGCATCCGGCGAGTGCTGCGGAACACAGAAGCATCACCCCGAGTCGCCTGCAGCGTCTCCTGCGTGGTGAGCTTGACTGGATTGTCATGCGAGCTCTCGAGAAGGACCGCTCACGTCGCTACGAGACGGCTGCCGGTCTCGGCCGGGATATCCAGCGTTATCTCAGCTCAGAAACCGTTGAAGCTGGTCCGCCCGGCTGGAGTTATCGGGTGCGCAGGTTCGTGAAACGGCATCGCTCGCCCCTCCTGATGGCCGCTGTGTGCAGCTTCGCCGCCTTCATCGGGCTTGCAGGTCTGAGGCACGGCTGGACCCGATCGTGGCTGTCTGCGATCCAGTCCCGGCAGTATCTGACCGATCGGATTCTTACTGATATTGGTCGTGCGAAAGACGAGGATGAGTATTCAGGCGAGCTCAGACTCGCATTCCGGGCCGGTGTTCTGGGTGATCCGGACCTGATCAGGGAAACGGATCGGCGGGAACGCGAGGCATTCAGTTTGTGGGCCATGCTGCCGGGTATGGAGGCCAGTCTGGCAGTGCTGGCTGCGGGCATGTCAGCGGATCGTAGTGCGGTGCGTCTGACGCGAAGATCAGCGAGGGTTATGCTGGCCTGCAGCGGAGCCGATCGTGCTCGCCGGACGGCCGCTCACACACTGCTCCATGACATCCAGGCGAGTGCAGCAAATTCTCCGGTGATCCGGGTTTCGGCGGGTCTTCTTGCGATTCAGGATCGGAGCTTGCAGGCTGATGTGCCCGGCTGTGTCGATCTGCTGCTGACCGCGCTCAGAAAATCACATGCTGCCGGAATTACCGGCTTCGAGCAGCAGCAGATGCTTCGTGAGCTGCGTCTGAGGCTGCTCTGGTCCCTCTGTCGGAATCGGGAGGCGACTTCCGGTGGGGCCGAGTGTGCGGCGTTTCGCATGCTGGTCGAATCAATGACTGCTGAAGACCTCGCCACCACGCCGACGGAGGAGAATGATTTCCAGAATATTCTCGAGTCCGCCCCGGTTCGAGTGGCCACGCTGGCTCCGGATTGGTTCTGGAATCGCTGTGGAGCCATACCCGCAGACGCTCAGTTTCGCGCCGTACCCTCCGGTGAGGCTGGATTCCCGCTTTCCCGTTCTGCCTGGTTGCTCGTTGCAGAAGAATTACCGGAAGAGCACTTGCTGAAGGCTGTCGAAGCCTGCCTGAGTTCGCTCCCGGCTGCACACGACGATCGTCTTGTCCGCGCTGCAGAAAGGCTGATTCAGCGGATTGATGGGCCTGCGACCGAGCCTTTGGCGGAACGGCTCTGGAAATCCATCGATACTGCAGTCAGCGGGGAGTCAGGAAGACTCCTGTTCGCCGACGTGCTGCCACGCTGCGCAGGGGTTCTTCGCCATCTTCTTCCCCGGCTCCCGGAGGCCGCGAGACAGCGATCCCGCGGGGAGCTTCTTCGATTGACTGTCAATGAGACTCCCGAATGCAGTCGGTCAACAGAAACCCGCCTCGCTGAGTTGCTCACGCTGACTCTGCGCACGGACGGAGCCGAGGACGTTCAGAGGGTCAGTCAGGACCTTGCGGACTTCCTCAGCCAGGCAAAGGGGAATGTGCCGCAGCATCTCAGGATCATCACACCATCCCTAAAGGTGCTCATGCCAGCACTCCCGAAAGCTCAGGTTCTCGAGTGGCGTGCGCGGCTGCTTAAGCTGGTCGTACAGGCAGCATCCGGTACTGGTCCCGATCTGCCGCTTCCTCCCTCCGCGTTCGCCGCTGTGGCCGCCGAATTACCGGTCGAGGCCGTGGAAGAAATGGCTCGGCAGCTGCTTGAGCTTTCGGGCAGCAAGGAGTTTCAGAGGGCTGTGCTTCCGCTCATTCCGGGAACCATCACAGCGGTCCTGCCAGGACTGTCCGACGAGCTGAAGCTGGAAATCGGCAGGCGACTCAGACAGGCAATGCCGGAGTTCTGTTCGCGGGACAGGGCGGAGTATCCGGATGATGCGTTTGAGCAGTTCATCGGGGTGCTGATCAGCCTCGAGCAGGCTGGCGATGAGCCAGCGCAACTGAAGTTTGCCGATTCGTTATTCGCCCTCCTTGACGCCGGCGGGGATCGAGCCCGCAAAGATCTTCTGGCAGCAGCGGCGTTCGCGGCTATGCCGAAACTCCTCGCTGATGATCGCAGTATGATCGCATGGGATCAGGCGATGAGAAGAGTGAAACAAAAACCTGCTCCATCGGCGCAACTGCTGGCCAGCCTCACCGAAAGGCTGCCGAATGACGTTGCACTCAGAGCGTGGGGCGACCTTCTGCGACTGCTTGATGCGGATTTCAGCATCGCTCGCCGCGTCGGCCCTCCAATGCACCGCCTCGCTGAACGGCTGCCGACTGACCAGGTCTCTGCACAGCTGCGGAACCTGCTGCTGATTGACGCACAGAGGAACATGGATTGTCTCGAAGTCGAGGTCTTTCTGGCACTCAAGCCTGTATTTGAATCGCTGTGCACACGACTGCCCGATTCTGAGAGGCTGGAAAACCTCGAATGGATCATTCAGATTCTGAAGCCTGCCGAAGGTGGTACGCTGCTGATGCTGTCCTGTGATCTGATCGCGCGGCAATGCACGGAGCTGAGCCGTGATGAGTTCCGGAATCTGCTTTTTGAACAGTTTCTGTCCGCTCCCGAAGATCGCAGATATGCGTCGCTGTTCCGGTCGGTCACAGCCCCGAAACTTGAGACCGAGTCTGCCTCGGAACGCTGGGTGCAAGTCTGCAGACTTCTCAAACCAGACAGTTCCATTGCCACGCGAAACTCGTGCGTCCTGATCCTCAGTGCACTCGCACCGTTCGTTGACTGGGAGAATCAGGGTGTTCTCAGGACGCTGCGTAATCCTGACTGGTTCGATGCTCTGCTTCCTGACACACAGACCATCCCCGAGTCGGGTTCGGAAGATTCGGAAGACCCGAGACTTCAGATTGCCATCGAAGAACTGTCTGACGAGGTAGCTCGGCTTGCGGAATTCATGCCTGCCGGGGTGGTCCGGGAGATTTCCGCCACTGCGACTCGCAAATGGCAGGCAACAACTGCGGTGCGCACCGTTGGTCTTGCCAGACTGCTCTCCGATCGCCGCGAACTTCTCGACATGCTCCTCAATCCGCGTTTTTCCTGCGCAGAACGTCAAATCCTGCAATTACGATTTGAAGAGCTTGTCAGATACTCCGGGAGACGCGTGCTGCTGCCGCCGGAGCCCTGGAATTGGGTGTTCGGAGACCTCGATCGGACTTCGCCGTTATTCGAGCAATCCGTGTAGGTGCCACAGTCAGCAGTGCCGCAACTCACTGACTATGTCGACGTCATCCTCTGGGTGGAAGCGAATGAGAGCGAGTTCAGGTAGATATTTTCGCCCGGGACCTGCTGTCCGGGGATTCGCGCAGAATTGACGCATTCCACCCGGAACACTCGCTGCCTGACTCATTTTCGAGGCAGTCAGACTCAGGTGCATCCGCAAAGGTGCATGGCACCTTGCAGCGCAAACGGCATTCCCAATTCGCTTTGCGGCAAACTTTCCAATCCGGTTTCCCCGCGATCGCGGCTCGATTTCTGCCCAATTGGTGCCATGCACCTTTGCGTGGGGAGGCACGACGTGAGCCGTCCGGTAATTCCAGTAAATTCGGTGCTTTCGGTGATTCCGGGGAGCCACTTGTCGCAGCCGACCGGACGGTGAGCGGGTGGTGGATGCACCAGTCACCCTGCCCACAACTTTCCCCTGCGATTCGCTTTTCGCAGGCAGCCGGCAGGTTGACCCTCTGCGGGAGTCGTTCTACAGTGGAGCATTCCATTGCACGATTCCCTGGAAATTCAGAGAAACTCCATGACTGGTGAGCAGCAGTCTCCTGCCGACAAATCCCCGAACAGCGGTAGCCGTCCACCCAGGGGCGTGCGGAAGGAGCGTGGCAGTTCCGGCGGAAGTTTCTGGTATTTGCTGATTCTGGGTATTCTTGGAGCAGTGCTGTTTTCAGTCCTCTCGCGGTCTTGGCGGGGTGAGAGGATTGAATACAGTGAATTTCTGCGGCAGATCCGTTCGGGTGAACTGCCGAAGGAGCGGGTTTGCCAGTTGCGGATTGGCACAGCGTATCTGACGTGGCAGGACCACACGCGGGATGCCATTCTTTCCGACCGAAATCTGTCCTGGAAGAGCTTCTACACACCATTGGCCAGTGCCAGCGAACCAACGCGGGAGGAGTTGCGGCGGGAGCTGGAGGGAAAGGGGATTGCCTATGGCTTTGAAGAGCCTCCGGGCGAATGGGCGCAGCTGGTCCCCTTTCTGGCCACCACGGCACTCCTGGTGGGCGGGTTTATCTTCATCATGCGAAGACTGGGCGGAGCGGGGTCGGCGATGTCGTTTGGGCGCAGTCGCGGACGCTTGTACGCTCAGGATGACGTTCAGGTGACCTTCAAGGACGTTGCGGGCATTGAAGAGGCGGTAGAGGAGCTCAAGGAGGTCGTTGACTTTCTGAAAACGCCGGCCCGCTATCAGGCTCTTGGGGGCCGCATTCCCCGCGGCGTGCTCCTCGTGGGGCCTCCGGGCACGGGCAAGACGATGCTGGCCAAGGCGGTAGCGGGCGAGGCCGGGGTGCCGTTCTTCGGACTGTCGGGGTCTGACTTTGTGGAAATGTACGTGGGCGTCGGAGCAGCGCGGGTGCGGGACATGTTCCAGCAGGCACTGCAGCGCGCACCGGCGATTATCTTTATTGACGAACTGGATGCTCTGGGCAAAGTTCGCGGCAGTGGCGCTCCGGGGGGGCATGACGAGCGTGAGCAGACGCTCAACGCACTGCTGGTGGAAATGGATGGCTTCGGAACGGACCACAGCGTGATTGTGATGGGCGCCACCAACCGCCCCGAAACGCTCGACCCGGCACTCATGCGCCCCGGCCGGTTTGACCGGCATGTGCTCGTGGATCGACCGGACATTCGCGGTCGCGAACAGATTCTGGATGTGCATGCGCGGCGGGTGAAGCTGGCGGATGACGTGGATCTGAAGCGTCTGGCGAAGCTCACACCCGGCTTCGTCGGCGCGGATCTGGCGAATCTTGTCAACGAGGCCGCTCTGCTGTCAGCTCGCAGGGACCACAAGCGGGTGACGATGAAGTCGTTTGAGGACGGCATTGAGCGGGTGATGGCGGGTCTGGAAAAGTCTTCGCGAATCATCGTCGAGGAGGTCAAGCGGCGGGTGGCGTGTCATGAATCGGGGCACGCGCTTGTGGCGGCCAGTCTTCCGCACACGGATCCCGTGCACAAGATTTCCATCATCCCTCGCGGCATGGGTGCTCTGGGCTATATGCTGCAGCTCCCGGAAGACGACCGCGAACTGCTCACCCAAAGCGAACTCCAGTCGCGTCTGGCAGTGCTCCTGGGGGGTGTTGCCGCTGAGCAGATCATCTTCGGCGAAACTTCCACCGGTGCTCAGAACGATCTGCAGCGGGCCTCCGACATTGCCCGCCGGATGGTGACTGAATTCGGCATGAGTCCGCGTCTGGGGAGAATGTACTACAGCGAATCGCAGCGTTCTCCGTTTCTGGCAGGTTCCGGTGGCATCGTTTCTGAGTCCATTCACGCCGAAGCAACGCTCAGAGAAATCGACCTCGAAGTGCGACGACTGGTGGATGAAGCCTGCCAGACGGCCATGGAAACGCTCACTTCCCAGCGCGAGACGCTCGAAAAACTCTCCGCCGATCTCATGGAAATGGAGACGATGACGGCGGAGCACATGCATCGGGTCATTGAACAGACGCGAAAAGCTCCGCGGCTGATGGTCATGCCCTCATCGACAGCTTCTTCTGAAGTGGCTGATGTCCGAAGTGTGTCCGAGTCGGTGACAGCGATTGCCGGTGACGCAGCAGAAGGAACCTGCGGGTGACGACTCCCTACAATCCGTACGAAATCTCCACAGCCGAACTGGTCCGTCTGGAGCAGGAGGAAGCTCGCGCCGACGGCGGTAACTGGAAACGCTGGGGCACGTACCTGTCTGAGCGGCAGTGGGGGACGGTGCGGGAAGACTATTCGCACGACGGCACGCCGTGGACATCCTTTCCGCACGATCACGCCCGCGGCCGCGCTTATCGCTGGGGCGAAGACGGCCTGCTGGGCTTCTGTGACCGCCAGTGTCGGCTGTGTTTCTCAGTCGCCCTCTGGAACGGACGCGACCCGATCCTCAAGGAAAGACTCTTCGGCGTCAACGGCCACGAGGGCAATCACGGTGAAGACGTCAAAGAGGAATACTATTATCTTGATGCCACGCCCACAAATTCCTACGCGAAAGCACTCTACAAGTACCCGCAACAGGAATATCCCTACTCACGGCTGGTGGACGAAAACCAGCACCGCAGTCGTCAGCTGCCTGAGCTGGAACTGGCGGACACCGGGATCTTTGATCGCAACCGCTGTTTCGATGTGTTTGTGGAATACGCCAAAGCCTCTGCAGACGACATCCTGATTCGCCTGCGGATCGTGAATCTGGGGCCGGCGCTGTCACAGCTGCACGTGCTCCCGACACTCTGGTTCCGCAACACCTGGACCTGGGGCTGTACCCACGAAGGCTGCTGGCCCAAACCTCGCCTGTACCTCGAAGACGGCCGCCAGGTGATTGCAGAGCACATGACGCTGGGACGATATGAATTCCTTGCTGACAGCGGACCGGATGGTCGCCAGCCCCAGTGGCTCTTCACCGAAAACGAATCCCACCCGAAATATCTCGCCAGCCACGAACTGGCAGGACGCTGGTACAAGGACGGGTTTCACGAATATCTGATCGGACGACGGATGGACGCCGTGAATCCGCAGCAGTTCGGCACCAAGGCGGCGGCCGTGTATCGACTGTCTCTGCGTTCGGGGGAATCTGCAGTGCTGCAGATGCGTCTGCGTGCGGTCGATGATATTCCGCCGGAAGCCCCGTTCGGTGCGGGCTTCACGCAGATCATGGAACAGAGAATTGCTGAGGCGGACGCGTTCTATGCCCGCAGAATCCCCGAATCGCTCCCGCCGGAAGTGAAACCCATTCTGCGTCAGTCCTACGCAGGGCTGCTCTGGACCCGACAGTTTTATCACTATGTGGTGGAAGACTGGCTGGACGGTGACCCCAATCTGCCGCCGGTGGCTCAGTCGCGCAGACAGATTCGCAACGCCGACTGGCCGCACCTCTTCAATCGCGACATCATCTCGATGCCGGACAAATGGGAGTATCCGTGGTATGCGGCGTGGGATCTGGCCTTCCACATGCTTCCGATGGCCGACCTCGACAGTCGATTCGCCCGGGATCAGCTGCTTCTGTTTCTGCGCGAATGGTACATGCATCCCAACGGGCAGATTCCGGCGTACGAATGGAACTTCAGTGATGTGAATCCACCGGTTCACGCGTGGGCCTGCTGGCGAGTGTACAAGAACACCGGAGTGCCCGGGCGTCGCGATCGGCTCTTTCTGGCACGCAGCTTCCAGAAGCTGCTCCTGAACTTTACCTGGTGGGTGAACCGCAAGGATCTGCTGGGTAAGCACATCTTCAGCGGCGGATTTCTGGGACTGGACAACATCGGAGTCTTCGATCGTTCGCGGCCGCTGCCTACCGGCGGGCATCTGCATCAGGCGGATGCCACCGCATGGATGGCTTTCTACTGTGCACGAATGCTCACCATGGCCCTCGAGCTGGCCAGTGAGAACCCGGCCTACGCAGACATGGCGTCGAAATTCTTCGAACATTACATCGAGATCGCCGATGCCATGAATTCGCTCAGCGAAATCGGACTGTGGGACGAGCAGGACGGCTTTTATTACGACCATCTCTACAACGACGGCCAGCATATCCCGCTGCGCGTGCGATCGATGGTCGGAATCATTCCGCTGTTCACTTCAATTATCCTCAGCGACGTCGTCCTGAATAAGCTCCCGGGCTTCCGCAGACGCATGGAATGGTTCCTCGAACATCGTGCGGACCGCGTGAAGAATATGACCTTCATGCAGGTGTCGCGGGATGCCGACGAAACGCGTCCGGCCCGCGCCATCCGACTGCTCGCCATTCCCACACGGGACCGCATGGAACGCATGCTCAGGTATATCCTCGACGAAAACGAATTCCTCTCACCATGGGGCATTCGCTCCCTGTCACGCGTCCATCTCCGGCACCCGTTTGTATTTCACGTGAACGGTCAGGAGCACCGTGTGAGTTACGTCCCGGGTGATTCCGAATCGGCCATGTTCGGCGGCAACAGCAACTGGCGAGGCCCGGTCTGGTTCCCGATGAACTACCTGCTGATCGAGGCGCTGGAACGTTACGACGAGTTCTACGGCCAGGACTTCAAGGTCGAATGTCCCACAGGTTCCGGCCATCTGATGACGCTCGGGCAGGTCGCTGAGGAACTCATGCGAAGGCAGCTGCAGATCTTCCTTCCCGGAGAGGACGGACATCGCCCATGTCATGGTGGAGATTCGCGGTATCGCGATGACCCTGCGTGGAGTGAACTGCTGTTGTTTCACGAATACTTCCACGGTGAGACCGGGCGGGGGCTGGGAGCCAGTCATCAGACGGGCTGGACAGCGCTCATCTGTAAGCTGGTACAAAAACTGCATCGGCGCGAAACGGGGATTCTTTAGTGTTCAGCGATGAGCCGACTGAGCGGCTGCAGTTTGTCTGTCCAGG
The DNA here is from genome assembly GCA_964561125.1 of uncultured Chitinophaga sp. Classification (GTDB taxonomy): domain Bacteria; phylum Planctomycetota; class Planctomycetia; order Planctomycetales; family Planctomycetaceae; genus SXXK01. Next base: position 7,979 of record CAZLOQ010000047.1, on the reverse strand, counting down.
CCAGCAGCAGCCTGTCACTCCAGCCGTTCACCGGGCGCGCCTGAGTGCTGGCTGGAGTGTCTGCGATGGATGTGAATGGCGGCTGCATACGGAAGGCTTGTCGGAGCGTTCAGCAGCTCAGGCGGAATTCATCCGGGAGCAGCGGGTGGCGGGGATCGAACGCACGGAATTCGGGGTTCGCGGCATGTGGCTCAACGCATTCACTCCGACTGCCGCAGCACTGCTCGCACAGGTTTTCAGTCTGAGTCTGGCGGAGCGCTGGCAGGAGCGTCAGCCGAAGCGTTTTGCAGAGAGCTCAGCAGTTGCCCGCGGCCGAACGGCGGATGCCGCAATGCAGGCAGCCCTGGCATCCAGAGGGGATGCGAAAGCAGGTGCCGGAACGGTGCCGGCCGAATTCGCTCCGCTTCCCGAACTGCTCCTCGCCTGTGACAGCCGCAGTTTTTCGGCGGAAGTGTTCGTGGGGGTTGTCGCTGCCGTGCGGGAACTGGGCCTCGCGGTGCTCGATGCCGGAAGGAGCACTGCGGCAATGCTTCAGGAAGTCCTGCGGTGCCATTCACGACTCGCGGGCGCCCTGTTTGTCACAGGTGCGGGGGCTCCTGCGGGCTGGAGCGGACTGGATGCAATCGACATGAACGGCGATGGAGTTCAGGTGATCTGGCGGGACTTCGG
>CAZLOQ010000047.1:0-7300 GCA_964561125.1 uncultured Chitinophaga sp. | reverse complement strand
GGCTTTGCGATCCGGCGCGCGGCAGTCGGGGGCATCCCAGGATTCGCAGGGAGCTCTGCGGATCAGTCTGGATCTGCCCGAAACCGGCCACGGGAACCGTGCCATGCGGCGGCTGTCGCGCACAGCAGGCCACTACAGGTCGCTCGACTTCGAGCAGCGATATCGGGACTGGCTGAAGGGCTGGCACGCCGGCAGCTCCTCTCAGCGACTCCTCGTGGGCACCGACGATGGACTTGTCAAACAGCGGGTGCAGTGGCTGGCGGAACACGCCGGCTGGTCACTGGCGGTGTGTTCCGCAGCAGAGGCGCGCAGCGCCGGCTCCAGTCTCTCATTTGAAGTGCTGGAGGACGATCGCTGGTTTGTACTCAGAAAAGCCGGTGGGGGACGGGTGGCCGCAGAAGAACTGGCACAGCGTCTGAATTCGTCTGCCGCCGGTTCACGCACGTCACAACTCACAGCCCACGCCGATTCCGTCACGGGACGGCTCTGGTTCAGCGACGCCGCACGACCAGGAAATTCGGGTATGACGGAGCGGGTGGAGGACGCGCTGGCGGCAGCCGGCGTCCTGCTGGGAACCAGTGGACTCCTGACGGAGCTGCAGTCCGGCAATTTGCAGGGGAACCGGAGTTCCCCGCCGCGCAGAGCCTGCTAGAATGCAGGCTAACGCCCGCATCAGTCCCATGCCGGCGGCCCTGGAAATTTTCCCTGGATCACTGGCCATGCGAAGACAGATTCTTCCGGATGCAACAGCAGGCGGGATTCGGCTCTGGCTCTGGTTCCTGCTCTGGCCCGTCTGCGTGTCGGTTTGCGCGGTGTTTTGCGTGCCGGTCTGCGCGGATCCTCCGGACGTCACCTGGCCGGAAGTGCAGGTCAGGCAGGTGACAGCCAGTTTTCAACTGCTGCCGCCTGAACCCGGCTCCGGATCGACTCAGGCTTCCACTGGTTTGCGTCTCAGGGTGACACTCGAACTTGCCAATCGCAGTGCGAAGTCGCTCTCGCTCACGCCACAGAATTTCAGGCTCAGGTCAGAGGCACAGACGGCAATTCGCGAGCAGCATCGTCCCGCCAGTCTGCAGCTGCCCGCGGGCGGCACGGGCGACCTGCAGCTCGACTGGACGCTGGTCCCGTTTCCTCGCGGCGAAGAGCAATTGCAGTTGCTTTGGGGGCCATCCACTGGTTCACCCGCAGCTCCCGGCGAGGAACCCAACCAGTCTCCACCCAACCAGTCTCCACCCAACCAGTCTCCACCCGATATGCCAGTGCCGGATCCCCCGACTCCCCAGTTTCAGCCGTCAGGTTCTTTGCCGCTCAACCCCGAACTGCGCCGATTGCAGGGCTTGAGTGTGGAACGGGTGGGCCCGGAGGGTGCTCTGGCCATCATCTCCAGTCGCCGACCGCTCGACCCGCTCGCACTTTGGTTTCTGGAAGGCACCCTGCAGCAGCTCAGTGCCGCCGGTGTCGAGCGAGTTCTGTACGCCGGAAATGATTCGGCGAAGTGAACCACTGGATTTCTCTGCTCCAGCCGCTCCCCCCCGGGATGCTGCAGCGACAGACGCTCCCATTCCGCAATCCGCCATCCAGCTTCCGCTATGCAGCGCTGGCGGCAGCTGAAATTCAGGCCGACAGCAGTCCTTTCCGGCAGCGTGCGTCGGTCCGCATTCACCCGACGCGCGAGGACGCGATCGCCGAGGCACTCGCGGGTGTCTACCGCATCACATCGATCGAACAGGCGTTGCGGGATCTGGAAAGCCCGAATGCCGGCATCCGCCGTGCGGCATTCGAGGGGGCCGTGGATCGCCTGACCGAGCAGCAGGCGCGGGGCATTCTTCGCCGAGCCACGGCCGGAACGCCGGCGCAGCAGCGAGAATTCGCAGGACTGCTCAATCAGCTGCCCGGTTCAGAGGCCATCGAAACGCTCCGGGAACTCGCTCTCTCCGACGACACAGAACTGGCAGCCACGGCGCTCACAGGCATCGCCACCAGCCACGACGAAACGGCTCTGAAGGCCATGTCGGCGGTGTGGGAAGCCGGCGAGTCCCGGCCGGCTCTGCAAACCCAGGCTGTCACCGCCATGGTCGCATCCGACGATCGTCGCTGGATACCGCTCATCGCATCCTGGGTACTCAAATCCGTCTCTCTGACGACTCAGGGACAAACTGCGGGATTCAGCCGCGACAACCTCGAAACGGCCGTGCGGTGCCTCCTGCAGCAGCGGCACGAAGCAACCGCTCTGTTTCTCCGGACCAGCCTTGCAAAAGTGGTGCTCACCGACTTCCAGGACACGCTCATCCGCCAGCTGATGCAGACGCGACTCCCGGATGATCTGGCAGCTGTGCAGCCGGTGGTGACCATGCGACTCGAAGCCGGCTCGATCTCCCCGGAAGTTCTTGAAGCCGCAACCAGCATCCGCTCACCTGCATGGGGGCCGCTGCTGCTGGAGTGTTTTCGGCATTCGCAGGACAATCGTCGCAGCGGTAATCTGGTGCGCCTTCCGGTCGTGCTGGCGTGTGCAGGACCGCAGGAAATCGAAGCTCTCATTCAGGCCTGGGAAAAACTTGAAACAGACAACCAGTGCGAACTGCTCACACACCTCGCACAGCATGATCACCCGGAATGGCGGCGACTGGCGACCACCAGTCTCAACGGTCTCCCCCGATCTGCCCGCTCCGGCAAAGCCTTTCAGATTTCTCGCGCCGTGATCCCTCTGCTCGTGGAAGACGCCTCCGAAGAATCCCTGCAGATTCTCATCTCCGCAGCACGCGACTGGACAACGGATACGCAGGGCGACTCCAAAGACTCAGCCGAGATCCGGAACCTCATCCAGCAACTGCTCGCCCCGCTCGCCGTCTTCTCCCATCCCGACTGCCGAAGACTGCTCAATCAGACGGCCCGCAGCGAAATCACCTGGCTGCGTACCATGGCTGATGAGCTGCGCGAAAGTGCTCGCCGCAGATCACCCGCATGGTCGCTGATCGTCCTGAGTTTCCAGCAGCGGAAGGGCGGGGACGAAGACGCCGCTCTTGAGTCGCTGGATATGGCCGTGCGATCCGATCCGTTTCTCCCGGAAGCACTCGTCAGACGCGCCTCTTCACGGATGCACCGCGCCCGATTTGATGAATCCATGGCCGACCTCCGCCGCGCCCTGGAACTCACTCCCGAGCACGAAGAAGTGCAGAGCCTGATCGCACTCGTACTCGTCCGCCAGGGCAAAGTCGACGAAGGTCTTGCCGCCGCCGAAGAACTCATTCGACAGACTCCCAACGATCTCTATTCTCTGTACAATGGCGCCTGCACCTACGCACGTGCAGCCGAGCGTCAGGATACGCCGCCCGATCGTCGCACGGCACTCCTCAACCGTGCCATCGAACTGCTCAGACTCAACAACGCCGCCGGGCACGACGAACACGAACACATGAGCACCGACCCTGACCTTAACATCCTGCATAACCACCCTGCCTGGACGGAACTTATCGAACAGGCCCGGCAGAACGCGGTTAAACCGCCTGATGCCGGCAACTAGTCCACACCCGCTCCGCAAATACTGGAACTTTATGACCGAGGCCATTCTGGAGCTGCGACATCACGACGAAGCACGGGCATTGTTCGGAGCACGCGACGAACATCTGCGAATGCTCTGCGACCAGACCGGCGCCAGAATCGTGCTCCGCGGAAGTCAGGTCAGAATTCTCGGCGACGACGATCAGGTGCGTCGCTGCGAAGAAGTGCTCAGACGCTGGCAGCAACTCGTTCAAAAGAACCAGGAGCTTACCACCGCCGATCTCGGTCTCAGCATCGACGAAAGTCAGCCCCAAAAACTCAAAGTGGAACCCCAGGAGGTTCTCGCCGTACCGCCAGCCTCCGCTTTTTCCCCGGGAGCGTGGTCGGTGCGCGGCGTCCCTGAGCTGCGAACCGGGCGGGATCGAGTGGGACAGATCCGCCCCAAAACAGATGGTCAGAAAATCTACATGGACGCCATCCGCCGGCACGAACTGGTGCTCTGCGACGGCCCCGCCGGCTCCGGAAAAACCTATCTCGCTGTCGCACTCGCTCTCGAAGCCCTCCGCGCCGAATATGTCCGCAAAATCGTTCTCGTTCGCCCCGCCGTCGAAGCTGGCGAAAAACTTGGTTTTCTTCCCGGAGACATGTTCGCCAAGGTCAACCCCTTCATCCGCCCGCTGCTCGATGCCATCCACGACATGGTCGACTTCGATCAGGTCCGCAGATATCTGTCGAACGACGTCATCGAAATCCTCCCTCTGGCCTTCATGCGCGGCCGCACGCTCAATGACACCTTCATGATTCTCGATGAAGGACAAAACACCACGATCACTCAGATGAAAATGTTTTTGACTCGCATGGGCCAGAACTCCAGAATTGTCGTAACCGGGGATTCCACCCAGACAGACCTGGAAAAAAGTGTTCCATCCGGATTCCGGGATGCAATTCGCAGACTTTCCGCCATTTCCGGAGTTGCGGCAGTGCAGCTCACTGGCCAGGATATTGTCAGACACAGGTTGGTACGGGAGATTGTTTCGGCGTACGAAGCGGAACAGTCGCGGTCCTGAACAGGCCGCGACGTTCACAGACTCCTGCACTCGCCAGCGCGACGGACGCTCATCCGTCGGCAATCAGTCCGATGTCCTTTTTTGGAACACGGCGTCCACGACAAACCCGCATCTACCGGCCATCGCCCACCCTGCGCGATCGACTGCTCTCCGGATTTCGCGACTATCGCATCCTGACGCTGTCTGCGATCGGCATTCTGGCTGTCTTCGGACTGCTGGCTGCAGGGAGCATCGGCAACCCGGGAATCGCCTGGCGAACAGGTCAGGTCGTTTCCGCAGGCATTCAGGCGCGAGTGGCGTTTAATGTGGAAAACGAGGAAGAGACTCGCCGCGCTCTGAACGAAGCCGTCCGCCGCGCTCCTGTCGTGCTCCGACAGGACACCAGCGTCATTGACCGGCTGCCTTCACTGCTCCGCAGCCAGCTCAGCGAAATTGCCAATACCGAATCCGTCACCGCAGTGGCTCCGGAAACCGTACGCGCCTTCGGAATTGATCCGTCCGCCGGAGACGCCGCGGCAACCGCCTACAGCGTGCTCCGCAATCAGCTCCGTGACCCTGACAACACCCAGGGAAACCGCATCGATGAACTCATCAACGCCTTCAATCTGCTCACGGCCGATGCCCGCATTCCCGGGCTGCTGGATGTCTCCGAAGTCAACGCCGTTCTCAGGGCGACGGAAGCCGGTGAAACCCCCGACCTCTACCGCCCCGTCGAGGTTCATGATGAATTTGGCCAGGTGCTCAAACCCGGTCTGCTCTCCGAAGGCCTCCTCCAGGAACAACTCCGGGAAACCGGTCGCATCGGCAAAAACTGGGCTGCTGCCGGCCGTCTCGGAGTGCTCAAGCCACAGATCGAAGCCTGGCTGCAGGCTTCTGTCCGCGGACAGCTCCGACGCGACGAATCACTCACCGAAGACCGCCTCGAAGCCGCGCGCCGCAACTCCCCGCGCAAAATGGATTCCTATACCCTCGGCGAAATTCTCATCCCCGCCGGCACGCGACTCAATGATGCCCATTGTCGTCTGCTCCAGCTGGAACACGCCGCATTCGAGGACAGTCTCAACAGTCCTCAGCGAGCCCTCAGGCTGCTCGGACAAACCCTCCTCATCGCTCTCATCGTCATCCTCTTCGGCGTCTTTCTCCGACGTGTTTCACTCCCCCTGCTCCGTGACACACCGCAGCTCCTGATGTTTCTCGCCCTGTGCTGCACCACTGTCTTCCTCGCCTGCCTGTTCAGCCGCGACCCGCTCCGCGCTGAAATCATTCCCCTGCTCGCTGCTGTCATGATCTGCGCCATTGTTTACGGCCAGACCATCGCCTGCGTCACTGCCTTCGCGCTCTCACTGATCATCTCACTCGCCACACTCACTGATCTCGCCCATTTGTTCACCCTGATCTCCATCTGTGTCGCCGGGGTACTCCCGCTGCGACGCATCAGATCCAGGCTGGTGATCATTCGCGCCGGGTTCCTCGTGGCCGCCGTCGCTTTCGCTACCGCCTGGTCCTTCGGTCTGCTCCAGCAGTCCGCGGACGCAGACGCATGGAAAAGTCCGGGACTGCTCGTCCCCGCCCTCAAATTTGCCGGCTGGGCTCTCGTCTGTTCCTACTTCGTGGCCGGCAGTCTGCCCTTCATCGAACAGGCATTTGGCATCGTTACCGACATCAGCCTGCTCGAACTCACCGGCGTCTCACACCCGCTCCTGCAGGAACTCGCCCGACGCGCACCCGGAACTTACAACCATTCCATCATGGTCGCCTCCATGGCCGAAGCTGCCGCCGAATCCATCGGTGCCAACGGACTGCTCGCCCGTGTCGGCGCGTACTTTCACGACATCGGCAAAATGATGAAGCCCGAGTACTTCATCGAAAACATGACCGACCCCGGCCAAAGCCCCCATCAGTCGCTTGCCCCGGCAATGAGCACCCTGATCATTATCGGACACGTCAAAGACGGACTCGAACTCGCCGAAGAAAACAATCTCCCCGAACCACTGCATCCCTTCATCACACAGCACCACGGCACAACGCTCGTCGAATTCTTTTACCGCGAAGCCACCCGCAAAGCAGACATTGACCACCGCACCGATGCCAGCGAATCCAGTTTCCGTTACCCGGGCCCCAAACCTCAGTCCCGGGAAACTGCCGTGCTGATGCTCGCCGATGCCGTCGAAAGCGCCAGCCGAACGCTCAAAGACCCCACGCCCAAACGCATCCAGTCGCTTGTCCACGAAATCACCATGAAACGGCTGCTGGATGGACAATTCGACGAATGTAATCTGCAGATGTGCGAAATCCGCCGCATCGAAGACTCCCTCGTCAAATCCCTGCTCGCCGCACACCATGGACGTGTGCGCTACCCCGGACAAAAAACCGCCTGACCCTCCGGTGCCTCTGCCAGACTTGCCCCTTTTTTCGTGTCTTTCGTGTCTTTCGTGGTTCAAACCGGACACCCTGGTGATCAACAACCACGAAAGACACGAAACACACGAAAGGAATCGCAAAGGCAGCTGGACGTCACTGGACTGCGTCACACTGGGTCAGCTGCTCCAGCTTCAAGCGACGCTGTGGCTGTGACCTTATCCTTGAAATCCGTGTCATCCGTGTCATCCGTGTCATCCGTGTCATCCGTGTCATCCGTGTCATCCGTGGTCAAAAACGCGCTCGCATCTTGACCACAGACAGCACGGATCACACGGATCAATCGCAGAGGTGACAAGAAGGTGGTTCAATACCAA
>CAZLOQ010000046.1:0-34830 GCA_964561125.1 uncultured Chitinophaga sp. | reverse complement strand
GCGTCAAAATGTGCCATGAAGACGGAGCTGCTGGCCCAACATGGCGCTGTCCAGTTAAAGTGGCCCCTGCATCGCGCAGGCTTACCGCGTGGTCTTTGTCTTCGGTTTCTTATTGCCTTTGGCTCCGGGTTTCGGACCATCGCTGTCCTGGCTGCCGCGTCCCCACAGCGGGGGCACGTTGCCGTTGTTCCAGTGATCCCATTTCGTCTGCAGTTCGGTGACTTTATCCGGCAGGTCTGCGGCAAGGTCATGTGTCTCGGACAGGTCTGTTGCCAGATTGTACAGCCTTGCTGCCGTCACCGGCTGGTTGGCCTGACCGGTCAGCGTATCCGCATTGCTGTCGTGCCGCACCAGCTTGAAGTCGCCGCTGCGAACTGCCATCTGCTGTCCGAATCTCCAGAAGAGTGCGTCATGCGGAGCATCTGAGCGGGAGCCAGTCAGCCAGGGGGTGAGGTTGACACCGTCAAGTTCCGGATCGAGCTCCAGTCCGGCTGCTGCCAGCGCTGTGGCGGTCAGGTCGAGCTGAATCACAGGCTGTTGAAAACGACCGGCTTTGAACTGTGCGGGCCATGAGAGCACGCAGGGCACGCGGATGCCGCCTTCCAGAGTCGTCCGCTTCGAACCGCGGAGCGGCAGATTCACTGAACCATTGACGGTTACTCCCGGCATGGTCGGACCACCGTTGTCGCTGATAAACATGACCAGAGTGTTCTGATTATCACCTGTTTCTGTCAGCTTCTGCAGCACGCTGCCGACGGCATCGTCCATCGCTGCCAGCATGGCGGTATAGGTGCGACGCCGGGGATCGGCGATGTGAGAAAACTTTGCCAGCCGATCATTGGTGGCGTCCATAGGAGTATGGACGGCGTTGAAGGCAAGGTACAGGAACCATGGCTGGCTTTGGTGCCGATCGATGAACTGCACCGCCTCACGCCCGAAGGCATCCGTGGCATAATCCATCTGCTCGACCGGCTCTTGTCCGCGAAGATACCCGGCCGCGTTGAAGTAACTATGGGCGCCGCCGAGAAAGCCGAAGAATTCGTCAAACCCGCGCTGCTGCGGATGCATGTTCTGATCGGAGCCCAGATGCCATTTGCCGACAAGTCCTGTTGCATAGCCGGCGGCTTTGAGCCGATCGGCCAGCGTTTTCTGGTTGATCGGCAGGCCTGCTTTCGAACCCGCAGGATTGAATTCGTGCCCGAATCGCTGCTGGTAGCGCCCCGTGAGCAGCCCCGCGCGGGTGGGCGAGCAGTAGGGACCGGAGACATATCCGGAAGTACAGATCATTCCGGATGCGGCGAGTGCATCAAGGTGGGGCGTGGGAATGTCGGTGCAGCCGTGGAAACCCACGTCGGCGTATCCCATGTCGTCAGCAACGATCAACAGGATATTCGGACGTCCGGCCTCCTGGGCTGACACAGTAACCAGAGTCAGCAGGAGCAGGGGGACAGCAGCGATACGCTGAACAAACGGATGAGCCATGCGAAGCAGCCTGAACGGCTGAGGATCGCAAAAAGGGAAATTACACGTTTCCTGCTGCCCTGGTCCGTCCTGAGTTGGAAACGCGGGTTCAGGGCCAGGGGTTGCAGCAGTGTTTGTCTGCGACGAGTATCCCTGAAGGGGGTTCCGCGAGCAAGGCTGCGTCTCAGGGCCTTGAGTTCGGCTTCCGTTTGCATGTCGTTAACATGGCGGGTGCACTGAGCGGGCTTCAGGATCAGGCCGTCACCGCACACGATCAGCCAGCCTGGCTCGCTAACTTGAGCCGCGATGATCATCAGTAAGCCGAAGTCCTCGTGTACGCCTTGTCCTGTCGGTTGCGGCGGACGCGGTGCCGACTCCCGGGATCGGGCAGTCTCGCTGTCCCGGCCTCACGCTTGCTTCTCTGATCGTCTGAAACCACTCTGATCGTCTGAAACCACTCTGATCTCCTGAAACCAAACGTCTTTGACGTGCCTGTTTCGCAGTCGGCTGCTATACTTGGGCACTCCCCGGTTTCCAGCAGTACTTTCTCAGGAAATCCACGCCATGTCAGCCTCCTTGCAGTTCCCCCGCCAATTGACAGAACAGCTCCGTCGTCGCTGGTTTTTCCGGGATTGCGGTGTGGGTTTGGGTGCGATTGCTGCTTCCGGCCTGTTGCGGTCCGCCGCCGGCGTCGGCACGCAGGACTCCGGTGATCCTCTGGCGCCGCGAAAGTCGCATTTTCCGGCGAAGGCGAAGCGAGTGATCTACATGTTTCAGGCGGGCGCTCCCAGCCACCTCGAACTGTTCGACCACAAACCCGAACTGGCTCGCCGCAGCGGTCAACTGCCTCCCGCGGAACTGCTCAAGGACTACCGTGCCGCCTTCATCAACCCCAAATCCGCGCTGCTTGGCCCGCGTTTTGCATTTCAGAAATCCGGCCAGTGCGGCATGGAGCTCAGCGAAGTGCTCCCGCATACCGCGGCCATCGCGGACGACATCTGCCTGATCCGTTCGATGCAGACGGATGCCGTCAATCACGCGCCCGCGCAGATCTTCATGAATACGGGCTCTCAACAGTTCGGTCGCCCCAGCTTCGGTTCATGGACGCTGTACGGACTTGGCAGTGAATCGCAGGACCTGCCCGGCTTTGTGGTGCTCACCAGTGCCAAGGGCACAAGCGGCGGTGCCAGCAACTATGGCAGCGGTTTTCTGCCTACGATATACTCGGGTGTCCCCTTCCGCAGCAAGGGGGATCCGGTGCTGTATCTTTCCAATCCGCCGGGTGTGGACAGCGAATCGCAGCGCGCGGCTCTCGACACGCTTGAACGGCTCAACCAGCTCTCCCTCGGGGACGTGGGTGACCCGGAAATCGCCGCCCGCATTCAAAGCTATGAAATGGCGTTCCGGCTGCAGACCAGCGCTCCGGAGCTCATGGACATCAGCGGCGAATCCCGACAGACGCTCGAACGCTACGGTATCAGCGACCCCGCCGAAGCCAGCTTCGCCCGCAACTGTCTGCTCGCACGGCGACTGGCAGAACGCGGAGTGCGCTTCGTCCAGCTGTTCCACGAAGTCTGGGATCAGCACGGCAACCTCACCGGTGGCGTGCGACAGAATGCGAAAGACACCGACAAGCCATCAGCGGCGCTCGTCACGGATCTCAAGGAACGCGGACTGCTCAACGATACCCTGATCATCTGGGGAGGTGAATTCGGCCGAACTCCGATGGTCCAGGGAGGCAATGACGGGCGCGATCACCATAACCGCTGCTACAGTCTCTGGCTGGCCGGTGGCGGCATTCGTCCCGGCACCATCTGGGGCTCCTCCGATGAACTCGGCTTCCAGCCAGCCGAAAACCCGGTGCATGTGCACGACCTCAACGCCACCCTCCTGCACCTGCTCGGCATGGACCACACCCGACTCACATTCCGCTTCCAGGGCCGCGACTTCCGGCTCACCGATATTCACGGAAAAGTCGTCGACGGCATCCTCGCCTGAACCGACCCATCCCCCCAACTCCCTCCTCCCGAAAGCCACCTGTCATGTCGTCCAGCCAGTTGCTTCGCAGGGTCTGCACAGTCGCGTGCCTGGCCTCCTCCCTCGCATGGCTCCCGCAGATCCCCGCGCAAATGCTCCGCTTGTACATCGGCACCTACACCACCGGGGACAGCAGCAGCAAAGGGGTCTACACCTGCGAATTCAACAGCGAAACCGGACAAATCACCACACCCGTGCTCGCCGCGGAACTCCGGAACCCCTCCTTTCTTGCCGTGCATCCCTCGGGACGTTTCGTCTACGCTGTGAATGAGTTCAGTGAAGGCAGCGGTCGCGGCAGAGGCGGCGTCACCGCGCTGCTTGTTCAGCCGGACGGAACGCTCAGAAAAATCAACGAACAGCCATCCCCGGGCGGAGCACCGTGCCACTGCAACGTGGACAGCACCGGCACCACGCTGCTCATCGCCAACTACGCCGGCGGGAATGTGGTCGCCTACCCGATCGCGCCCGATGGTTCTCTGCAGCCCGCTTCCAGCGTTCGTCAGCACGAAGGCAGCAGCATCGATAAGTCCCGCCAGGAAGCCCCGCACGCCCACTCCATCAACCTCAGCAGTGATAACCGCTTTGCCTATGCTGCCGATCTTGGTCTGGACAGGATTCTGATCTACAGCTTCGACGCTGCCAACCACACACTGACTCCGGCTGATCCCCCGTTCGCCGCTGTGACTCCCGGTGGTGGTCCGCGACACTTCGCCATTCACCCCTCCGGTCGCTTCGCCTGGACAAACAACGAAATGACCATGGTTGTGACCGGGTTTCGCCGCAATGCGAACGACGGCAGCCTGTTCGCCATTCAGGAAATCACCACGATTCCCGGCGGCTACAACGGTCGCAAAAGCACAGCTGAATGTCTCGTGCACCCCAGCGGGAAGTTTTTGTATGTGAGCAATCGAGGGCACGAATCGATCACAGCCTACACGATTGATGAAACCAGCGGTCTGCTCACTTATGTGGAAAACGAAAACACCGGGGGCCGCGAACCCCGCAACTTCTTCATCGATCCCTCCGGCCGCTGGCTGCTCGCCGAAAACCAGAACACCGACACCATCGTTGTGTTCTCCATTGATGCCGAAACCGGAGCTCTGAATCCGGCTGGTCAGTCGGTATCGGTGGGCCGACCGGTCTGCATCCGTGCCCTGCCGGCAGCCACCTCCGGCGCGACACCCTGAACACACAAAACAAACAACAGGAATGCTCAGATGCCCCTCTACGAATTCGTCTGTGAAGAATGCAGTCACCAGGCCGAACTGCTCGTGTCCCGTACCGAACGCCCCGGATGTCCGGCCTGTGGTTCGGTCCGCATGGAGAAGCTCATGAGTGTCGCGGCCGGACGCGTTGCCGGCGGTTCGCTCCCGCTGGCATCCGCCTGCCCGCCCCCTGAAGCCGGGCCCTGCAGTCCCTACTGTTGCCGTCTGCCCCAGTAGCTCCGGCGTGTCCAGTGCCTTCGAAAGGGGTACCCGATGCTGCGTTTCGTCTGCTTCACACTGCTGCTGACTCTGCTGCCGTTCACGGTGCAGGTGTGTTCAGGTCAGTCGCTGACGCTGGTCCCCGACACAACACTCAGTCATTCCCCCGACGGCTGGACCACGGGAGCACCGCGTCCGGGGATTGAGCCGGAGTTTCAGTATGTCGCGGATGGCGGCCCGGACGGCCGTGGATGTCTCCGCATCACCTCCGACGAACGCACTGGCCTGCATGGCTGGTGGCAGAAAACCGTGCCTGTTCGCGGCGGACGCTGGTATCAGTTTGTGGCACTGCGGCGTGGCAGCCAGCTCGATGTGGCCCGGCGAACTGCGGTGCCTCGATTGTTCTGGCTGGATGGCAAGGGCCAGGCTCCGCTGCATCAGGCACCTGCGGAAACGACGTACCGCGAGGGAGACATTCCGCGGGCGGAACCGGAATATCCGGAGGATGGTCCGGAGCGTGACGGCTGGACAGTAGTGGGGGGCATCTACCGGGCGCCGCCGACAGCCGAGACTGTGCGGATTGAGCTTTCGTTTCGCTGGGCGTCCGCTGCAGTGCTGGACTGGTCCGAGGTGCAGCTGATTGAGGTTTCTGAGCCGGATTTGCGGACGGTTCGGCTGGCTGCGGTGCATTTTGCGCCGGCGGCCGGAGAAACCCCGGACGACAAGTGTCGGCAGTTTGAGCCGCTGATACGCCGGGCGGCGGAGCTTCGGGCGGACCTTGTGGTGCTCCCGGAAACGCTCACCTGGTTCGGCTCCCGCAGACCCATGGCGGATGCCGCTGAACCGATCCCGGGGCCTTCCACGGAATACTTTGGACAGCTGGCGAAGCGGCACAATCTGTATCTTGTTGCGGGGCTGCTGGAGCGGGACGAGCACCGGATCTACAACGTCGCTGCACTGCTGGGGCCGGACGGTCGTCTGGCCGGCGTGTATCGCAAGGTGTGTCTGCCGCGTGGCGAGATTGACGCAGGGGTGATGCCGGGGAGCGATTACCCAGTGTTTGACACGCGCTTTGGAAAGCTCGGTATGATGGTCTGTTACGATGGTTTTTTCCCGGAGGTTGCGAGGGAGCTGCGGAATCGCGGGGCCGAGGTGATTGCCTTCCCGGTGTGGGGCTGCAATCCGCTCCTCGCAGCGGCTCGAGCCTGCGAGAATCACGTGTATGTGGTGAGCAGTACCTATACGGACCCGGCTGCGAAGTGGATGGTCACCGGGATTTTCGGGCGGGATGGGCGGCTGCTGGGGCAGGCGAAGAACTGGGGTGATGTGGTGATTCACGAGGTGAATCTGGGGCGTCCGTCGCTCTGGCACAGTCTGGGTGACTTTCGTTCCGAGATTTCCAGGCACCGGCCACCGGGGCGTGGTGAACAGCATTCTGCTCCCATTCAAAATTTCCCTGAGTGACTGAGACTGCCACTCGCCGCCGGATTTGCTAAGATCCCACACACAGGGCGCGGACTGCCACCACGGCAGTCCGCTGCGGCGTCTCCGAAAACCCGCAACCCGCCAATTCACCACGACAACCCCGTGCGTTCCGGCGCACGTCGTTTGCTCCAACTTCAATTTCCACACGGTCTGTCGCTCATCTCGGGGCGACCTGCCGTTTACAGCAGCTTCGCCCAAAGGCGTTTTACTCCCACAAGGTGCCACCGATGGCCGTCAACCCCTATTCACCCTGTCCCTGTGGCAGCGGCAAAAAGTTCAAGTTCTGTTGCCAGGAAGTGCTGGCGGATCTGCAGCGAGTGGTCAGTCTCAGCCGCAATCAGCCGGAAATCGCTCTGAACCAGCTGCAGCAACTGGCTGTCAGACACCCCGACCGGGAATCGGTGGTCCGCGAACTGGTGGTGATGCTGCTCCGCTTTAATCGGGTTCAGGATGCCCTCAAGGTCTGCACTGATTTTCTCAAAACCCATCCCGACAATCCCCCAACGCTGCTCATCTACGCCGACCTCTGCCTGCAATGCAGTGGTTTTGATGCCATGCGGCGTATTCTGCATCGGGCCTTCCAGATCTGTACGCGACAGTTCCCGCTGGAAGTCGCCAACATTGTCACTCGGGTTGGCGTTGAACTCTATCGTCGCGGACTTGCACCGGCCGCCCGGGAACATGCTCTTCTGGCCATCCGGCTCGCAGGCGCTGAAAAAGCCGAAGCCGCTATCTCTCTGTTTCAGGGGATCGAATCCGACTCGAACGTCCATTACCTGCTCAGCAGTTCCTGGCCGCTGCTCAACTTCGAAGCTTCGCCGGAAATCCTGCAGCAGCACGAACGAGCCCTCCGACTGTGTCGCCTGGGCTGCTGGGAACCGGCCGCCATCATCTACAACCGTCTGGCCGATCAGGCTCCGACCAACAGCGCAATCTGGTACAACATGGGACTCTGCCAGATGTGGGATGGTCGTCACGCAGAAGCAGCAGCAGCTCTGCACCACGCTGCCGTGCTCACAAGTGACTTCGAAGAAGCCGCTGAGATCGAAGCGCTGGCTCAGGCGCTCGATCCGAAACAGCTGGAAGACCGTGCCACGGTCCTCTCTGTAAAGCTCGACATCCGCTCCGTCTCCGAAGTCGTCACACGACTGCTCGCCCACCCCTGCATCAAAGACGCACAAACCCACGATCACTCCGGCTGCGATCATGACGCCGGTTGTGCACACGCTGCAGAACTCGTGCTGATGTCGGGGCCATCGCCGGACAAAGACGCAGTCACTCCCGACAATTTCGCTCAGTTTATCGCTGATGTGGACGTCTACGACACCGTTGACGCCGACGCGGCCGCTCAGGCCGGTCACCCGCATCCGTGGATCGAGATCACCTGCTCGTCGACAAATGTTGACCATATCCTTGTGGCACTCCGCGACTGCATCGGCGATTTGATTCTCAGCTCCGCCGATGAAGAAAAACGCACCGAAATCCGGTCTTATCCGCGGTTTGCGGACCCCTTTGAAGTCCGTCCGGTTCGCCCCGAGGGTATGGCCGAACACGTCTTCAGACTCTTCAGCCGACAACTCGAAGCGCGGGCGCTCGATGCGGCTCTGCAGACTCCGCAGCCCTTGTTCGGAGGAAAAAGTCTGCAGGAAGCAGCCACAGACCCGGCCCTGCACAGGCAGGTGGCTGGCGCGATGTACGTTCTGCAGGGGCACGCGAGCCAGGATACTTCGATCAGAATCGACAGCCTCCGCAGTCAGTTCAATCTTCCCCCCCGCACACCGCTCCCTGCTGCGGCCGCAGACAACGTGAATGCTCTCAGCATTCTGGCACTCGCCCGCCTGCCCCTCACAGAACTCAATGACGCACAACTGAAGGTCGTCCTTGTACGCGCCCACTCGTTCGGCGGACGCGACATGCTCCGCGTTGTTCTTGACGAATTTATGAGCCGAAGCGAATCGTGCAGCGGCATCGAAGCCGTGCCGGTTTACCTGGCCCGAGCCGGTCTCGCCCATGTTGATGGCGACTTCAACCTCTGCTACACGCTCGCCGAGAAAGCTCGCGAGACCGCTGCAGGGCTCCAGGATTCGTTCCGGCTGCGACTGGAAATCGATATCCGTGAGCTCGCCTGGCGACTCAAAGGCCCCGAGGACTCCACAGTCATCGCACTCCTTCACCGTATCCGCGATCTCTACCTGCGCAAAATTCCGGAACTCACCGAACTCATTTCGGAACAACTCCGGGATGCCGGCTGCTCCCACCTGCTCCCCGAATTCCTGCCGGACAACACAGCCCCGCAGTCCTCCGCCCTCTGGACACCCGGCACCCCCGATCCCGCCGCTGCCGCCACCCCCAGTGCTCTCTGGCTCCCTGGCCAGTCCTGAGAATCCATGTATCTCGATCATGCCGCCACAGCGTTCCCGCGTCCCGACTGCGTTCTCGACGCCGTCCTGACCTGGCTCCGCCGTGGCGGTTCCGCCGGACGCGGCGGACACTCCGCCGCACTCCAAGCCTCCTCCCTGCTCCTCCAAACCCGCTCAGCACTCGCCGAATTCCTCCAGGCACCATCGCCCGAATCCATTCTTTTCACCGCAGGCTGCACTGCCAGCCTCAATACCGTCCTCCTCGGGCTCCTCCAACCCGGTGACCACGTCGTCGCCTCCGAGCTCGATCACAACTCCGTTCTCCGTCCCCTCCAGCATCTCCGGAAATCCCGCGGGATCTCTGTGCGGCATCTCCCTTTTGCCCCCGGTTCAGGTCTGCTGGACCCCGACGACCTCACACAGTCGCTCCGGCAAACCCCCGCAAAGCTGGTGGTTCTCTGCCACGCGTCCAATGTCACGGGCCGCGTTCAGAATATCCCGGAGCTTGCACAAATTGCCCATGATTATGGCGCTCTTGTACTCCTTGATGCCGCCCAGACCGTCGGACACTGGCCCTGCTCCTTCGCCACACTCCACGTCGACTTTCTTGCTGCCGCTGCTCATAAAGGGCTTGCCGGACCTCCGGGCATCGGCTTTCTCGCCTGTGCGCCTCACCATCAGCAGCTGCTGCAGCCATTGCTCTTCGGAGGTACCGGAACCGACAGCACTTCACTGGAACAACCTCTCGATTCCCCCGCCGGCTTCGAAAGCGGCACTGCCAATCTTCCGGCAATCGCCGGGCTCCTTGCCGCTGTCCGACTCGCTCAGGACACCCTTCCCGAACGCCACGCCGCCACCATTCGAAACTCCCTCCAACTGGCCTCGGGACTTGCCGAAATTCCAGGTCTGCGAATGCTCTCACCTGCAACTCCGGAACACCTTTCCGGCATTGTCTCCTTTGTCCTTGAAGGGCTCGACCCCGCCGAAGCCGCCGGGATTCTGGATCAGTCGTTTGACATCCAGTGCCGAGCCGGTCTGCACTGCGCCCCGCTTGCTCACCAGCGGCTTGGTACGCTGCACACCGGCGGTGCCATCCGCTTCAGTCCCGGAAGCAGCACGACCGAAGCGGAGATTGCATTTGCCATCGACGCGGTCCGGCAGATCGCCCAGTCCCTGCTGCCATGAACCGCTCCCACCCGCTGGACTCCAGTCAGCAATTGCCCTAAGGTTCTGTACCCTCAATTTTTTTCCCCGCATCCGCTGCTCGCTTTTTCACTTCTTTCCATCGAGTGATTGTCATGCATCGTCGCACCTTCCTCAGCACTCTGCCGGCTGCTCCTGCCTGTCTCGCGGCGGCCTCTGCCTTCCCCGGCCACTCATGCCTCGCAGCCACCCCAGCCACACCGCAGACACCGGCCGCAGGCGGGCCGGGAACGGTGAGGTACTGTTTGAACACCAGCACTCTGCGGGGGCAGAAGCTGGGGATTGAAAACGAAGTCGCGATTGCCGCAAAGGCCGGCTATCAGGGCCTGGAACCATGGATCCCCAACCTTCGTGACTACGTACAGCAGGGGGGGAGTCTCGACGACCTGCGGCGGAAGATCGATGACTCCGGGCTCAGCGTTGACAGTGCCATTGGTTTTGCACAGTGGATCAATCCGGACGAAACGGCTCGCACAAAGGCGCTGGAAGAAGCCCGTCGCGACATGGACATGCTCCGACAAATCGGTGGCACTCGCATCGCAGCCCCGCCCGTGGGAGCGCATCAGGCCGACAGTGCAGTGGTTGAGCTTTCGGCAGCGGCTGAGCGGTTTGCGGCGCTGCAGAAAGTCGGCCGCGACGCCGGCGTTCAGCCTCAGCTTGAAGTCTGGGGATTTTCGAAGAATCTGTCCCGCCTTGGCGACGTGGCGTGGGTTGCCGCAGAAACCGGCGACCCGGAAACACTCCTGTTGCTGGACACCTATCACCTGTTCAAAGGCGGATCGGATTTCGCCGGCCTGGAACTCTTCAGCGATCGTTCGCTGCAGGTCTTTCACATGAATGACTACCCCGCTGATCCGCCTCGTGCTCAGATGAACGATTCGCATCGTGTGTACCCGGGCGACGGCATCGCGCCGCTCACACAGATCATCCGGGCTCTGGCCGGCAACGGACGTTCCATCACACTTTCACTTGAACTCTTCAACCCCGAATACTGGAAGCAGGACGCTGCGGCGGTCGCGGCTGTCGGTCTTGCCAGCATGCGGGCGGCTGTTGAGCGCGCGTTCGCCTGAAGAATCATCGCATCTGCAGCACACCCCAATATGTCTGAACCCCGACTGACTGTTGCCGATATTCTTGGTCCTGGCGGGGCGATTTCGCGACGTCTGAGCGGTTATGAGCCCCGCGCAGAACAGCTGGAAATGGCCCAGGCGGTGGAGCGCGCCATCAGCGAACGCAACCATCTCATTGCCGAGGCGGGTACTGGTGTGGGCAAGAGCTTCGCCTACCTGATCCCCGCAATTCTCGCCTCCCAGACGGAACGCCCCGCACAGACAAAATCTGCGGCATCCGCCAGCCTCAGCAACAGCCAGCAGCAGCCCGACGACGCACCCGCCAAACGCCGTGTGATCGTCTCCACACACACCATCAGTCTGCAGGAACAGCTCATTCACCACGACGTACCGTTTCTGCAGGCGGTGCTGCCCGTCGAATTTTCTGCCGTGCTCGTCAAAGGCCGCGGCAACTACATCAGCCTGCGTCGACTCGAACGCGCCGTGCAGCGGTCCGGTCAGCGGGAGCTCTTCGATGGTGACGGTCAGCGGCAGCTGCAGCGAATTCGCCAGTGGGCACTCGAAACCCGCGACGGCAGCCGCTCCGATCTTCCCTTCCAGCCACAGTCCGACGTCTGGGATGAAGTGCTCAGCGACCACGGTGACTGCCTGCGGCGCAAGTGTCCCCGGCACAACGACTGCTTCTACTTCGCTGCCCGTCGCCGCGTCTGGAATGCTGACCTGCTCATCGTTAATCACGCCCTGTTCTTCGCCGATCTGGCACTCCGCCGCGCAAACGCCTCCATTCTCCCGGATTACGAAACCGTCATCTTTGATGAAGCCCATACTGTCGAATCCGTCGCCGCTGATCATCTCGGCCTCGCCATCAGCGAAGGACAAATCGATTACCTCCTGAATCGCCTCTATCAGGATCAGCAGCAGCGCGGACTGCTCCTCACCCACGGACTCAAAGCCGCTCAGAAACTGGTTCTTCAGTGCCGCAATACGGCGGCCACTTTCTTCAGTGAGCTCGATGCCGCTTCGGTCAAAGCCTGCCGTCCCAACGGACGACTCATCAATCCGCTCGATGTTCCCGCCGAACTGCCGCTGAGACTGGCACAGCTCAGCGAAGAAATCGCCGACGCCGCGGAAGCCGCCACGAACGAAGCCACCCAGGTCGAACTCAAATCCGCCGCCGACCGCTGCAACTTCCTCTCCGCAAACCTCAAATCCTGGCTCAAACAATCCATCCCCTCCTCCGTCTACTGGATTGAACGCAGCGGTAAGCAGGGACAGCGGCTGTCGCTGCAGAGCGCTCCCGTCGAAGTCGGACCGCTTCTCCGAGACATGCTCTACAACTCAACCCCCTCCGTGATCATGGCCAGTGCCACACTTGCCACGGGTCACGAGGATTTCCGGTTTTTCCGTTCCCGCATCGGACTCACCAGCGGCAGCGAAGTGCGGCTCGGCAGCCCCTTCAACTACCGTCGTCAGGCACGACTCATCCTCGCCACCGGCATCGTCGATCCGGCGGCCGATCCCCGCGGGTTTGAAATGCAGTGCTGTGAACGCATTCGCCGGCATGTGCTTGAAACTGCCGGACGCGCCTTTGTGCTCTTCACCAGCTATTCCATGATGCAGGCCTGCGCTCAACGACTCACAGGCTGGTTCGCCAGCAACAATCTGTCACTCTACTGCCAGGGCACCGGACTTCCTCGATCCGCCATGCTGGAACGTTTCCGCGGCGACCCGCGGGCCGTGCTCTTCGGCACCGACAGCTTCTGGCAGGGAGTCAACGTACCGGGCGATGCACTGCAGAATGTGATCATCCCCAAACTCCCCTTCAGCGTTCCCGATCACCCGCTCCTTGAAGCCCGGCTGGAACTCATTCGCAGCCGCGGCGGCAATCCCTTCCGCGACTATCAGACCCCCGAAGCCATCATCAAGCTCAAACAGGGCTTCGGACGACTTATCCGCCATCGCAGTGACACAGGCCGTGTCGTGATTCTTGACCCCAGACTCCTCACGAAACCCTACGGCCGGCTGTTTATCGACAGTCTTCCCGAATGCAGGCTGGAGGTCGACAACGGCCAGTCCATTGAACCCCTTGGCGACTGAGCTCCACCGAAGCGCGAACAGGCGTTTGATGAACCGGCATTCAGTTGCGCGACCTGCACCACGAGTTGCCTGAGCAGGTCCGGCCCTGCAATCACATGGCGGCTGTCACGTCGCGGCTGTCACGTCAGTCGATGCGTGGGTACCGGCCGCCCCGGACGGAAGGACTGCAGGGTGAGCACTTCAGGTGTGGCGCTGATGGCGTGGCAGGCGGCGTCGAGTTCTTCGCGAACAAATTCCTCAAGCTGTGCAGGATCCGCCGCGGCCCGGGCGTTGACCACCACATTCGCAGCAGACGTGATCACGCCGGAGGGCAGTGAGAGTTCCGGTTCCAGGGTATTGCTCACCAGATTGGCAACTGCGTAACCGGAGTCGGTGAGGCCGATGACTTTCAGGTGAGCAGTTTCGGAGGCGGATTCGCGAAGCCGGGTCTGCAGGCGTGAAATTGTGCTCAGCAACAGATCGTCCAGAGACCATGGGGTGTCGCTTTCGATGCGGACCTGGCAGTTGAGCCACCCCAGTTCGGCTTCGCCTTCGGCATACACGTCATAGTCCACATCCATGGCCCGGCGAGCAAAGCCACCCCGCTGTTCGAGCATTTCGAGGAGCGCAGGGAAGCCGGCGCCGGTGCGGGCCGAACAACGGAGCACGGGCCGCCCCGGAAACTGCTGTTCCAGCAGCCGCTGCAGCTCGGTCACGTCAGCCGCAGACAACTCGTCAATCCGATTGATCACCACGAAGTCGGCTTCCTCAATCTGCTTTCTGAAGATATAGGATGCCTTCGGTGAAAAACCGGCCGCCGCATCGCCTCGAAGAATTCGCAGGCCGTGGCTGGGTTTGAGGATCACTCCGTAGGGGGCGATATCGAGAGGCAGGCCGTAGACTTCGGTGAGCGGTCTGAGGACGGTGGCCACAAGATCAGTGCAGCTGCCGACAGGTTCAGCCAGAATCACTTCGGGCAGCTGGCCGGCGCCGAGTGATTCGACGGTGGATGTGAGTGCGTTGAAGTTGCAGCAGAAGCAGGATCCCGCCACTTCGCCCACGTCAAACCCCTGTGACCTGAGCGACTGAGTATCCACGAGGTCGCTGGTCTGGTCGTTGGTGACGATGCCAACGCGTTTTCCCTGCTGCATGAAATGCCGCGCCAGCCTGGAGACTGTGGTTGTCTTGCCGGCACCGAGGAATCCACCGATCATGATGTAGACGGGAGTCATTGTTGGGGGGGCTTTGCGTGTTCTGGCTGGTCATGAATTGAAAGTCTCGTGCGATGCACATGATAGGTGCTGCGAGCGACTCAGGAAAGCCGCTGAGCCCCTGAAAGCGAAGCGTGAGCGGGGTCGCTGGATTTTTCTTCCCGGGATCCCCAGACTGTGAAAGCGTGGCAGCGTCTCACACGGTTTTGTCAATCCGCGGCCGCTCAAAAAAGGCAATCTTCGGCATGCAGTCAGTTTCCAGTCTTCGTCGCAGCTCCGCAGTGGCCCGGCGTGGTGAGGCGTTCCGGCCGAGGGGATTCACGCTGATTGAGCTGCTCGTGGTGATCGCGATTATTGCAGTGCTTGTGGCGCTCATTCTGCCGGCGGTCCAGCAGGCGCGCGAGGCCGCCAGAAGAACTCAGTCGCGCAACCACCTCAAACAGCTCGGGCTTGCGGCAGCGAATTTCGAGGACGTGCATCGGCATTTGCCGACCAGCGGCGGCTTCGACTACTCACCCGGAATCCCCGCCAACTCCGCTCCCTACCAAAGCCAGACTCCTCGCGGAATCGAACCCACCCCTGCTGTGCTCACCTTCATTCCCGGCTACGGACAGTTTCGTCCGCGCTGGGGAGACCCCGCTGATCTTCCCCGCTATCAGCTCGGGTCCACCTTCTATTCGCTGCTGCCGTTTGTCGAACAGGTGTCGCTGTTCCAGGATCCGCTCCTGTGCTACCGCACCGCACTGCCGATCTTCCACATGCCCTCGCGACGCAGCGAACTGGCCGCTGTTCCGGCGGTGGACCCGGTCTATCCCGGCTGGAACTACAGCGATGCCGGGCAGGGCCCCTGTGCCCGCACGGATTACGCCGCCAACGAACTCGTTTTTCGGACAACGTATTCCGGCTGGGGCGAAGTTCTGCGATTCCGGGATATGACGGACGGCACATCGAATACGATTTTCTTCGGCGAGAAGGCGATGGCGCAAACCGCCTATCGAGCCGGTGTGATGTACTGGGACGAACCCTGGGTACTTGGCGGAAACGGCGGAGTTGGTCGCTGCGGGTACGAACTCTACAGCGACATTGAGCTCAACCGCTTCCCGGAACGCGTGAATGGCGCCGGCTGGAACGACGGTCGCTACTCCTGCGGCGGCGGCAACTGGGGCACCCCCAGTCCCGGCGGCCCTCAGTTTGCGTTCGGCGACGGCAGCGTTCGAGTGCTCAGTTTTCAGCTCGACAAAGGTGTCATGCACAATCTGATCCGTCCGGGGGATGGAAATGTCGTCGCGATCGAATAAAGAGAATCATGTGTCTGCAGCAGGTGTCCGCCGCATGGGCCTCGCTGCGTGGCTGCTGTTGAGTCTGTCGGGCTGCGGAAGCGACCAGCCGGTCCTCGTCGAGGTCACCGGTCGTGTGACGTTCGCTGGTAAGGGGCTGACAGCAGGATCCATCACCTTTCATCCGGAGGCGGATAATCCCTTTCAAAGTGACGCTCCCAGCAGCCTGCTCCAGCTGGACGGAAGCTTTCAGATGCGCACGTGGCCATGGGGCGACGGAGTTCCGCCGGGCAGCTACCGGGTGACACTTTCTCCCGAACTGGCCGGTCGCATCGGCAGAGCCCGCTACGCAGACCCGGGCACCACTCCACTCACGCTGACTGTTCCTGAGTCGGCGGTGGAGGGACATGAATTTCGGGTGGACGAGCCGTAAGCAGAAGTCCGCGGACTTCTGCGGCCAGGAAGATGGAACCGGTCGCCAGAACGTAACCGGTGGCGTCCGCGAGTGTCGTAGCGAGGCTCAGAGCGGCCTCAGGAGTCTCTGCCACGTGCAGCCTGGGGGGCTGGGGCAATTCGGTGCAAAGCTGACTGGCGGCGGCCAGCAGCGTTTCCGGGGGAACGCTCCGCGGATTGCAGGTGAAACGCGTCAGCACCACATGGCGAAACGCAGGCAGGGCTTGATGCAGCATGGCTTCTGAGTCTTTGTCGGCGGAGACCCCGAAGATCAGCGTACCTTGCAGGCTTTGCCATTCGGACTCCCGCAGAACCTGGCAGACGGCATGAATGGAATCCGGATTGTGTGCGGCATCGAGGATGATCGGGGGGCGCCCATCAAAGATTTCAAATCGCAGGGGCCAGTGTGTTTGACGCAGGCCGGCTGTGATGCTGGCGGGAGTGATTTGCGGCCAGCCATTCTGCTGAAGAACTTCGCAGGCCATGACGGCGAGGCTGGCATTGTGGGCCTGGTGTCGTCCGAGCAGCGGGAGGTGGAGTTTTTCAAGGGTGTTGTGCGGAGTCAGGACCCGAATGGTCTGGGTGCGTGTTCCGGGAGCAGCGGGACTTTCTGTCGCCCAGGTAAAGTCGTGACCGCAGACAAATCGAGGCGCCTGCTGCAGTTCTGCACGCGCGGCAACAACGGCAGATGCTTCGGGCGGGAGCTGTCCCTCCACAACAGGCACCTGCCGTTTGATGATGCCCGCCTTTTCGGCAGCAATCAGCGGCAGCGTGCTCCCCAGAATCTGCGTGTGATCATAGCCGATACTGGTGATGACAGTCACCACGGACCGGCACACGTTTGTGCAGTCGAGCCGACCACCAAGGCCGGTTTCCAGAACAGCAATCTCAATCTGCTGGTCTGTAAAGAACATCCAGGCAAGCAGGGTTGTGGCTTCAAAGAAAGTCGGGAAACGGTCTTCAGGCAGCGTAGCCGGGTCATCAAGCAGTTGTCGGAGCCTGCGGACAAGACCTGTGAGCTGCCCCGGAGTCGGCAGATTGCCGCAGACCCGCATTCGCTCTTCAAACTGAGCAATGTGGGGGGAGGTGAACAGGCCCGTGCGAATGCCCGATTCGCGAAGGATAGCATCAATCATCGCCGCCGTGGATCCTTTGCCCTTGGTTCCGGCGATGTGTACGGCGGGAATCTGCAGATGCGGGCTGCCCAGCTGCGTCAGCAGACGCTCGATGCGTTCCAGCCGAAACGGAGACTGTCCGGAGGGGCGAGTACGTTCATAGTCGATGCGGTCATAGAGCCAGTCGAGTGCCTGGCGATAATCGTTGTCATCCCTCGACGCGCAACTGTCCATCCCGGATCCTGAACAAGCAAGCCTGCAGCGGTGAGCGGTGATTCACTGAAACTCCCGCCCGTCCGGAGGCATTCTAGTGAGTTTGCTGCGACCGCGTCATCTGCAGCCCAGCGGATACAGAAATGGGGAAAACAGAAATTCACAGCATCGCCGGAGCCCACGCGGGGAGTACGGCCAGATCGGACAGCTGGTCGATCCCCGTCAGAAAATTCAGCGCCTCTTCTGCGCGGCCGGTTCTGAGATTGACAGCGGCGATCCCGCAGGCGAGGTCATCCCGAACGATGCTGCGTCCGGCAGCCGCCAGATCCGCATCACAGACGCGTGATAAACCCACAAAAGCATAGTCGCCGCAGCAGTCCATCCCGTTGGCGTAGCCCGGGAGCGACTCTACACAGTCAACTTTGCCGCTGCCGGAATTCACAACGGAAAGCTGGCCAATCCACGACTGCAGCAGGAAGAGTCTGTCGTCCTGAATCCGCGGTGACCTGGGCACAACCAGCCCCTCAATCACAACCTCGCCCGTTGCGACATCAATGACAACACCCGACCCGTACGGTTCGCTTCGCCAGCCCTCCGGCTGATCGCTGGCGGACAGTGCTGTCACGTACCGGGGCCGGCCAAAGTGCATTGCCAGCCCCGTGAGATGACAGCGATCCTCGTCCCTGGTACTGCTGATGAACGCCGGTTTCCACCGATTGAAGGACTCGCCGGAGTCAGTCAGCAGCGTCAGGCAGGAACAGGGCGAGTTGACAACCCACAGCCCGTCATGTCCCCATGCGACAGCGGGGCTGGCAGGAGTTCCCGTGGTGTGACTTCGCTGAACACGGAACTCGAGCTTTTGTGAAGTGGCAAACGCGGATCGCTTCAGGTGCCCGGCAAAGGCTGCTGCAGGGCTGGAGTAGATCTGGACCTGACCCTTCACAGCCACGGCAATCCGTGCCGCTTCAGCTGCGATGCCAGCCGGATGCTGCTGGTGCAGCATGGTCAGTGATAACTGATGGTCCTGCACGCCGATTGCCATCAGCAACCCGGAACGGCCGGACGTCAGCAGCAGCGAAATTCGCAGCCTGCGCAGCAGGTCCACAAAACCCAGGGAACATTGACAGGACACTGCCAGACCGCTGCTGCTGTCTGACGGCCCTGAAGCGCCGCCGGAAGCAGACACACCCTGTCTGGCACCAGCAGGAATACCTGTGAGCGTCGATGAGTTCATGGTCCCGGAGGGCCCTTCAATGAGCAGCGCCGGTGCCGAGATCGCATTCCGGTTTCGGCAAACGGCAGTGACGGAAACGCACGGGCACCGGTCAGAAGTGTTGCCGCAAATCAACAAATGCCAGACCCGAACGCAGCGTTTGCTGATAATTTTCAGCAACCCCTGCAATCGAAACTGCGGCACACAAGCCCCAAAATTCCCGGGAATTTCCCGATCTTTGGCCGGCGACTGTGCCACAACACCCTG
This sequence comes from uncultured Chitinophaga sp., assembly GCA_964561125.1. Classification (GTDB taxonomy): domain Bacteria; phylum Planctomycetota; class Planctomycetia; order Planctomycetales; family Planctomycetaceae; genus SXXK01. Next base: position 15,965 of record CAZLOQ010000046.1, on the reverse strand, counting down.
ACATGGGCCACAAAACGCTGAGATCCGTTGATTTTGAGGCAGACACTTCCGAAAATGCCACTCGTGGAATGCCTGTCCGTCCCGGGCTCTCAACCCGAGCATTCCACCACGGAAGTTCAGGTCCGCAAAAAGTATGCCGCTGGAAAATCTGTGACGCGTTCACCCACAGCGACGCCCGCATTCACCCATCACAGGTCATTACACAGCGATGTCAGATCCAACTTCGCAACCTGCTCCCTCAAAACTTACGGCAGCCGAGTTCACCGCGCGAAGACCAGACCTGCCGGAAGCCGGTCGCTGGCACGAACTCCACGAAGGACAACTCGTGCTCCTCTCGGCACCCGAAGAGATCCACGGAACAATCGTCCTCAATCTCTCACGCCTGCTGGCAGTCTGGCTCCAGTCGCAACCGCCCGGTCAGCGGGGATATGCCTGCCATGGGCTGGGACTGCACGTGAACAGCAACCCCGACACTGTGTACTTTCCGGCAATCTCACTGTTTCTCGGCAACAGCTCGTTCCTGCAGGCCGACCTCGTCGTGGCTTCGGCCGTCCCCGATCTCGTCATTGATATCGCCTCAACAAACGACCGCCGCAGCGAGATGCGGCGACGGACAACGGCCTGCCTGCAGTACGGAGTTCGCACCGTCTGGGTGCCCGATCCATTCAAAAAGGAAGTTCAGGTCATTCGCCGCGGTGCCCACACCCTCGCACTCGGTCACTGGCAGACACTCGACGCCAGCCCACTGCTCCCAGGTTTTTCCGTTCCTGTCGAACGGCTGTTCGCGCAGCCGGCATGGTGGGACGGCCGAGTGCCGGAATGTCGAGTGGTGACAGAGACCCCGGACGCCCCGGACGGCACTGCATAACGCCACTGCACAAGGCTCACACCTGCTGCATACGCTGCCCCCCTGCCCCCCCCTGTTCCCCCCGTCTGAACTGGAAACCCCAATGCCCGCGCGTGCAGCTGTCGACTGGATCAGAAACCTTCTGGGGACTGATTCGTCAGAGGAGCCTGAACAGGTTGCGGGGGGCACGGGGGATTCGTTCGGTGCACTCCGCCGAGCCCTGCGCAGCTGCGAGACTACCTTCGTGGAAGGAGCCTGGGACTGTGTTCAGACCTGCCCCGAGGAACTTGAACAAACCCCGGAGGCCTTCACCGAGCTGATGCTGGACCTGCACCGTGGAATGATGATCAAAGTGCTGGTCGAAATTGCGCGGGCGGATCGTCGCTGGCGCAAGCAGGAGTGTGCCGCGGCGCGTGCCGTGCTGCAGCACGTCTGGAACCATGTAGTTCCCCCTGAACAGCTGGAGCAGGCCATCCGCACAACTGTCGAACTCGCTGAATCACTCTCCTGGGAATCACTCGTCGGCCCCTTCAATGCTCTGCCGCCTCTGCAGGAACGTCAGAGCACACTCCTGGGCCAGGTGATGCGAATTGCCAACCTCATCGCTCGCGTGGACGGCGCCGTTTCGGACGTCGAACTGGAAGCACTGAGGTCCGTTCATCTCGGACTGGAGCTGGCCTTTGCCAGTCGTTCCGGGCCTCGATCGTGCAAAGGGAAATCAGTCCAGGCTGCAGCCGAACCCGACGCCCCGCCGCCGTTGCCTGTGGCCGCTGCTTTACGTCCGGCAGCGAAGCCGATATCAGCAGCCTCCGCAGATGCCCCTCGTTCGTCCGGCATGCCAAAGCTCCACGCTGATTCCGGCGAACTGCCTGCCTCCAGCCCGCTTGATGAAGCCCTGCGGGAACTCGATCAGTTGATCGGCATGCAGTCAGTCAGACGCGACATTCAGGAACTCATAGCGTTTCTGAAGATTCAGGCGGAGCGTGTTCGTCGCGGACTTCCGGAGACACCGGTTTCGCTGCATACAGTGTTCACCGGAAACCCCGGTACCGGCAAGACGACGGTGGCGCGGATCTTTGGTAAGGCTCTGGGGGCGCTGGGAATTCTGAAATCCGGGCACATCGTGGAAACCGATCGTTCCGGCCTCGTGGCGCGATTCGCAGGTCAAACCGGTCCGCTTGTGAATGAACGCGTTGACCAGGCAATGGATGGTGTGCTGTTCGTGGACGAAGCATACAGCCTTGCAGCGGACGGATCTGAAGACGCCTACGGCGCCGAAGCTCTTCAGGTACTCCTGAAACGCATGGAAGACGATCGGAAGCGTCTGGTCGTGATTCTTGCCGGATATCCGGCCCCGATGCAGGACATGCTGCGTTCAAACCCTGGGCTTAGCAGCCGCTTTCAGCGAACCATCAGTTTCCCCGATTACTCCGCCAATGAACTGCTGCAGATCTTTGAAGGCTTTTGTTCGCGGCACGAATACAGGCTGTCACCCGCTGCCCAAAGAAAGCTGCTGGAACATTTTGAGCGACAGGTTGCGGAACGCGACGAGCACTTCGGGAATGCCAGAATGGCACGGAATTGTTTCGAGAGTGCCATCCGACGGATGGCCTCGCGGATCGTGAAAATCCCGCAGCTCACCCAGGAAAATCTGATTACACTGCAGGCTGAAGACATCGATACCGAAGGAAGCGCCGCCACCGAGCCCGTCTGATTCTCTCGGGAATCTTCCGCGCCATATCAGCCGGACGTGATTTCCGGCAGCCCAGCCTGTACATTCTCAGTACCACCCTTGTTCTCGCTGCAACCCCTCCGCACCCCTTCTGCAACTTTCACCTCTATTGCCGGCGTCGCCACAATGCACGGAACAATCCGAAGTCTGCTCTTGCTGCTGGCGGTCCATGCTCTGTCGTCGTCGCTGTCCGCCGAAGACTGGCCGTGGTTTCTCGGTCCGCGACATACCGGCGAATCTGCCGAAACTGAACTGCAGCCCGACTGGACCAGTGCCCCGCCGAAGATGCTCTGGAAACAGTCCATCGGCACCGGCTACAGCGCTCCTTCGGTACTGGGTGACAAACTGGTTGTGCACCATCGCCAGGGCCGCACCGAGGTCGTCTCCTGCCGCTCCGTCGCCACCGGCGAAGAGCTCTGGAAGTACTCCTATCCGTCTTCCTTTGAAGACCCCTACGGCTACAACAATGGCCCGCGCTGTTCCCCGGTACTCACCAAAGACTTCTGCATCACTCTGGGCGCCGAAGGAATGCTCGTCTGCGTCGCCTTCACAGATGGACGCCTGATCTGGCAGCACGACCTGCGAAAGCTCTTTCAAATCCCCGACTGGTTCTTCGGCATGGGCTGTTCGCCGCTGCTGGACGGCAATCGTCTCATCGTGCTGGTGGGGGGACAGCCGGACGCCGGAGTGGTCGCGTTTGAAACAACAACCGGAAAACAGCTCTGGCAAAGCGGCGGACGCTCCACCTGGGATGGAACAACCACACCCGAAGGCGAACCCTACGCCTGGACCGGTGACGAGATGGTCGTCAGCTACTCCTCACCCATCATCGCCGACATCGGGGGCCAGCGACATCTGCTCTGCCTGCTGCGTCAGGGCCTCGTCTCCCTGAATCCCGAATCCGGTCAGCTCAACTTTCGTCACTGGTTCCGCTCGCGGGTACACGAGTCTGTGAATGCCGCCCGCCCCGTGGTTATCGGCGATCAGATTCTGCTTTCCGCAGCCTACGAAGTCGGTGCCGAACTGCTCAAAGTCGCCCCGGACGGTCGCAGTGTCAGCCAGGTCTGGAAAAACCGCCGCAGCCTCCAGGCGCACTGGTCCACGCCCATTCATGCAGACGGTTTCATCTACGGATTCTCGGGACGCCATGAAAACGAAGGCGAACTGCGATGTGTCAGCGTTGCAGACGGGACAGTGCAATGGAGCACCCCTGGATTTGACGGTGATGTCAATGAACTGCGTCTGGACCGCACCACCGGTAAAGTGCTCAAGGCAGACACCGGCGAGCAGGTGCCGTACCCCTTCTTCGGCCGCGGATCACTCACCCGCATCGGCAGTCGCTTCATCATCCTCGGTGAACGCGGAACGCTCGCAGTTGCCGATGTGAACCCGCAGAAGTACGTCGAACACGGACGCTTTGCTCTCGATGAAATCAGCAACCCGGCATGGGTCGCCCCCGTGATTTCCTCGGGCCGCATGTATCTTCGCAGCGAAGACTGGCTCGTCTGTCTCGACCTCCGCCGCTGATCAGTGCATCACTGAGAAATACGACACCGCAGCGGAGTCAATCGCCTCCCGCGACATTGAAGGGCTCAGGCGGAAATAACCGCAGTAGCTGCGGATCTGCATCAGAATATCCCGCGCCTGGCACGCCCGGAAAGGCCTCCCCACGGGCTTGTAGTGCTGCTGCAGCAGATACTCAAAGCCCTGCGAATCGAACGGGATCCGCAACTGCTCACACATCAGCTCGAACAACTGCCGAAATTCTCTCTGAGTCGGATCGGGAACTTCGATCTTGTACGGAATGCGTCTCAGAAACGCTTCATCAACAAGGTCTCGCGGTTCGCAGTTGGTTGAAAAGATGATCATCTGATCAAAGGGAAACTTCACTTTTCGGCCGGTTGGCAGGTTCAGAAAGTCGTAGCGTTTTTCAAGAGGAATGATCCAGCGATTCAGGAGCTGGTCAACGGGCATCTGCTGCCGCCCGAAATCGTCGATCACCAGAGTTCCGCAGTTGCTCTTCACCTGCAGCGGTGCCTCGCAAATCCGCGATGCGGGATTGATCTGGATCTCCAGTTCGTTCATGGTCAGTTCACCGCCGGCAATCACGGTGGGGCGGCGAATGAGCACCCAGCGGCGATCGACTTCCGGAGCGTCATGAAGCCCGCTGCCGGCCTCGTGCTCATCCACCTCCACGTGCACGCTGGGATCGAAGATGCGGATCACTGACGTGTCAACAGCCACGGCACGGGGGATCCAGATCGTAGAACCAAAGACGTCAGTGATCCGCTCTGCGAGGGTTGTCTTGCCGTTGCCGGGACGCCCGTAGAGAAAGAGTCCCCGCCCGGCGTTGACAGCCGGCCCCAGCTTCTGCAGAAACTCCTCACTCACCACCAGCCCGCGAAATACCCGCCGCAGATCTTCACTCTGGACATTCGCAAGGCTGGGGCTCTGTGCCGCCACGCTCGCCGTGTAGTCGCTCAGCGGAACCGGCGCCGCTCCGAAATAACTGCACTCTTCCACATACTGCAGCGCGCGGTCCCGTCCGCCCGGAGTCAGCAGATATTCACAGTCACCAGCCGCTGTAGTACCTGCAAGATCAATGTGCTTATCGTTACGCAGCTGACGAAGTACCGGCTCAACAAGCCGAAACGGGAGCCTGAGCTGAGTGCCGATACGACGTCCGGCAAGGCTGCCGGCCTGCAGCAGAAACCGCATGATGATGCGTTCCATCACAGCAGCGGAGACGCCAGCTTCCCGCAGCGTTCCGGGGGCACGCGGCACAAAGCTGCCCGCTGTCGATGCCGCACTCCGAGCCAGCTGCTTCTCCCCCAGCAGCAGACTGACTCGTTCAAACAGGTCGGTGAAGGGTTCTGAGCTCAGTGTGTCTGAGGAGGAGGCTGCCACGGTCCGGACTCCGGTATGATCGCTGGTGTTCGAGAAGACTCTTCGACATAGGCTGCAACCGGCTGCCGGTCAAACGTTGTTGCATCCCCGACGCAAATCGACAGAATGTGACTCCGCGAACGTGATCTGCGAATCAGTTCTTCCGTTTCTGCCGCTCTGTTGCCTTTGGGAATCATCATCCATGAAATTTGCCATTTGCCAGGAACTCTACGAAAGCACTCCGTGGTCCGAACAGTGTCGGCTCATCGCCGAAGCCGGCTACACGGGAATCGAAGCGGCCCCGTTTGCTCTGGGGGCTGATCCGGCGGCCCTCAGTGATGCAGACTGCTCTGTGCTTCGTGATGAGGCCACTCGACACGGACTTCAGATCATCGGACTCCACTGGCTGCTCGCAAAAACTCAAGGTCTGCACCTCACCAGCCCCGATTCGGCTGTGCGACAACGAACTGCCGACTACCTGCGAACACTGGCCCGACTCTGCTCCGCACTTGGCGGCAGCATCATGGTCCTCGGCTCGCCCATGCAGCGCAATCCGCCTGAAGGTGTCTCCCGCGAACAGGCTCTGGAATATGCTGCGGAGGTCCTGCGTGCCTGCACGGACGAGTTTGCTGAACGTGGTGTCACGCTCTGCTTCGAACCGCTCACACCGAAGGAAACCAGCTTCATCAACACCTGCGCTGAAGCCAATGAACTCCTGCAGCGCGTCAATCACTCCACCGTGCAGCTGCATCAGGATGTCAAGGCGATGCTGGGAGCTGAGATCGACTCGATCCCTCAACTCATTCATCGTTATCAGCACATCACACGACACTTCCACGTCAATGATTCCAACCTGCTGGGCCCCGGCATGGGAGACACTGACTATCGACCCATCCTGCAGGCGCTCATCGACTGCAACTACAGTGGATGGGTGTCCGTTGAAGTCTTCGACTACTCGCCCGGCGCGCAGCACATTGCCGTGCAGAGTCTCAGTTACATGCGCAGGATCCTCGATGAGTGCCGATGATCAACAACAATTGTTGAAAAAAAATCTCGCTCAGCTTCAGAAAGCGCTTGAACAGTCTTGCGTTATCCAATCCATTTTCTAGGATTCCGACACCTGTAGCGGTTCCTGTTCAACAGGTACTGGATGAACGTGGCGAAGGACATCGCCTTTCGAAAGCGGACTTCACAACGGGCATCAGTTCAGAAGGGAATCTGCATCATTGATCTCCAGTGTCGGTGATCGATGATCTGATGTTTTGGTTTGTGGTCGTCCTGAAGTTCCAGGCCCGGTAAGCTTCGGCAGGACTGCCACTCTGTTCAATTTTTTTGAAGGAACGAACCGTGGCAAAGAAAGCTGCAAAGAAAGCTGCAAAGAAAGCTTCCAAGAAGGCCGCGAAGAAGGTCGCAACCGCAAAGCCGGCTGCAAAGAAGGCTGCAAAGAAGGCTGCAAAGAAGTAGTCTGGTCTGCTGCTCTTCGGAGAATCTTCCGGCGGCTGGCAGTTTTGCCAGCCGTTTTTCTTTGCGCTCCCCTCCCGTACAACACTGGCTCCGCTCCCCATCCCTCCCCATTTCAACTCACGCTCAGGGAAGCCCGAACATGCCCCGCATCCATTCAGCCACCGCAGCAGCGCTCCTCGCTCTGCTCTCCCCCGCACTGCTCTTCGCCGACGATCTCAAAGTCGGCGACAAGGCACCCGCATTCTCCGCACTCGACGAAAATGGACGCGAATGGAAGTCCGCTGATGTCCTCGGCAAAAAAATCATCGTCGTCTACTTTTACCCCGCTGATATGACCGGCGGCTGTACCAGACAAGCCTGTGCCTTTCGCGACGATCTCGGAAAACTCAAAGACCAGGGCGTCGAAGTCGTCGGCGTCAGCGGTGACTCCGTCAAAAACCACCAGCTCTTCCGCAAAGCCCACAACCTCAACTTCACCCTGCTTGCCGATACCGAAGGAAAAGTCGCAGATGCCTTCGGCGTACCCGTGGTTCGCGAAGAGAAAACCGTCAAGGCTGTAATCGACGGCAAAGAAGAACTGCTCACTCGCAGCATCACCGCCCGTCGCTGGACATTTGTCATCGATCGTGACGGCAAAATCGCCGCCCGCAACACAATGGTTGTCGCCGCTGAAGACAGCCGGGCAATCCAGGAAATCATCGCAGGCCTGAAGAAATGAAATACCAGCACGTCTGCATCGAGGCGGTCGCTCACATCCTCCCGCCACACGTCATCACATCCGCTGAAATCGAATCCCGACTCGCCCCGGTCTACCAGCGTCTCGGACTGCCTCACGGCCGGCTCGAACTCATGACCGGAATCCGCGAACGTCGCTGGTGGGATCCCGGCACACTGCCCGGAACCGTCAGCACCGCCGCTGCCCGGCTCGCACTGCAGCAGTCCGGGCTCGAACCGCAGACCATCGGAGCCCTCGTTCACGGCTCCGTCTGCCGCGATCGTATGGAACCAGCCACGGCTGCCGGTGTACACGCCGGCACCGGACTTTCCGATGATTGTCTTGTGCTCGATGTCAGCAACGCCTGCCTCGGACTCCTCAACGGCATGCTCCTGATCGCTGACCAGATCGAACTGGGACGCATCAAAGCCGGTATCGTCGTCGGCACAGAAACCGGTCGCGACCTCGTCGAAGGAACCATCGACAGCCTCCTCGCAGACTCCTCTCTCACCCGACAATCCATCAAGCCCGCCTTCGCTTCACTGACCATCGGATCCGGCTCCGCTGCTATCGTGCTCTGCGACCGCAGGCTCAGCCGGACTCGCCATCGACTGCTCGGCGGTGCTGTCCTCTCAGACTCCACCGCACACACTCTCTGCGCCGGTGGCGTCAACTCCGCTGCCGGAGATGCCCGACCCAGAATGGAAACCGACTCCGAAGCACTCCTTCATGCCGGCATTCAACTCGCCGCCAGAACCTGGACAAAAGCCAGACAAGTGCTCAACTGGACCAACGACTCCGTCTGCCGCGTCTTCACCCATCAGGTCGGCAGACAACATCGCACTGCCCTGATGCAGCAGCTGGGGCTCAATCCGGCTCTCGACTTTCCAACCGTCGAGTTTCTCGGTAATACCGGAGCAGCAGCGCTCCCCATGGCACTCTCGCTCGGTTTCGCTCAGCAACCACCCCGGCCCGGCGAGCAGTTCGCGCTGCTGGGGATCGGCAGCGGACTCAATTCCATCATGCTCGGCACTCAGGTCGAATCATCCGGGAAACTCTCATGAAAGCCTGCGTCTCCCTCGTCCTCATCGTCTGCTCATTCACCTGCTCACTCGGCTGCCCCGCTCCGGCGTTTGCCCAGTCGCCGACTGACGTCCGGCTGCCCGACTCCGATGATGGACTCCCGGGCGCAGGTCCCATCCGCCGCTACGACTGGTTCCGCAGTCTCTGGCTGCAGCGACGATCTGCCTGGCTGCAGCGACAGCAGACCGATCAGAATGCCGTTGTCTTCCTCGGCGACTCCATCACGCAGGGAGCCGGAGATGACTTTCGGGGACTCTTTCCAGGTCTGAAAATTGCCAATCGCGGCATCAGCGGCGACACCACGCGCGGTATGCTCGTGCGCCTGCAGACTGATGTTCTGTCACTCAACCCCTCAGCCATCGTGATGCTCATGGGGACCAATGACCTCGAAGAAGCAGCAACTCCCGAAGTCATTGCCGCAAACGTCCGACTGATCCTCGAACAGATCGCCAAAGCGCAGCCGGAAACACCGGTGGTGCTGTGTCTTGTGTTCCCAAGTTCCGCTGACAAAAAACGCCCCGCCGAAAGCATTCGCCGAATCAATCAACTGCTCCGGCAGACCGCCCGCGGAAATCGCCAGGTCACTGTTCTCGATACCTGGACACTGTTTGCCAATCCAGCCGGTGACGCAAACGCCACAGACATGCCCGACCTGCTGCATCCCAACGAACTCGGCTACAAACGCTGGGCAAACGCTCTCCGCCCACTGCTCGCTACACTTGAACTCATCGAAACAGAGCCCGACGATTTCCAGCCGGAACCTGGCTTTGAAAGCCTCTTCAACGGTCGCGATCTGACCGGCTGGAGCTTCCATGTCACGCCTGAATCCGTCCGTGCCTCCGCAAAACGCTGGATGGAACGGGATCCGGATGGCGTCGCATGGCCTTTCGTTGACCTTGCTCAGACTTTCGACGGCATGCAGGCCACTCCCGATGGACGTTACCAGGCCATCAACGGACGACTGGTGGTCACCACACCGACTGAGGGACGTCGTATTCAGCAGTTGTGGACAACTCGGGAATTCCCCACGGACTTCACGCTCAAGCTGGAATTTCGCGCGACACCAAACGCCGACAGCGGTGTGTTCCTGCGCGAGCCACAACTGCAGTGCCGTGACTTCCCGCTCGCCGGACCCTGGAAGGAACTCGCAAACTTCCGCCCCGGTGACTGGAACGAACTCGTCGTCGAAACTCGCGGTGGCTCAGCCCGCTGCACCTGCAACGGCGAAGTTCTCGAAGAAGCCCTCAAGCTTCCGGCAACCGGCCCGATCGGACTTGAAGGTGATCGTGGCCAGATGGAATATCGTCGCATTCGCATTCGTGTGGCCCCCTGAAACCGGACTGGACCTCCTGCCATGCATACCGCTGCTCCCCGCGATCTGTCACTTGCTCACGCACCCCTCAGCAGTCTGTTTCCCCCGCCGTCGGCTGATCGCACCCCGTGGCGACTCACAGAATCCGCCCTCGCTGACTTTGACAGGCAGGGGTTCGTTGTCGGACCGAAGATTCTCAATGCACTGCAGATCGAACATCTCCGCGCCGAACTCACCCTGCTCACACATCCGGGGCATCCGGGCCAGGAATTCTGGTACGAATACAATTCCAACGAATCCCGCGACCCCGATCGAGTCCTCTTTCATGCACTGGGCGCGTGGAGAATTGCCAGCGGACTCCACGACCTGCTCTGGCACCCTGCCGTCACCACTCCCGCTTCCCAACTCCTCGGCGGCGCTGTCCGATTCTGGCACGACCAACTGTTCTGCAAGCCCGCACTGCACGGAGGTGTCGTTGCCTGGCACCAGGACTACTCCTACTGGACACGCACAAGCCCCATGGCCCACCTCACCTGCTGGATCGGACTCGACGACAGCACAACAGAGAACGGCTGTGTCCACTATGTCCCCGGCAGCCATCGCTGGAATCTGCTCCCGATCACCGGACTGGCCGGAGACATGCAGGCCATTCAGACAGTCCTCTCCGAAGAACAGTGGGAACAGTTTCGCAATCCCGTCCCGGTACAGCTCAAAGCCGGTGAATGCGTGTTTCATCATCCGCTCACTGTGCATGGGTCCTTCGAGAACCGGACAGACCGACCACGTCGAGCTGTCGTCGTCAACCTCGTACTGGACGGAGTCTGCAGTCAGTCAGATCAGCCACTGCTGGAAGGTGTCCCCGTGATTCCTCCGGGTACCAGACTGGACGGTCAATTCTTCCCGCTGCTGTACAGTCCGGCAGAAATTGCCGAAACGGTCTGATATCCCCTCGCCATGCCGTTCCCCGTCCGGAAAAATTCACTCTGCTGAGTCCCCGGAGCGGCCTCGGAAGATAGACTTCTGCGGTTGTCAGTTTCGCGCACAATCCTCAGCTGTGGTCTCGCTCCGGATGCTGTTGTTCTCACGTTATCTTATTGTCCTGCTGCCACTGCTTCTGCTTCTGGCGGGGTGTGGCACCGCCCTGCAGCGTCAGGGCACCGAACAGCTGCTGCTGTCCGACTCAGTCGACCGCGCAATTGATCAGCTTGACCTCTCCGGTCTCGCCGGCCGCAAAGTGTATCTCGATACCGAGTACATGAAGACATTCAAGGGCAGCAACATCTACATCAATTCAGACTACATCATCAGTGCTCTGCGTCAGAAAATGACCACCAGCGGTCTGCGCGTTGAAGCCACTCGAACAGACGCCGATTACATCCTCGAAGCACGTGTGGGTGCTCTCGGCACCGACACCATGGAAGTTACCTATGGCATTCCATCGAGTAACGGCATCGGTGCTGCAGCCAATGCCGTTTCCGGAGTTCCCGTGATGCCTGTCATTCCGGAAATTTCTTTCGGAAAACGAAATGGTGCCGTCGGTATCTCAAAGGTTGTCGTCTACGCCTTCCACCGTGAAACCGGGATTCCGGTTTGGCAGTCCGGAGCCGCTGTGGCCCGCAGTGACTCACGTGACTCCTGGCTTCTTGGCGTCGGACCGCTCACCCAGGGAAGCGTCTATGACGGTCCGATGCTCGCCGGCAATCGCATCAACTCCCCATTCAGGAAGAAAAATGTCCGCCAGCCCAAACGCCCTCTGACCATTGCCGATCGCCAGCAATACGTGCACCCCGCAGTCCTCGAACGACAACTCGCCGATGCAGAAGCCGCTGCACTCGAATCGAAACAGCAGAGTGTTACCCCCGCAGCCGCGTCCGCAGACCCAGCAGTTGAACCCGCCGTTCACCAAAAAGGCCCGGAAACGCCGGCCAGTCCAGCCACCGGCGCTGCCTCGGCACCCTCCCCTGCAGAAATCATCCCGGTACCCGCTCCTCCGGAACTCAGCCCGCTCCCCGTATTCCCGCCCGTTCCCTGATGCCCAATGCAGCCGGATCGCCCACCGGTCAACAGTCTCACCGCACTCGCCCAACCCTCCGCAACTCAGTCCATCACCATCCAGACTGCCTTGAGGTAGTCTGTTTCCAGACAGTTGGACCAGACAGGGTGATCGGGAGCAGCACCCGAGCGAGCCAGGATGCGGAAGGAACGCGGCCCCGAGCTGGCCGTTCCAAAGCCCTCCAGATCCTCGCCCGAAGACCTCGCAGCCGCAGCCAACAGCTGGATGAATTCCGACTCCGGCAGCAAACCCGCACACGAACAGCTCAACAGCAGTCCTCCAGGACGAACCAGACGCATCGCAAGACGGTTCATCGCGTAGTGCTTCCGGGTGCCATCTTCGATTTCGGTCCGTGAACGAATCAGCTTTGGAGGATCGAGGATAACAACATCGAACCGGCGGCCGTTTTTGAGCAGTTCACGCATGTAACTGAAGATGTCCGCCTGCACAAAACGAATTCGAGCCTGATTGAGGTTTGCGTTTTCACGGGCGACTTTGAGCGGTTCTTCATCGAGGTCCACACCAGTCACGTCGTCAGCCCGGCCGAGCGTTTTGGCCTGAACAGCAAAGCCTCCCGTGTAGCAGCAAAGATCCAGCACACTCCGGCCCGCACAAAACTCCGCCAGGCGACGCCGATTCTCCCGCTGATCACAGAAAAATCCCGTTTTATGGCCACCTGAAAAACGCACGCGAAATCGAGTGCCGTATTCGTGGATGATGACGTTGTCCGGACAGTTCGGCGACGTAAGAACCGCCGGGTCAGCCCCCTCCTGGGAAACAAACTGCGGACTGCCACGCAGCATCCAGTGGCCAGCTCCGGTGAGTTCACTGAGCATCTGCAGCAGCCGCGCACCACGCTGGTACATCCCCAGAGAAAATGCCTCGGCCGAAAGCACACCATTGAATACATCCACAACCAGACCCGAAAGCCCGTCAGATTCGGCGTGAATCAGCCGACGAGCAGTTCCTGCGGCATCCAGCCCCAGCAGTTGTCGCCGCAAATCCACGGCAGACTGCAGCTTCAATCGCCATGCTGCATCATCCGGAAGTTGTGCTCCCTGCCACAGAATCCTCAGAAACAGTTCACTGCGGGGATTGCAGATTCCATACGCAAACGGCTGCGATTCTCCCGGAGCATACACCGCCGCCAGATCACCCGCACGAATGCCTTCAGACGATTCCACTCGCTTGCGGTAAATCAGCGGATGCAAACTGCGCGATTTCAGTCGCACCAGGGGGATGCCCTCGGAGGCACGTGGTCCGAGCAGCTCCCGTTGACGCAGCAGGGGAGCAATGTGATCAGTCGCAGGACGCTGCATTTGTCTTCACTTGTAGCGATGGAAAGGACTTGAAAGATTTCCAGCTGAGCACCAATATGCGAAAAACCCCAGGCAACCCGCGGTTGCCTGGGGTCAGAATGCGACAGGGACGCTGCGGCAGGTCAGGATTTCTCTTCGTTGGAGCCAAGAGAGAAGAGCGGTCCTGAGCCGGAGCCGGTGCCACCTTTGAGCTCTTCGCGGGGACGAACCACTGCGGCAGCCGGGGCGGCTGCTGCTGCTGGAGCCGCCGCGTCGCCTGTGGCGACTTCGGGTTCTTTGGATTCCGACTTGCGGCTGAGTCCGATCTTGCGGTCGTTGGTGTCGACTCGCAGGACGCGGACTTCGAGTTCCTGGCCGACGGAAACGAGCGTCTCGGGGTGTTCGACCTTGTGATCTGCAAGTTCGGACACGTGGAGAAGTCCTTCGAGCTCGTCTTCCAGCTGAATGAAGACACCGAAGTTGGTGATTTTTGTGACCTTGCCCGTGACCATGCTGCCCGGGGCGTATTTCTCGGGGATTCGAGTTGCCCAGGGGTCCTCGGCGAGCTGCTTGAGTCCCAGCGCGATGCGGCGACGACCCTCGTCAACCGACAGAATCTGACACTCGATCGGATCGCCTTTCTTGAGGATCTCGTTGGCGTGGGAGACTTTTCGGGTCCAGGACATGTCGCTGATGTGCAGCAGCCCGTCAACGCCTTCCTGCAGCTCGACGAAGGCACCGTAGTTCGTAAGGTTGCGAACCGTGCCCTTCACGATGGATCCCACGGGGTAACGAGCAGTGACTTCGTCCCACGGATTGGGCTGAGTCTGCTTCATGCCCAGGGAGATTTCCTGCTTGTCTTCGTTGATGCCCAGAACCATCACCTCGACTTTGTCGCCGATGGCCACCAGCTCGCTGGGGTGGTTGACGCGGCGAGTCCACGACATTTCGCTGATGTGCACAAGCCCTTCGATGCCGTCCTCGAGTTTCACGAAGGCACCGTAGGACAGCACGTTGACAACTTCGCCCTCAACACGGGAGCCCACAGGGTATTTAGTGCTGATGTTGGCCCACGGACTGGGAGATTTTTGCTTGAGGCCGAGAGCGATTTTTTCTTTCTCGTAGTCGATGTTGAGCACCACGACTTCGATTTCGTCATCGATCTTGACCATCTCGGTCGGATGGCTGATCCGCCCGTAGCTCATGTCGGTGATATGCAGCAGACCATCGATGCCGCCCAGGTCGACAAACGCACCGAAGTCCGCGATGTTCTTCACAGTCCCCCGACGGATCTGCCCGATCTGAAGGTCGGAGAGCAGCGATTTCTTCATCTTCTCGCGCTCTTCTTCGATCAGACGACGACGCGACACCACGATATTCCGGCGGGCCTCGTCAATCTTCAGGATCATGCACTCGATGTCATGACCAATGTATTCAGCAATGTCGTTGGGACGACGGATATCCACCTGGCTGGCGGGCAGGAACACGTTGACACCGATATTGAGCAGCAGTCCGCCTTTGATCTTGCGAATCACCTGGCCGCGTACGATGTCGCCTTCCTGATGGGTGCTGATGATCTTTTCCCATTCGCGGCGACGATCCGCCTTGCGTTTGGAAAGCACGATCAGGCCGATGGAGTCCTCAAATTCTTCGAGCTCGATTTCGATGACCTGACCAACTTCAGGCTGAGGTTCGCTGGGGTCCCATTCGTCCCGCTGAACCACACCCTCGCTCTTGTAGCCGATGTCCACCACGACTTCTTCATTGTCCACACGGACAATCGTGCCCGTCAGGATCTGGTTCAGGTCGTACGCCTGAGCCTGCTCGTGGTAGATGTCTTCTTCGGCAAAATCAGGGAACGACGCGGAAATCACCGCATCAAGTTCCGATTCATCAATGCTGAACTCACGCAAAAGGTTCCGATCGACCATTTCAATCCCGCTTTCCCGACCGGAAACCCAAAGTGCCGGAAGGACACCTGAGGTAATCGAATTCGGGGTCAAAGTCCGGCAAACTGCGTTCCCGAGGACAATCCCGGGAATTTCAATCGCGCAGCATGCGAAGAACCCAACAGAATACTCGAATTTCCTTGACAAGTCCAGTCGGGAATTCCGGGACCACCCAATTCCGGCCCGCATGAACCGCTGCCAGACCGGGAGGTTTACCCAACCGGCACACTGTAGCCGAAGGGATGGAGAGTGGGGGACGGCCTGAAAAGGCCGTCCTGCACCGTGCACTCCCGTAGGACGGCCTTTCCAGGCCGTCTTATCCCCCCACACCCCAACCCCGCCGCGACGTGCAGCGCCGCTAACGCAGCCGCACCGTGCATGACACCTTGAGATGCACGGGCGAAGAGTGGCGGGCGACGGCCTGAAAGGCCGTCCTACGAGCACTCCCGTAGGACGGCCTTTCCAGGCCGTCTTATCCCCCCCACACCCCAACCCCGCCGCGACGTGCAGCACCGCTAACGCAGCCGCACGGTGCATGGCACCTTGAGATGCACGGGCGAAGAGTGGCGGGCGACGGCCTGAAAGGCCGTCCTACGAGCACTCCCGTAGGACGGCCTTTCCAGGCC
>CAZLOQ010000045.1:21492-36281 GCA_964561125.1 uncultured Chitinophaga sp. | reverse complement strand
CAGGCTGATAGAACTGGCCTTACAGGCCGCAAACACACATGCGTCAAAATGTGCCGTGAAGACGGAGCTGCTGGCCCAACATGGCGCTGTCCAGTTAGTGCGCTTGCGGCCACGAAAGTTTCTGCCTGACTGATCCAACGACATCCAACACAAAAGCGACTCTCCGACACTTGCCTGACGGAAAGCTGGTAGCCGTATTCCGAACCAGTATGGAAAATGCCGTCGAGCGTCTCTTCGTTCCGTAAGCTGCTGCAAATAAGTTTGACAGCCAGCACAGCAGGTCCTCCCGCTTTTTCAACGCATACGGCAACTCAATCAGTCGCGTGTCCGACAGGATTTGCGGCGCAGCATGCACATCGGTTTCTGTGGAATTCATTGACACATCTCAGGGGACGATTTCGGACGGCATGAGGATGGCGTCGGCGGTGATACCGGCTTGTTCCAGCGTTTGCTGGAGTGCGGTTTCGGCGGATTGGCGGGCTGTTTCGCGGCGGAGGATACGTACGCGGATGCCGTTGGAATCACCGGTGGTGGTGCTGGCGAGGGCGTGGATTTGTTCGAGTGAGGAGTCGCGGTAGAGGGGGGCGGGGTTGGCGGGGACCTGGACGCGATAGGAGCGTTCGTCGATGAGGACGGTGAGCACGGGCAGTCCGGAGAGCGAAAGGTCGGGGGCGGCGGGGGTTTCGGGGGAGTCAATTGATCGGGAGGCAGTTTGTGACGATTGGGCGGAGGCTGTTTTGGGGGCTGGGTTGTCGGCGGAGGGTGCTGAGCCGGGGATGCCGACGGAACCGAGGTTGAGGCCCTGGAGGAGCAGCATGAGGGCGCAGCAGATCAGGAGGACACCGCCGACGAGTCCGGCGCGGGGGGCTGCGGCGACGATGCGGAGAACTTGTCGGAGGCGGGTGATGCTGGAGATGGACGAATCGGGCATCGGAGCGGTTTCCCGGAGGATGTCGGCTTAGGGTCAGGGGAGGATGGTGGCTGGTGCAGCGGGATCGGGCAGAGCTCTGTGGGGGCGGTAACCGGTAATGGAGAAATCATACCAGCGAATTCCGGCGGCGTCACGACGGAGTTGATCGAGGAGGAGGGGGAGTCCTTCGAGTGCAGTCTGGCGGGGGCCGAGCTGAGTATCGGCCCAGGAGAGGAGTACGAGCGTGAGGCTGTGGGGTGTGGGGAGGCGTTTGGATGCCTGGAAGAGCCGTGTGGCGAATTCTTCGGGGGAGGCGAAATCGGTGGATTCGGTGAGTTCATCGCAGCGAAGTTCAGCGCGGCCGCTGTCGGGCAGATGGATTTCCCAGATAGTGACGTGTTTCTGCATAGCGCTTGCGCGGGTGAGAAATCGAGCGGCGCCATCGGGCGTGGTGCTGGTGTGCTGTTCGAGCGTTTTGCGGACGTCGGGGAAGTCGGCGAGCTGGCGGGCGAGTTGAGCGTTCTGGGCGGGTGAGAGAAAGGAATTGAGCAGGCGAGCGGATTCGAGATATTGGCGTGAGAGTGACTGTTGGTGGCGAGTGAGCAGTTCTTCGCGGGTCTGGAGTTCGGAGAGGAGTGTCTGGCTGCGTTGCCGGAGTGCCTGGTGTTCGGTGGCGGTATGCTGTCGGAACGCGAGGTGTTGCGAGAACATGACGATGAGCATCAGATCGAGCAGTGGTGTGAGCTGGAGGGTGAGTCGTCGGCGGGGGATCATGCGCGGGGCTCCGGGGATGCGGGAGCGGGCATGGCGGACAGCTGGAGTTCGCGGCGGGCGTGGGCGACGAGCTGGCGAACGCTGGTGCGGCATTCGGAAAGTCGGCTGAAGCGGACTTCGCTGAGGCTGCTGATGAACATGAGTATGATGGCGGCGAGCAGTCCGGCGAAGCTGGACCAGATGGAGTCGCCGAAGCGGTCCATGACGAGTGACACGGAGGCTGCGGCAGACGGGGGAGACTGGAGGGACCCTGCAGCGGAGGCGGTGATGTCAGCAGTGGCGGTGATGTCAGCGGTGGGGGGCTGCGTGGGGACGGCAGCTGTGCTGGCGGTTGATTCGGCATGCAGAGCAGAGCCGATGGCGAGGATTGTGCCGAGGATTCCGCTGAGAGGGTAGGCTTCGATCATGCTGCGGGCGGCGTTCCAGGCCGTGTCGAAGCGGAGTGAATCGAGGTAGCGACGTTTTTCGTCGAGGATGCGGAGGCGATCGAGCAGAGCGGGGCGAGAGGCGGTGAGAGCGGGGTTGGTGAGGACTTCGTGGATGTCCTGGACGAAGGCTTCGATCTGGGCGGGGAGTGAGTCCGTGCGGTCGAGCACGCTGCGGGAGTGCAGCGGGCGGGTGAAGTCATCGAGGGTTTGGGTGAGGATTTGGAGGTCGCGGCGGCACCAGAGGCGAAGGAGTAAGAAAAAGGCGAGGTGCAGGAGGGCGCAGATGACGATGGCGGGAGTGGACAGTGTGGAGCAGAACTGGAGCCAGTCGCCGAGGTTGGAGGACTGTGGCAGCGGGATGTTCATGGGGCGTTCCGGGGCACAGGCTGTACGGGAGCAGGGCGGATCAGGAGTACCGTACCACGAAATTGCCCGGAAGCCGACGGATGAGTCGGCGAACTTCGAGAACGGTGAGAGTGGCGAGGACCTGGGAGGATTCTGCGGGCAGGAGTCGGAGCAGTTCGTCGATGGGTGTGGGCTGTGGTGAGATGTGGTTGAGGACCTGGGATTCGATGGCGTTGAGAGTGAGTTCGCGGGGCGAGTGTACTGAGGTGGTGGAGGTGATATTGACGGGTGCGGGGAGTGGTCCGAGGGCTTCGAGGATATCGTCGACGTGGCGGACGAGTAAGGCGCCGTCGCGGATGAGCTGGTGGCAGCCGGCGCTGGCAAGACTGTCGACGGGACCGGGCACGGCGAAGACATCGCGGCCCTGTTCATGGGCATGGCGAGCGGTGTAGAGGGCACCGGAGCGAGCGGAGGCTTCGACGAGAAGCACGCCGATGGACAAGCCGCTGATGATGCGATTGCGTTGAGGGAAGAGTCCTGGGAGGATTTGCTGACCGAGGGGCATTTCGCTGACGAGGGCTCCCTGGTGGATGATTTCTTCGGCGAGCGGCTGATTTTCGGGTGGGTACACAGTGTCGACACCGCCTGGGAGCACGGCGAGTGTGCGGCCGCCGGCCTGCAGTGCAGCGCGGTGGGCAGCGGTGTCGATGCCGCGAGCAAGACCGCTGACGACGGTGAAGCCGGCGCGGGCCAGCTGAGAAGAGAATCTTTCGGCCTGGCGCAGGCCGTAGACCGAGCAGCGTCGGGAGCCGACGACGGCGATGGCCAGTCCATCGGCAGGCAGCAGCGTGCCGCGGGCGTAGACCACCTGCGGCGGGTCGCAGATTTCAGCCAGACGCGTGGGGTAGCCGTCGGTTCCGTGGAAGTGGAGTCGGACTGAGCTGTGGTGGCAGGCAGACCAGAGTTGGGCGGCCTGCTGCGGGAGTGCAGGGCTGGTGAGCGCGGCGGCGATTTGCGGACCGATGCCACTGACTGTCCGCAGGCTGGCGGCGGATTGCCGGAGGATGGACTGGCAGTCGCCGAAGTGATCGAGCAGTTGTGAGAGCAGTCGCGGTCCGAGTCCTGGGGCGAGTGACAGTGCGAGTGCCGCGAGCTGGGCGGCGGCGGGGGAGGTGTGTGGAGTATTTGAGGAGGCGGACATCGGCAGCTTCCTGGGGGTTGGTGGAGAATGAGCCGGGCCTGGTGCGCGGGTTAATGATCTTCGTCGGTCGGTTGCGCGACTGCATCCTGGACAAGCAGGGAAATTGTGTGTGCTGCTGCGGGGAAGAGAGCCCAGTCGTCAGTGTCGGCGGTGAGGATGAGCAGGGTGGCTGGCTGGACGGAAAGCATGCGACCGGTCCAGCGGCACATCAGGCCGGCGATGCCCGGGTTGTGGGCGACGAGCATGATGGAGTCTTCGTCGGGGCAGCAGTGGCGCAGGAGCGTATTGACGAGGCGTTCGGCGGGGGCGTTGTAGAGTTCGGGGCGTGCCACAAGCGGAACGGAGGGGAATGCCTGAGCGGCGAGGAGTTGAGCGGTGCGGAGGGTTCGCGGGGCTGAGGAGGAGATGATGCGGCAGGCGGAGATACCGAGTTGTTTGAGGAGAACGCCGGTTTGTGTGGCGATATTTTCGCCGCTGGGTGTGAGCGTGCGGTCGAAGTCGGCCTGGTGGCTTTGTTCGGGGTGTGCTTCGGCGTGGCGCATGAGCAGCACGGTTTTCACGGTGATTTTCCGAAAGGAGCGTAGGGGGATAAGTCATCCACCCGCATGGTACCGAGGACACGCGGGGATGCAAGCAGAAAAGCGGAGAAACGGGGATTAACGAAAAAAGGCCAGGGGAAGCCCCTGGCCTGAGAATTGGCGGTTTGGTCGCTGAAGGTTGGTTATCTTGCGGGCGTGGGGGTGGCGGAGGCTATTTGGGGGGCGTCGAAGTGGCAGAGTTCTTCGCGGACGATGTTTGTGTCTTTGGGGGCTTCGATACCGATGCGGACTGAGTTGGGGCCGATGCGGACGATGGTGACCACCACGTCGTCGCCGATCCGGATGCGTTCGCTGGTTTTTCTTGACAGCACCAACATTTGAAACACTCCTTTTGTGGAAAGAAATCTTCCTTGAACTACTGAGTCTGCCCGAGGGAACCGCCCAGGGGTGGAACATCTAAGCCACGTTCGGGAACCGGTCGTTTTTGCCGAGGCGGGGCGCGTTCGGCAGCGGTTGCCGGTGTCAGATCGACTACGTCATCACTACGATAACACCCGCAATAATCGGTGCCAACAGAAAAATGCCTAAAGTCTGCGCATTCGGCAAAGTTTTCAGCTGCCCGTTTTTTAGGCACCCCCTGCTGACCGATGGATTGCTGAAAAAGTGGGCACCTGCCGCTGGGTGCCAGATTGGCAGTCCTGCTTGCATGGCCTCAAAAAAGCCTCAACAGCATTTTCCGACTGCCGTTTTCCCATGATTCGCTGTATTCTGTGGTCTTGCGGCCGCGTTGTTTTGATGGTTTTCCCGGAGTTGTGTGGGGAGTTGTGGTCATGGTGCGGATTGGGATCATTGGAATTGGGTTCATGGGTTACACGCATTTCGAGGCGGCGCGGGGTCTGGACGGGGCTGCAGTGACAGCGATTGCGACACGGGACGCGAAGAAGCTGGCGGGTGACTGGACATCGATTCAGGGGAATTTCGGGCCACCCGGGGGCCATGTGGACACGTCGGGCCTGAAGAAGTACTCCGACTACCGCCAGTTGATTGCTGATCCTGACGTGGATCTGGTAGACATTTGCCTGCCGACGGACCGTCATTTCGAGGTGGTGATGGAGTGTTTGCGTGCGGGCAAGCCGGTGCTTGCAGAGAAGCCGATTTCGGTATCTCTGGAGGAGGCTGAGCAGATGGTGGAGGCCAGCCGGCGTTTGGGTGTGCCGTTGTACGTGGCCCACGTGCTGCCGTTTTTTCCTGAGTTTCGGTATGTGGCGGAGAGCATTCAGGACGGTCGTTTTGGCGGGTTGCTGGCGGCGAATTTCCGGCGGGTGATTTGTCGTCCGGAGTGGTCGGGGGACATGTCAGATTTCCGCAAGCTTGGGGGATGGGGAATTGACCTGCACATCCACGACAACCACTTCATTGCTCATGCCTTTGGCCGTCCGGATGCGGTATTTTCGCGTGGTTTGCTTCAGGAAGGTTTCGTCAATCACGTGCATTCCTCTTATATATACGGTGATGGTCGGGCTGTGACGTGTGTGAGTGGCGGGATTGCGGCGAAGGGTCTGCAGTTTGCTCATGGGTTTGAGCTGTACTTTGAGAACGCGACGTTGCTGTTCGACGCGGGAACACTGGCGGGCAACTGGGTTGTAAGTCGTCCGCTGAGTCTGCTGGGGCCTGACGGGACGCTTGTGCATCCGGAGTTATCGGGTGGAAGTTCGTGGTGCAGCGCGTTCACGGACGAACTGCAGCTGGCGGCGGATGCGTTGCTGGGCAAGCGGGCTGCGGGTCCGTTAACGGCTGAGACGGCATTAGCGGCGCTCCAGCTGTGCTGGTCGGAGGCGCGCAGCATTGCCACTGGTACCGTAGTGGCGTTGTAACCCGATGTCACCTCGTCGTCGACCAGCAGTGGACTTGAGTGCCGGGGCTGCGGATGCAGTTGGGGAGTCTGCGGCGGGGTATGTTTCTGCGCTTCAGCCACTGGTGCTGGGCTGGTATTCTGCGAACGGTCGCCGTCTGCCCTGGCGAGAGACTCGGGACGCCTACCGGATCTGGCTGAGCGAGATCATGCTGCAGCAGACGACGGTGGCGGCAGTGATCCCGTATTTCACGCGTTTTACGATGCGATTTCCGACGGTGCAGTCGCTGGCGGCGGCTTCGGTGGACGACGTCCTGAGGTACTGGGAAGGGCTTGGCTATTACAGTCGGGCGAGGAATCTGCATCGGGCGGCGGGAGTGATCTGCGGTGAGCACGGCGGTGTGTTTCCGCGTTCGGTGGAGGCATTACAGGAGTTGCCGGGCATTGGCCGTTACACGGCCGGGGCGATTGCGGCGTTTGCCTGGGATCTGCCAGCACCGATTCTGGAGGCCAACACGGAGCGGCTTTACGCACGGCTGCTGGCGCTTGACGATCCTGCCGATTCAACGTCCGGCCGAAAGAGGCTCTGGCAGTTCGCAGAATCCATCGTTCCCCAGCGCCGCGCGGGCGACTTTAATCAGGCTCTGATGGATCTGGGCTCCCGCATCTGCACTCCTGTTGACCCCGATTGTGGTGCATGTCCGCTGGCAGGGCTGTGTCAGGCGAGGCTGCGGGGTGATGTGGAGCGATTTCCAGTGCGTCGTCCGCGGCCTGGTGTGACGGAGTTATCGGAGTTGGCGGTGGTTTTCGAGCGTAACGGCGAGGTGCTCCTGCGTCAGCGTCAGCTGCGTGAACGCTGGGCGGGCATGTTTGATTTTCCTCGGCTGGAGCTCAGTGCGGAGCAGTTCCGGGAGCTGCCCTGCGTGGAGCGGTTATCGGAACGGGGCGGGGGGGCGAAAAGCGGGAAGTCCGGGGGGGGCGGGAAGTCCGAGCAGGCTGATTCGGCTGTCAGGCGGGTACAGGCCTCGCAGCGGGGGCGTTCGCTGTTCCCGGTGGAGGCTGAGGAGCTCCCTGAGGAATTACGTGTGCGGCTTGCTGACGACACGGGCATTCGTGCGGGGAGGCTGCTTGGTGGTGTGCGGCTGGCCTACTCGGTCACTCGTTATCGGGTTTCGCTGCTGGTTCTGCAGTGTGCGGTACCAGAGTCTGCGGGTGCGGGTGCGGGCTGGGCATGGCATTCTCTGCGATCACTGGAAGAACAGGCAATGCCTGCCACGGGCAGAAAAATCGTGAACTGGCTGCGGAGCCGGACTGCGTGATTGAGAAGCGTGGCGTCGGGCTGTATTCTGACCTGCTGACCCGCGCATTCCATTCCATTCCATTCCATTCCTGTTTGCAACTGGCCTCTGCATGTCAACCGAGCGACATTCCACCGGCATTCCACAGCTTGATGAGGCGCTTGGTGGCGGGCTGATTCCGGGCACGCTGACGGTGGTGATGGGTGCCACCGGGATCGGCAAGACGCAGCTGGGGGTGCGATATGCGTACGCGGGGCTTGAGCAGGAGGGGGAGCGGGGCGTGATTTTCGACCTGACAACTCGCGGCGATTCCCAGAACCAGCGTGAGTACGCGGAGCGGATGTGTGGCTGGGGGTTGCGTGAGCGGCAGTTTGCGGGAGACTTCCAGGCGACCTCTGTGTGGTCGAAAGCGACAGCGCGTGCCGACTACCTCCACGTGTTCACTCGCGGTGGCCGTCGCGTGACGATCGGCGACATGCAGCCGGAGGAGTGGCAGGAATTCAAGGCGGACCTGATGCGTCGACTGGATCAGACCATCGGGTTTTTCTACGGCAACTTTGTGCACGGGGTGCGGCGATGTGTGGTGGATGGAGTCGAGCCCACATCTCAGGACGCCGATTCGTTTCAGTTTCACCTGTTCGACTACATCTACCATCAGGTGCTCCGCAAGGAACACGACTGGCTGGCGCGGGATCTGTTTCGGGTGCAGTACCGCTCCCAGGAGGCTCAGGTGCAGCAGCATGCCTACGACTGCCGGTCGATCAGCGGCCTGTTTTTGTACACCAGTCACGAAGTGATGCTGGAGGATTTGATTTCGCGTCCGATCCGTTCCGGCGACATCCTGTCCAACGCCAACACGATACTGCTCATGGGCAAGGTCCGTGACGGAGCCCGGATTGGCCGGGCTTTGTATGTGGCGAAGCACCGTGGAAGTGCGTGTTCGGAAGAGATTATGCCCTACCGGATTGCCGATGGAGGACTGATCTTTGGATAGAACAACTCGCTCTGACCTGCGATAATCCCCTCCATTCCCCGCTCCTTTCCAGACTCCAGTCCCATGGAAGCCCTGCAGAAATGACATCAGACGCCCTATCACCCGTGCTTTCTCCGGCGCTTGCGGGCAGTCGCTTTATGAAGGCGGTGCGTCGCGAGCCGGTGGACACGACGCCTTTGTGGATCATGCGTCAGGCGGGGCGTTACCTGCCTGAGTACATGCAGGTGCGTCGCAAAGTGACGTTCATGGAACTCTGCAAATCCCCGGAGCTGGCCTGTGAAGTGACGGTGACGGCCCAGCGGGTGCTCCAGGTGGACGCTGCGATTCTCTTCGCTGATCTGCTCCCGATTCTCGAACCCATGGGGATGCATCTGGAATATCAGCAGGGCGAGGGCCCGGTGATTCACAATCCGCTGCGTTCAGCGGGCGACGTGGACCGTCTGCGGGCGCTCACGTGCACCGATTCGCTGCACTACGTCTTCTCTGCAATTCGGCTGATTCGTGCGGCGCTGCCGGCTGACATTCCTCTGATTGGTTTCGCGGGCGCCCCATTTACACTCGCTTCCTACGCCATCGAGGGGGGCGGTTCAAAGAACTACGTGCACACAAAATCGCTCATGTACAACGACAGCGGTGCA
Organism: uncultured Chitinophaga sp.; assembly: GCA_964561125.1. GTDB lineage: Bacteria > Planctomycetota > Planctomycetia > Planctomycetales > Planctomycetaceae > SXXK01. Next base: position 27,302 of record CAZLOQ010000045.1, on the reverse strand, counting down.
TGGCACGAACTCATGCTCCGTCTGTCCGACAGTGTCAGTCTGTATCTGCAGGACCAGATTCGTGCGGGCTGTCAGTGTGTGCAGCTGTTTGACAGCTGGGCTGGCTGTCTGTGTCCGTCGGACTACCGCCGCTATGTGCTCCCGTATTCTCAGCGGATCATTGCTGCGGTTCAGGACCACGCGCCGGTGATCCATTTTCTCAACGGCAACCCTGCACTGCTCCGGCTGCAGCGTGAGGCTGGTGGTCAGGTGATGGGGACGGACTGGCGATCAGACCTTGGTGAAGCGTGGCGGGCATTCGGGCATGATGTGGCGATTCAGGGAAATCTGGATCCGGTATCGATCTATGCAGAGTTGCCGGTGTTGAAGCAGCGGGTTGCAGAAGTGCTGGCGTCAGCCGAGGGCCGTGCGGGGCACATTTTCAATCTGGGGCACGGGGTGATGCCGGATATGAATCCGGACCATGTGAAGGCGTTGGTGGACTTCGTTCACGAGCTGGGTCGCCGCAGATGACGGCGGCAGCGGTGACGGGCATGACCGGGCCACGGCGGGTGGCGGTGATTGGCGGCGGGATCAGTGGTCTGGCGGCCGCCCATCGAGTGCTCACGGCCCACCAGTCAGCTACGGTAGTGCTTTACGAAGCATCGCGGCGACTTGGGGGCATTATCCGCACGGAAGAGGCCGAAGGCTTCCTGATGGAGCTGGGGCCGGACTCCTTCATCACCAACAAGCCTGCTGGTGTGGAGCTTTGCCGAGAGCTGGATTATCTGCCGCAGCTGATTGACACGGACGCGCGTTACCGGCGGTCGCTGGTGCTGTCACGTGGCCGGCCGCTTCCGGTGCCGGACGGCTTCATGCTGATGGCTCCTGAAAAGCCCCTGTCCCTGCTTACATCCCCCGTGCTGTCGCTTGCAGGTCGCCTGCGATTGCTGGCGGAATACTTCATTCCCGGCCGTCCTGTGGACGGGGATGAGAGTCTGGCGGATTTTGTGCGGCGGCGTTTCGGTGTCGAGGCCCTGGAGCGGCTGGTGCAGCCGCTGATCGGCGGCATCTACACATCCGACCCTGAAAAGCTCAGCCTGCGTGCCACGCTCCCGCGTTTCCCCGAGATGGAAAAAGCGTACGGGAGTGTAATTCGGGGAGTTTTGGCGCAGCGGAAGGCGACGCCGAAGCGAGGTGCCGGGGCCACCGTGGAAAGCTCGGGGAGCGGCGCCCGTTACGGCCTGTTCACGGCACCCGCAAAGGGTCTGGGTGACCTGATCGGAACACTTGAACGGTACCTCCGGAGCAGCGTGGGCATGGAGTTTCGCCTGGGAACTCCGGTGCTTGAAGTGGTCCCCTGTGGTGTGTCGGCGGCGGCATTCTCAGGGGCTGTTGCGGGGCCTGCGGGTTCTGCGGGTTCTGCGGGTTCTGCGGGGCCTGCGGGTGCTGGCTGGCAGGTGCGAACGGGCGAGGGCGTGGACCACTTTGATGCGGTGATCATGACGCTGCCTGCCTGGGCCTCCGCCGGACTGCTCAAGGACGCTCGTCTGCAGGGTCTGCGGAGCGGTCTGTGTTCCATCCCCTACGCTGGCAGTGCGTTGATTGTCAGCGGTCACCAGCTGGAGGATTTCAGTCATCCGATGGATGCTTTTGGTCTGGTGATTCCGGCAGTGGAGCGGCGACGAATTCTGGCGGTGAGTTTCAGCAGTCGCAAGTTTCTGAACCGTGCTCCTGCCGGCCAGCTGGTGCTGCGAACTTTCGTAGGTGGAGCCATGCAGCCGGAACTTCTGGAGCTGGACGACGCAGCGCTTCTGCGTGCGGTGCATGAAGAGCTCACAGCGATCTTCGGCATGCGTCGGGAGGCGATGTTTGCTGAGGTGGTGCGATATCCGCGTGCGATGCCTCAGTATGAGGTGGGACATGCGGAGCGAGTAGCGGCGATCGAGCGTGAACTGCAGTGCTGGCGCGGCCTGTGTCTGGCCGGCAGCGGGTATTACGGAGTGGGCATACCGGACAGCATAGCCAGCGGCCGCAGAGCTGCGGACCAATGCTTTGAAAGTTGACGGTCTGGATCCGGAGGAGATCACGGTTGTCAGCGGAAAACACATCGACTTCGCGGGAACTGGCACGGCAGCTGGACAGGCTTTGCGATGAGTACGAGCAGCAGCTGCGGCGCGTGTCTGTGGCTGTCGACGTGCGGCTACAGCGGGCCGAAGAACTGCTTGAATGCGTGCCGGTCTCCAGCCGTGGCCAGCTCCTGCAACTGCTCATGGAGATGGAGTTCGAGCATCATCTGATGCGGAATCTGCCGGTGGTGCCGGCGGATTATGAGCGTCGATTTCCGGAGTACGCTGAGCGGTTGTCAGCGGCGTTGCGGGTGGCTCGTGAACGAGTGGCGGTTGCTGGAACGCAGCACATGTCCCGGGGTGATTCCACGGGACTTTCCGCTTCGCTGGCAGGAGCCGGAATTATTCAGGGTGAAGAGACAGGGTCTGCAGCGGCGGGACAGTCGGCGGAGCCAGCTGCGGTCTGGTGCATGATTTCCGTGGAGGGCGTGATCGCTGCGGCGGACCGCCGCTGGGATGCGGAGATTGACCGGGACTTCAGCGTGGGTACGCTGCTGCAGGGGCGTTATCTGGTGACGGATCTGCTGGGGCGGGGCGGCATGGGTTGTGTGCTCCTGGCACGGGATCAGCTCCTGCATCGGGACGTGGCGGTGAAGGTGTTGCTGCGTCGTCCGGAGCGACCTGGCAGTCCACCGGAATCGCTGGAGCGGGAGGCGCGTCTGGCCGCATCGCTCAATCACCGCGGCATCGCCGTGGTGCATGATTTCGGGCATCACGGGGGCAGAAGTTTCACGGTGTTTGAGTATGTTCGTGGCCGGACTCTGCGATCGGTGCTGCGGGAGTGTGGACGTCTGAGTCGGGATGTGGTGCGGACAATAGTGCTGGAGCTGGCCGACGCACTGGACGCAGCTCACGCGGCGGGTGTGGTGCATCAGGATCTGAAACCGGAGAACATCTGCACCACTCTGGACGGTCAGCCGAAGATTCTGGACTTCGGCGTGGCGCGTGAGTTGAGTATTGAGTTGGAGCGGCGCGGTTTTTTTGGAACGCCTGGCTATGCATCACCGGAGCAGGCAGCCTGTTCTGCGACGGACGGTCGTTCCGACCAGTACTCGCTGGCATTGCTGGCATTTGAGATGTTGTCCGGTCAGCGGGTCTTTCAGTCGGGATCGGAGCTGGAGTTACTGCGGCGTCACCGTGAGGAGCGGCCGCCGCATTTGAGTGAGGTGTGCGGTGATGTGCCGGCGGAGACTGCGGAAGCGATCGCACGGGCTCTTGCGAAGCGTCCGGCGGAGCGGTTCGCCACCTGCCGTGAATTTGCGGAAGCGGCATTTGGAGCAGCGGTTCCGGCAGCGGTATCTCCGCGGATGCCGGTGGTGCCGGAGGCTGAGCAGCTGGATGTGTTTCTCTGCCATGTGGCCCTCAATTCGCTGTATGTGCGGCAGTTGGCCGACTTTCTTCAGCAGTACGGTCTGAGGACGTGGTATTACCAGCGTGACGCGTGGTCGGGGGTGTCGTTTTTGCGGCAGACGAGGGATGCGATTGCGCGTTCGCGGGTGGTGGTGCTGCTGATATCGCCGGCTTCGGTGGTGTCGGAGGAATTCGGGCTGCAGGTGCGGGCGGCGACTGAGCGTGGCCGGCATCTGCTCCCGCTGCTGCAGGGGCTTTCAGCGGAAGAATTTGAACTGCGGCAGCCGAGCTGGCGGGCGCTGCTTGGCCCTGCTGCGCTCATGGACGTCACCGGCACCGAGAGGCAGACGGGATTTCAGCGGATACTGCAGAGGCTGGAGCTGGCGGGTCTGGAACGGGAATTCCCGCGGCGGGGGAATCGACGTCCGGCTGCAGTGGCGACGCCGGCTGCTGCCCACCGCAGTGCCGGTCTGTCGGCTGTGCAGAGTCAGATCTGGGCGACGGATTCCAGTCAGATTGACGTGGAGGACCTGCCGCAGGTGGTGTTTCAGAATGAGCAGGTAGAGGAGTTTCTGAGTCGTCGGAATCGATATTTTCTTTCGGGGACCAAGGGGCTGGGAAAGACGCTGCTGCTGAGTTTCAAGCGACAGCTGATTGCCCGGCGGGCGGCGGCAGGTGACGGGGGTGCCGGGAGTATCTGTCTGATTCCCCACAGTGGTTCGCGGCTGGATCTGATGCACGAAATGCGAACGGTGAGTGAGAACTATGAGACAAGTCTTGCTGAACTGTCAGTGACGAAGCGGTTCTGGAGTGTGGCGTTGAGGATTTCAGCGATTTCCCATCATCCGGGGTGCATCGCGGAAGAGGAGCGGTTCGAGGTGGATGCGTTTCCGCAGCGATTTCGCCGCTGGCTGCGAGGTGCACACGTCGCGCCTTCGGTGGTCTTCAAGGAACTCACCAATCTTTCCGTGGGGCATGCCAACAGCCTTGTGGACAACACCGAGACCTTCCTCGATGAAAAGCTCCGATCGATTCACAGTCCCACGTGCTTTTTCATTGACAAAGTGGATCAGGCTGTGCGTGAACGCAGTCGTGATGCGTGGATTCACATTCAGGCAGGTCTGATCGAAGCGGCGTGGGAGATCATGAATTCCAACAGCCACATTCGTGTTTACGCCTCGATTCGGCAGGAGGCATTTTCCAACTATCATTCGGACGTGAAATCCAATCTGCTGGGGGCGACTGTGCGGCTGCGGTATTCCGACTCCGAGCTCGAACACCTCATGGATCGACTCACCTGCTGCTACGAATCCAGTCGCGATTTTCGTGACTTTGTGGGCCTGCGGGTACTGCAGCACCCAGGCCGCTCAACCCCCGAAGATGCCTTCCGATTTCTGCGGCGGCACACCTTTGGCAGACCGCGCGACCTGGTGGTGATCGCCGCCGAGCTTTCCAGTTACCGCGGGCGTTTATCGGAAGCGAAGTATTGTGAGGTGGTGCGGACGGTCAGTGCCAGTAATCTGGTGACCGGGATATTCGAAGAGATGCGGGTGTTCATGGATTGTCTGGGTGACCCGGACAACCGCGACCGCTTCATTCGCTGTCTCACGGCAAACATTCTCAGCCGGAGCGACGCGGTGACTCTCTGTGCCCGCTTCAACGGGGTCACGGAAGCTGTTGTGAAGGAGTTTGGTGAGGATTCTGACAAGATCTTTCATCCGTTCCAGGACCTGTATTTTGCAGGGCTGCTGGGCATTGTCACACGGCAGCCGGAAACAGAGCTGGTGATTCAGCGGTTTCGTCGGCCGGAGGATCTGGTAAGCATTGACGGCACCGACCTGCCAAACTCCCCGTGGTACTTCATTCACCCGGCACTTTCGGCCTATATTCGTCAGCAGGCGTGGGGCAGCAGTTTTCTGCATTTTGAACAGGCGGCCGTCGGCGACGGACTCCCGTGGACCACGTGGGACCCGATCTGCTGCGAGGTGGAGCGACAGACGCGGTCAGTGGCTCAACCGGAGCTGCGACAGTTTGCCATGCGGGTGCTCCGGGAGGCTCGCGAAGTGCTCTCCAGCGGCACGTCGCGCAATCTGCAGGTGCTCCTGCAGGCCATGCCCGAATGGCAGTCGAGCCTGCAGCGACTGCAGCAGGCCGGCCATGAAGAACTGGTGCTCTGGCTGGAAGAACTCGCTGCCTGCAAACGCTGAAACAACAGAACACCGCTTTATGGAACACCACCGAATACTCTGTCTGCGGTTTCCCAACTGGCCGGTCCAGGCGCACAGGCTGCGGATCAGCCGCGAGTGGGGCGGAGCGGAGCCAGGCGTTTCGGCACCAGCATCGACAACAGCA
>CAZLOQ010000045.1:0-21392 GCA_964561125.1 uncultured Chitinophaga sp. | reverse complement strand
GCAGTCTCTGCAGCTGCAGCACCTCCCGGGGGCTCGGCAGCGATCGCTCTGCACACACCTCAGCCTGAAGCGAACGCGGGAGCGGCGGCGTCAGCAGCAGATGCGGACACTCAGCGTGATCTGGCGTTTGTGCGTAAATTGTTTCCGGCAGCGCGTTCGGGGCCTGCGGTGGTGGCTGTGAGCAGTGCGGCGTGGAAACAGGGCGTGCGGCCGGGTTTGCCGCTGGCGGAAGCGCGGAGTCTGGCCGCCCCGCTGGAGCCATCGCTCAAGTCCCCGCTCCCGTCTTCGCTGAAGAAAACGCAGGTTTCCCGGGGAAAGCAGGCGGCGGGCAGTCCGGCGGAGCCTGTGCTGTTTGTGCCGTGGACGCCGGCGGCTGACCGGGTGGAACTGCGGCTGCTGAGCGATTCAGTCCGTCGTTTTGCCCCGGTGGTGGGGCTTGATACGCTGCCTCTGCCCGACTCACTGCTGCTCGATGTCACCGGCTGCGGACCGCTCTTCGGCGGCGAAGAACAGCTGGCAAAGGAGCTCCTGCAGCTGCTTCGGGAATCCGGGCTGCGGGGCCGGGTTGCGATTGCTGATACGATTGCGTCTGCCTGGGCGCTTGCACACACAGACGCGGTCGGCAGCCCCGAACTGGTGATTGTTTCCCCGGAGACGTCGGGAACACAGCTGGCTCCGCTTCCGGTGGCTGCTGCAAGGATTGCTCCGGGTGATCTGGAGATTCTGCAGCACCTTGGAATTCTGAGGATCGGACAGCTTCTGTCGCTGCCGATTGAGGATTTGCCTGCGCGACTTTCGGGCGAATGCGTGCAGCGCGTCAGGCAGCTGCGCGGTGATGTGGTGGAACAGATCATTCCGCTCCCTGAAGTGAGTCCTGTTCAGGCGGCATGGGTTGGTGATGAACCTGCGTCGGGCGTGCGGGATCTGCAGTGGATTCTCGGGAGGCTCTGTGAAGACATCGCCGGGCAGCTGGACCAGCGAAGACTGGCCTGCAGCGGTCTGCAGTGCGTATTCATTGCTGTCGACGGGCGGACTCTGGAAATGCCGGCCGGGCTGGTGCGTCCGGAACGCACTCCGCAGCTGCTCGCCGAAGTCCTCTCGCTGCGCCTTGAATTCCTTGTACTCGAGGAGCTGCGAAGAGCCCGGTCGCAGCGCTCGGTGTCTGGGAAAGCACAGATTTCGGGTGTTGAGGAGCAATTGACCGAGTCGGGAACTGTGGCACGACCGGTGCTTCCACCGCTGGATTTCGGGGCGTTGGCGGAGCAGCCGATTGCGGCGGTACGGGTGACTGCGGTGAGTGGACCGATTCCGATGGGTCGTCAGCGGCGTTTGTTTGCGGATGCCGGTGAGGAGTCGGAGGATGTGACGGAGCCTTTGGGGACATTGCTGAGTCGTCTGGCGGGACGTCTGGGAGCCGATGCGGTGGTCACGGTGCACGAGCGGGACGATCCACGGCCGGAGCACAGCCTTGGGTTTTCGCCGCTGGGGGGGGCGGGTTTTGAGAGGCTGCTGGACGAGTTGGCGGGGACTGGCGTCGGTGGGCCGGGGAGTGAACGAACAGATCGAAGGCGATCCGAGGGCTCCGGTCAGCCGCGGCGTGCACACCGTTCCGGCGAGGCACGGATCCCGGACCGTCCGGGGCCGGTGCCGGAGCAGGGGCAGTTGTCGATTGTGGATTGCCGGCCAGCGCGTCCGCTGCGGCTGTTGCCGGGGCCTGTGGAGGTATCGCTGGAATGGGTTCGGGGGGTGGGTTCGGGGGACGGGGCGGGTGAGCGAACGGCGGGTGAGGCACTGCTGCGGGCACAGGGACGGGAGTGGCGGGTGGTGGAGTGGACGGGGCCTGAACGCATTCAAACGGCGTGGTGGACAGATTCTGCCTGTCATCGGGACTACTATCAGGCGGTGTCGGAGGAGGGAGCGAGGTTCTGGCTGTTTCGGGATCTGCTGCAGGGAAGGTGGTATCTGCATGGGCTCTATGACTGATCCGATTCCTGCCAACAAATTTTTCACAAAATTTTCTGACTTCGGAAAGTCCTGTGGAAAAGTCGAAAAGAAATGTCTTGAGTATGGCGTTGTGGACTTGCGCGCCTGTGTCCTGTTAAAAATCCCGACTACGAAACGCCCCGCCAGACATGCCTCAAACCGCTGCGTCATCCTGCGAACTTAAGGTCCGCCAAAAGCTGGGCAAGTTCCGTATTGAACGCAAACTGGGGGCCGGGGGATTTGCCAGTGTTTATCAGGCGATGGACACGGTGCAGGGGATCCGGGTTGCGATCAAGGTCCCGCATGCCCAGTACACCACTGAATCGGTGCTGTCCGATTTCCGCCGTGAAATCCGCACCACAGCGCCGCTCGAACACGACAATATCCTGCCCATCAAGGATGCCAGCATCATCGAAGACCGGCTTGTGGTCGTGTTTGCACTGGGGGACGAAACCTTAGCCACGCGAATGACCCGCCGGATCAGCGTGGAGACGGCATTCGACATTGGCGAGCAGATTCTGCGAGCTGCCGCGATGGCTCATTCCCACCACGTGATCCACTGCGACATCAAGCCGGAAAACGTCATTCTGTTTGCAGGTCACCGGGTGCGTCTGGCGGACTTCGGTATCGCCAAGGTCTCGCAGCGGACGATTCAGGGCGGCGGCACGGGGACGATCGGCTACATGGCACCAGAGCAGGCGATGGGGAAACCCTCGTTTCGCTCTGACGTGTTTTCGATCGGGCTGATTTTCTGGAAGATGCTCTCGGGGCACTGGCCGGAATGGCCATTTGAATGGCCACCGGCAGGTTATTCACGGCTCAGAGGGCGCATTCACCCGGACTTCATTGATTTTCTGAAGCGTTCGATTGACCTGAATCCCAAACATCGTTTTCGGGATGCCCAGCAGATGCTGGCGCTGTTCCTCAAGCTGAAAACCCGCACGCTGCGACATGCACGCAGTCGTCGACGTCCGGCAACCGGATCGTGAGTCCAGGAAATTCGGTTTTTCTCCGAAACCTTTGCTGGCGGACTTTGTTAAGACGGTATGCCTGCTGAATTGATCGCCTGCCGATTTCAACCCGAAAAGCATGGCGACGGTTTGTCGTAAACCTCAGCGGAGCTCTGTCCGGAATGCCCAATCTACCTGTTTTTGCGTATCTGGATCCCGGTGCCGGCAGTTTACTCCTGCAAGCCCTTGTTGGCGGATTCGCGGGACTGTTTGTTGTTGTCCGTCATCTGTACCGGCAGGTTCGCTTCGGCCGGGGTTCACAGGCGTCTGGCGATGGAAGTCAGGTGTCCGCTGAACAGATCTGATCCGGTATTTCAGCCGGGATCATTTCGCGACCGTTCCTGCCGTATTTTTCAGTGGCAGGGTGAAGTGTGTCGGGCGTTGAATGCTGAGTCTGCCGAAAACCACAGGCGGCTGCTGCAGACGCCCTTCTTCACGGGTGCGATGGATCGTGGCGAGATCATCGAAACGCTGCCGGCGGCGGACCTGATTCCACTCGTGCAGTCGGCAGGCTTCGATGCGGCCGTCAGGCACAGGCGAATCCCGCTGATCAGCTGGCCCTGGGAATGGTGCTTTTCGATGCTGCGGGATGCGGCGCTGCTGCATTTGCGGCTGATGCGTCAGGCCCTGGCAGCCGGCTGGATTCTGTGCGATGCAACCCCGTGCAACATTCAGTTTGTTGGTTCCCGGCCGGTCCACATTGACAGCGGTTCATTTGTCCCGCTGACACCGGGCGGAGCGTGGGAGGGCTATCGTCAATTCTGCCAGCAGTTCCTGTATCCGCTGATGCTGCAGGGGTGGAAGGGGGTCGATTTTCAGCCGTGGCTGCGCGGACGGCTGGATGGGATTTCACCGGAGCAGTTTTCGAGGCTGTTGTCGGTGCGTGATTTCTTTCGTCGCGGGGCCTTCAGTCATGTGTGGCTGCACGGACTGCTGGCTTCGCAGAGCCCCGTCCGCCGCTCCGTACGTGAATCGCTGGCCACGGGCGGCTTCAACGCCGAAATGATCCTGCACAACGTGCGGGGGCTGGAGCGAATCGTGAGTGGACTGCAGTGGCGGTATCCGCGGTCAGCCTGGCTGCACTACGAAAGTTCAGAACCGCATGTGCAGGCGGATCAGCCTCAGAAGGCAGCGTTTGTCACTGCAGCCTGCGATCGTTTACGGCCGCAGATGACGTGGGATCTGGGCTGTAATCGCGGTCTGTATTCCCGCATTGCGGGGGAACACGGCCACGTGGCGGCTCTTGATGCGGATCAGCCCACGATTGATCAGTTCTTTCGGGATCTGAGGCAGGATTCGTCGGCCTCAGCCGGACGCATTCTGCCGCTGGTGCATCACGTTGCAGACCCGGCTCCCGGCCAGGGCTGGCGCGGCAAAGAGCGGGAGAGTTTCGAGCAGCGGTCTCGCCCCCGGCTGATTCTTGCACTTGCGGTCCTGCATCACATGGTGATCGGCAGCGGTCTGCGGCTGGAGGAGATTCTTGAGTGGCTGCGGGAGCAGGGAGCGCATGTGGTGCTGGAATGGGTGGACCGTGAGGATTCGCTGGTGCAGCGACTTCTGCAGAACCGCCGTGACGTGTTCTCTGATCTGCAGCACGAGGTCTTCCTGAAATCGCTCAGCGGACGTTTTCGCATCCTGCGATGTCAGCAGCTGCAAAGCGCCGGCCGGCGCCTGTACTGGCTCGAACCAATCGACAATTGAGTCGTGCAAGGGACTTTTTTCCGGAAGAAGATGCCGTCATGCGTCGACTCTGCCACCTGCTTGCCCTGAATGCGTTTTCCATCCTGCAGCCGGCGATCGATCAGTTATCAGGCAACCCTGAGTATCTGATACTGGAGAACTACAGACTTGCCGAGGTGGCGGTGGTTGTGCTGCTGCTGGCCGGATTCCTGCCGTGTCTGCAGCTGGCTGCAGTCAAGGGTCTTGAAAAGCTGGGTAAGAAAACGGCTGCAGCGCTGCTGATGACGGTGTGGCTGGGCCTTGGCGGTGCGTTGTTCGGGCTGGTTCTGGGACGCTGGCTGGCCGCTCGACTGCTGGAGCGGGACATCGCTGTGCCACAGCTCCTGCTCGCGACGCTGGCGCTCCCGGCGGCGATTGCCGTGCCCCTGCTCTGCCGCCGCTCGGAATTCTTCCGGCAACTGCTCGCCCTGTGCGCAACAGGAACACTGCTGTTTCCCCTGAGTCTGCTGGCGGTGCCCGCGGCCCGTTTTCAGCTTCTGGGTCAGCCGATTGCGGCCAGGGCCACGCCCGGACATATCGGTAATCCCGTTTCCGTCGTGATGATTGTCTTTGACGGACTCAATGGCATGTCCCTGCTGAATGCCGAACATCAGATCAATCGCAGCTGGTTTCCGGGCTTCGCGCGTCTGGCGGACATCAGCACGTTTTACCGCAACGCCAGCACTGTGCATCCGCGGACCGACCACTCTGTCCCGGCCATGCTCACCAGTTCGATTCCCGAGGAGCGGCAGCAGCCGGTCGAGGCCGACTATCCGACAGGCCTGTTTCGCCTGATTTTTGACAGCCGGCAGTATGAAATGAGCGTCTTCGAGCCGCTCACGCGAATGGCCCCTGCAGAACTGCGACAGCTGGCCCATCAGCGAAGCCTGTCTGAACAGATTCATCAGCTTCTGGGAACGCTGCTGCGTGTCTGCGTGCGGATTTCGGTTCCGCAGGAACTGCCTTTTCAGCCAGCCATTCCGCGGGAATGGTTCGGGCTGCTCCCGATCACAGCCTCCGCCCGGAAACCCATGCAGGGCCAGATCATCTACGGCTGGGATGAAAAACGCAGTGTGCAGGCTGAACACTTCATCAGCACGCTGAAGGCTGGAGACCGTCCGGGATTTCACTTTCTGCATATCGCTTTGCCACACTATCCATGGTCGCTCCTGCCGGACGGCCGGAACTACCTTGGAAACGGCACTGTGGCTTCCGGCATCTATGGTCTTAAGAATGAAGTGTGGTCGGAAGATCCGTGGCCTGCCGGACAGGCCTGGCATCGGAACCTCATGCAGATCCAGTATGCAGATCACGTGATCGGGCAGATCCTCGATGTGCTCACGCTGAATAAGCAGCTGGGCCGGACTCTGCTCGTCGTCACCTCTGATCACGGAATGTGCTTTGTCCCTGGCAGGAGTCTGCGAAATCCGACGGCCGAGACTCTCGCGGACCTGCTCCCGGTTCCGCTCTTTATCAGCCTCCCCGGCCAGACTGAAAGCGCAGTCACCGATCGCAACGCAGAGACGATCGATATTCTGCCGACGATCGCAGAGGTGCTCCGGATGCGGGCGGATCCGCAGTGGGAGGGCAGCTCTTTGCTTTCAGGGGCACCACGCCCCAGGAAAACCGTTCGTGGCGTTCTGAATACAGTGCTGGAACCGGACTTTCCGGCACGGTTCGGTCATGTCGAACGCATGCGGCAGGCCATCGGGGAAGCTGGCAACAACCTCCAGCGCGGGCCGCAGGCGGTCCCGGAGTTGGTGGGGCGTCAGGTTGCTGATTATGAGACTGCGAGGAATACGGAGGGAATGACGTGCATTCTGGTCCCGCAGATTGTGGCTGGGCTCCTGCACCCCCCGCCAATCGTTCCGTCTGAACCGTTTGTGCCCTGCCTGATTCACGGGCGGCTCGAGGGAGCTGTTCCCGATGCGCCTGTCTGGCTGGCGATTGCTGCTGGCGGCAGAATTCTGGCGACAACGCGAACCAGTACTGATCTGAGATTTCGCCGGACATGGGCAGCCTGGGTGGATCCGGATTTGTTGCCGTCGGCGGAAACGAAGCTGGATGTGTACAGGATTGAGGACTGGCGGAATCGCCCGCATCTAGTGGAAATACCCACTCAGGAAGTGGTTGGGCTTCTGCGGGCGTGGGAGCCGGACTCGATTTTTCAGGGTGATGAATTTGAGTGAATTTTTGCTCCGCTGAGGCCGATGAAGCAGCGAATTCGCCCCGGTTTGCAGAGAATATGAAACAACGTCGGTTTGCTGTTTGACCGCCTTTTGCATTCTGGTAAACTCACGGGTCCAAATTTTCGCTGTCGCAGAAATGTCCGTGACAGCCCGGGTTTGTCGCCGCCGGCTTGTACGGGCGACGTGCTGCATGTCAGTTCTGCATCTGCAAGTTGACATTCACACAATTGTTCTGTGCCTGGTGAAAAGTTACCCCGGGCGCTGCGGAAAGCCGCAGAAACAGGAGATCGGCAATGGCTGAGATTGTGGTGAAAGACATTCTGGATGCGGGCGTCCACTACGGACACCGCTCCAGTCGCTGGAACCCCAAAATGCGACCGTACATTTACGGTCGTCGCAATCAGATTCACATCATCGACATCAAAGAGACGATCCGCGGTCTGATCCGGGCTAAAAAGTACCTGCTCAAGGTGGCGGCTCAGGGCGGCTTGATTCTCTTCGTTGGTACCAAGCGGCAGGCCGCTGCCTCCATCGAAGAACTCTCCCAGGAATGTCGTATGCCCTACTGCACGGAACGCTGGCTGGGCGGAACGCTCACCAACTTCCGCACCATTCGCACCCGCCTGAAAAGGCTGGAAGAACTGGAAAGAACCCGCGAATCTCAAGAGATCCGCAACTACTCCAAAAAGATGCAGTCCACACTCAACCGCGAATACCAGAAAATTTACCGCAACCTGAACGGGATGCGGGACATGGACCGGCTTCCGGAATGTCTGGTCATTGTCGACCCCACCAAAGAACGCAACGCCGTCCGCGAAGCTCGACTCCTCGGCATCAAAGTGGTTGCCCTCATCGATACCGATTCCGACCCCGATCTGGTCGACCTGCCGATTCCCGGCAACGACGACAGCCTGCGGTCCATCCGGTTGATCATGCAGCACCTGTCTGATGCCGTCAAACAGGGACGCAGCCTGCGTCCGGATGAAAACCGCCGCAAGGAAGACGCCGCTGCGGATATCTACAAGGCCGTGCCCTCAATCCGCGACTAATCACCTCGTCGCAGGCACTTCGTCTGACAACCTGAATGCGGCGGTCCGCAGGACCGTCGCATTCGTATTTCACCTCCAGTCCTGCGAACCTCTGCATCAGTCCCCGGGTCTCCTGCTCTGCCCGGGGCCGCCGGCCGCAACCGCAGTCGGCAAGGTATTCACCCGTAACCGCTCCCAATTCTATCTCCTGGAGTCCCCATGGCCGAAATTACTGCCGCCGCTGTGAAGGCCCTTCGCGAAAAAACTGACCTGCCGATGATGGAGTGCAAAAAAGCGCTCACCGAAGCCGGCGGCGACGAAGCCAAAGCCATCCAGATCCTCAAATCGATGTTCCGCAAAGTCCAGGAAAAACGCGCCGATAACGTCACTGCCGAAGGCCGCATATTCCTTGCCGCTCGCCCCGACGGCAGCGAAGCAGCACTCATCGAAATCCAGTGCGAATCCGCACCCGTCGCCACCGGCGAAGTTCTCCAGAACTTCGGTCAGGCTATGGTCGACACGCTCCTCAACGGCCCGGGCGCCGACACCCCTGCCGCACTCATGGCCCAGAAAGCCCCTGAAGCCACCCAGACCTTCCAGGAACAGTACGAGGAGATCGTCAACAAGATCCGCGAGAAGATCGTGGTCAACCGCATCGCCCGCGTCTCCGGACCAGTGGCCGGCTACGTGCATCACGACTTCCGCACCGGAGTGCTCTTCACGGCTTCCGGCACGGCAAAAAACAGCGATGTTCTGCGTGATGTCGCCATGCACATCGCCGCACTCAACCCCTCCGTCACCCGCCCCGAAGAACTCAGCCCCGAACTCGTCGAAGCCGAACGCGAACGCCTTCGCGCTGAAGCCCGCGCCTCCGGCAAACCCGACAACATCATCGAAAAAATGATCGACGGACGACTCAAAGTCTTCTACGCCGAACAGGGCGTACTCACCGCTCAGCCATTCGCCAAAGACGACAAAAAAACAGTCGCTCAGGCACTCAGCGAAGCTGGGCTCGAAGCCGTCACATTCCAGCGCTGGAAAGTCGGCGAAGGTGGCTGAGACCGCCGCATAGTCGGCTCACCGCGTCAGCCTGCTCACTCCAATCCCCCCCTGCTCCCTCCCCGGGAACCGGGGGGAGTAGTGGGGCAGACAGTCAACACACATTCCCGCCTCTGCTCTTCACCCAGCAGCCGAAAAATCCAGCAGCCGAAGATCGTCAGTCATCGCCCCTCAAGTGCTCAGCGGATGTCACCGGCCGAGAGGCTTTACGGCCGCTGAACTTACGGCAACTGAACTTGCGGCCGCTGACATCTGCAGGCGTTCAATTGCTCGGTCGTTCCCATAAGGCAACTTGCCATGTCTGCCAACACGCCCTCCACAGCCTCAGCAACTGCCCCAGGGCTTTCTGCTGCCAGTCGGCTTCCCTACCGCCGTGTACTCCTCAAAATCAGCGGCGAGAGCTTCTGTCGCGAAGGTGAATCCGGCATCGCCATGGCAGAACTCTCATCCATCTGCGAACAGATTCGCGACGTGGTGAAACGCGGCGTCCAGCTCGCCATCGTCTGCGGCGGCGGCAATATTCTCCGTGGCAGGCAGTTCGCCGAAATCAGTCAAAGCATCGTCCCGTCCACCGCCCACTACATGGGAATGCTGGCCACCGTCATCAACGGACTCGCACTCCAGGATGCGCTCGAAAGCGCCGGTGTACAAACGCGGCTGCAAAGTGCTATCCGCATGGAAGGTGTGGCCGAACCCTTCATCCGCCGGCGCTGCCTCCGTCACCTTGAAAAAGGCCGCGTCGTAATCCTCGCGGCCGGCACCGGCAGCCCCTTCGTCACCACCGATACCGCCGCGGCACTCCGCGCTCGCGAAATCGATGCTGAAGTGGTCCTCAAAGCCACCAAAGTTGACGGCGTTTACTCCGCTGACCCGCTCCGCAATCCACACGCCATTCGCTACTCCGAAATTTCCTTCCGCGATGTCCTCGCACAGAACCTGCAGGTGATGGATGCCCAGGCCATGCATCACTGCATGGAACACAACATCGACATTGTTGTGTTCAACTACAGGAAAGTCGGTAACATTCTCCGCGCTGTCTCCGGAGAACGTATCGGCACCCGTGTGTCCAACGAACCGCGATCCTGATCTATGCTCTTATGTCTCGACGCACACTGATCATCGGCCAGGGCCTCGCCGGTTCCGTGCTTGCATGGCAGGCAGCATGGCGTGGCGATGATCTGCTGGTGGCAGACGTCGGTACGGCCGGCACAGCGTCCGCCGCAGCAGCCGGGCTGGTGATGCCCATCAGTGGCCAGAGAATGGCTGGCAGACCGGATTACCCTCAGCTCTTTACAGCAGCCGCAGCCTGTTATCGCCGAATTGAACAGCTGACCGGACGAACACTCTTTCACAGCCGTGTGATCGAGCGGAGATTTTTGTCTGCCGTCGAACGTGAACAGTGGGACCAGCGGTTGCAGAGTTCGGCTTCGGGGACAGCGGCGGAATCAATGTCCGGCTGTCAGTTGCTGCCGTCGTCAGGCCGATTCGGCTCTCTCCGGATGCCGGGCTGGCAGCTCAATGTCCCGCTGCTTTTGCAGGTGACCCGCGAATATCTCCTCGCAGCTCACCAGTTCCATCAGCGACAAATCGACCCGGCGGAGGTGGTGGTTCAGGACGGGTGTGTGCGAGTCGCTGACGGGGAACTGGAGGCCGAGCGGCTATTCTTCTGCGAGGGCCATCGGGGCCGCAGCAACTGCTGGTTCCCCGGTCAGCCGGATCAGCCGGTGCGTGGCGAGCTGCTGCGGGTCCGGCTCAATCAACCACTGTCAGCGGATGTGGTGGTCGGCCGCGTGTGGGCAGCGCCGGTTCCGGGTGCTCAGGATTCAGCAGAGTATATCGTTGGGGCCACGTGGGATCGGGAACAGCTGGACGAGGGTCTCGTGACCGCTGCAGGTCGTGCGGAACTGCTGCAGGGCCTGACAGATCTGGGTGACGGCCAGCTGCAGGTGGAGGTTCTTGGGCAGACCAGTGGAATTCGTGCCGGCACGCGGCAGCGCAGGGTGCTTGTCCGGCTGCATGCTGAGCATCCTCAGCTGGGAATGCTGAATGGTCTGGGTTCATGGGGCTCCCTGACCGCTCCCGCTTCCGCAACCGCCCTGCTGGATCTGCAGGAAGAGTCTGCGCGGGCGGGTGGGGACGTGAGTGCGGCTCGGGAGCAGTTGATTTCAATGGGGGCTGGTCAGCTCCGGCAACACCAGGCCCCGTTTCGCAGCGCCCGTCTGTCGCTCACAAAGCTGGCCCATTCAACAGCACGTCGTGCCTTCCGCGCGGGGGACCGGGTACTGGATGCCACGGCTGGAAATGGGCATGACACGCAGTTCCTTGCGGGACTTGCAGGTGCAGCCGCAGTGACGGCCATCGACCTTCAGCCGGCAGCAATTGCAGCGACTCGCAGACGTCTCGCAGAAGCCGCGGATCAGGTGACACTGATCGTCGGGGATCATGCGGAAGAGCTGGAGCGTTGCTGCCAGGAAGCGCTGGTCGCTGGTGAGCCGGGGGCTGCTGCGGAAGTTCGGCGAGAGTATGGCGTGATCATGTTCAATCTTGGTTATCTTCCCGGGAGTGACCGCCGTGTGATCACTCAGCCGGAGACAACTCGCCGTGCACTGACAGCCGGTCTCCTGCTGCTGCGGCCCCGCGGTGTGCTCACGGCCATCGTCTATCGGGGTCATCCGGGAAGTGCCGCCGAATATGCGGCCGTGCAGCAGGTGGCGGCTGCGTGTGACAGGGTGCGGGTCGATGTAGTGCCGGGAGATGCCTCCGACGAGACGTCACCTGTGCTATTCGTCTTTCGTGCACCCGCAGTGATTAACAGCTGACATGGTGGACATTTCACAGACTTTGCAGAGAATTCAGTCTCGACAGTCCTGCAAACGTTGCTCCCGGCACTTCCCTGTCATCAGGCCCACTCCATGCGCGAACTGCATCAACTGGCCGATCAGCAGACCGCTGAACGGCTGGCGTCCTTTCTCACCGCCAGATCCATCAGTTGTCAGGTGGAAGCGGAGGATTACTGCTGGACGGTCTGGATTCATCGCGACGAACAGCGCGAAGCCGCCACAGAACTGCTCAAAGAGTTTCTCAAAGACCCCGATTCCGCGACTGTGACCTCAGCAATCCGGCAGCTCGCTGCAAAGCCCTCGCCAACTCCTGTTCAGGCCCATCGGCGGGCTGAGCGTGTCTGGCAGCAGCGATTCCAGTTTGTCTGGTACCGATCATTCCCGGTGACCGTATTGCTGATCCTTGCCAGCATATTCACCGCGCTGCTCTGCACAGACTGGCAGAACAGTTTTCAGCGGCACGGCCTGTTCGCTCCCCTGTGCAACAACGAGGGGTCTGCACTGCTGGATGCCATGTTCATACAGCCGCTCACCGGATTTCCGGCCACGGCCAGGAACGCCCGTTTCGGCTTTGTGGTGGAGGATGGCGAACTGCGGATCATCGCCGGCAAAGATCCCCGCGAACCTGACCTCCGGGGTTTAATCACCAGCCTCCAGTGGTGGAGACTCGTGACGCCCATACTTCTGCATTTCGGTGTGCTGCACATTGGCTTCAACATGTCGTGGATGTGGACACTGGGACGGCAGATCGAATTCCTCCGCGGCAGCTGGCGCTATGGTCTGCTGGTGCTGCTCATCGCCGTCACTTCCAACATCGCCCAGCTGTACTGGGCCGGCCCGGGATTTGGTGGCATGTCAGGAGTGGTGTTTGGGCTTGTGGGGTATGCGTGGATCAAAGGCCGTACGGCGCCTCAGCATGGGATTTCAATGCCCTACGATCAGCTGGTGTATTCGATGCTGTTTCTGTTTCTGTGCATGACCGGCGTGTTCGGGGCCATCGCCAACGCGGCCCACTTCGCGGGGTTTGTGACGGGGATCTGCTGTGGGCTCCGTGGTCTGGCCCTGCGAAAGCTGCGACAGCTTCTCAGAGGCTGAACCCCGCTCCACGCATGGCATTTCTGCAGCCCGCTTTCGCGCGACCGGCTTCTGCCGGGCTACTCGGGTGGCGAAGAAAAACCCTCTAAAATCCCCGCTTTCAGCATTGTGAAACGCCCCTCCAAAGAAGAAAATTTAAAGAATCCGGCGGAACTTTCCGGCGTTTTCCCGTTATGCAGGCATGACGAATATAGGGGCTTCACCGGCTCGAACGACCTTTCCCGGATTCTTTGGGCCGGCCCGCGTCTTCTGCCGGTTTTTCCGGGAAAAACATTGTGCGGTATTCCGAGAACGACTGTAGACTCTGACAAGAGTTCCACCGGCAATTCTGCGCCGGTGGAGTGTGTGGTCTGCTCATGCAGCACCTTTGGGGGAATTCCAATGCGGCGACTGGCGGGTTCTTTCGTTTCCCTGGGATTAGGCTTGTCTGCCTTCTGCGGCCCGGTTTTCGGCGCGGATCCGGCTGGTTCACGGCAACCGGACGCCGTTGTGGTCCGCACGGCCGATCAGTCCCGGTTTGCTCTTGCCCTCCGCTCCACAGTGGCTCCGGCAACGCTGACGCACCACATAATCCTCGTTGACACCTCCGCCAGCCAGACCGGTACCTATCGGCTGCAGACCCTGCAGGCCGTCCGCGATCTCCTCGCGGCTCTCCCCGCCGGGCACAGCGTCCAGCTGCTCTCAGCCGACTCCAGAATCCAGCTGCTGACCCAGGGCTTTGTTGCTCCACACTCCACCGAAGCCACCCACGCCGTCAATCGGCTCAGCAAGCTCACTCCCATCGGTGCCACAGATCTCGCCGCCGCCATTCGCGCGGCTGCGAAGGCTGCCGGTCAGCCCGTCTCCATCGCTTACATCGGTGATGGCATGTCTGCGGGCGACCTGCTCTCCGGCTCAGACCTTGCTGAACTCGTCGAACACATGCACGCTCAGCAGGTTTCCTTCCATGCTCTGCTGCTGGGCCCGCAAATGGACGCCCACCTGCCCGGTGTGCTCGCAAACCTCACCGGCGGCTTCAGCTCCCGGCTGGCCACTCAAACCGCCGCTGCTCAGGTTGCAACGTTCGCAACGGGTCTGCAACAGGCCCCGCTGCTCGTTTCCAGCCTCAAAGCCAATGCCGCCGATACCGAACTGTTCGTTCCACGAACCGTGGCCCTGCGATCTGATCGCCACACACTCGTGTACGGCGAAGGTCGCGTGAACGGCAGTCTCAGTGTCAGCGGTCAGGTTGCCGGTCAGGCACGGTCCTGGCAGGTCACTCCTCAGGCAGTCCGTCAGGGCGGGGCCGAAATCACCGCTCTCGCAGACAAGTCCATCGCCACCGGCGGACTCAATTCCCCCTACATCGGCCTCGACGGACTCACACAAGCCACCTCAGATCTTGACAACCTCGTCTCTCAGTCCATCCAGACAGCCCGCGAACTGCATCGCACCGGCCGCACCCAGCAGGCCCTGGAACTTATCGCCCAGGCGCGCAGGCTCGATGCCGGTAATCCTGTGCTGACCTCACTCGCAGCCACTCTTCAGGACGAAGTTACGCCTCCGGCTGATCGTCTGGGGCCCCCGGGTGTCGACGAAGGAGACGCTCTCACCCGCACGGAAACCCGTGCAGCCATCATCACCCAGCAAACCACACAAAGCGTGAACGCGGCCATCGACGAAGCCAAACGCGTCGCCGCAGAGCAGCCGGAATACTCCGTTAACCTCCTCAAAGATGTCCTTGAAGCCGTCCGGTCCAAAAAGGAAATCGCTCCCGAAAAACGTCAGGAACTCGACCGCCGAATCGTCGCCGCTCTCACCGGTATCGAAGCTCGTCGCCAGGCCAACGAAATTCGACAGCAGCAGCTCGCTGAATCCCGCGCCAATCTGGAAGCCCAGCGCGAAAAGCTCGCCGAAGTCGAAGCCGATCAGAAACGCCTCAAAACGCTCATCGACCAGGTCGGCGCCCTCATGGTACAGGCCCGCCGCGGTGACGAAAATGCCTTCGAAGATGCCGAAGAAGTCTCCCGCGAAGCTCTTCGCGATGAACCCGGTAACGGAACCGCTACCGCTGCACTCGTCATGTCCGAAGCCGCCGGACAACTCCAGAAAGCCTACGACCTGATCAACCTCCGACACGACCGCTTCCTCGCAACGCTCTACCAGGTCGAACTCTCGCATGTCCCCTTCCCCGACGAACCTCCGGTCCAGTACCCACGGGCTGATGTCTGGAGGGCACTCACCATTCGCCGCAAGGAACGTTACAAGTCTCTCTCCCTCCGCTCTGTGAAGCCGACCGAAGAGTGGCTTGAAAAGAAACTCGACGAACCTCTCCCCCGTCCCCTGCAGTACCCAACCGACACTTCGCTCAGCGAAATCCTCAGCTTCATCGCCGATGCCTACACCGAGCAGGGCCCGTACACCATGCGGATCATCCTCGACGAAAGCGATGAAGCCATCGGCGAAGATTCAGAATTCCTCGAAAATACCACGGTTGCTGGCATCGATCTCGCCGGCATCACGCTCCGCAACGCACTACAACTCATCTTCGCCAAGGTGAAGGACAACGATCTCACTGTCATGATCAAGAACGAAGTCATGATGGTGACCACCGTCGAAACCGCCGAAGCCCCGGAGAACCTCGTCACCCGCATCTATGACGTCGCAGACCTCGTCGTAATCACCCAGGCTGGCATGGGTGGTATGGGAGGTATGGGTGGCGGTATGGGAGGCATGGGTGGCGGCATGGGAGGCATGGGCGGTGGAATGGGCGGAATGGGTGGTGGTATGGGTGGCATGGGCGGAATGGGCGGCGGTATGGGCGGTATGGGCGGAGGCATGTTCTCCATCCCCGCCGAGCCCGCTCCCGGTATCCAGCTGAATGCTCCCGGCAAAAAAAAACCAGCGCAGTAGGCCCACAGTCCGCGATTGATCCGCAGACCTTTAAACCTGACTTCAGGGGCAGCATCCGCAGTCAACTTTCGCGGGTGCTGCCCCTGTTCTTTCTGCACCCCGCAGCGCGACCGCTGCTGGCCAGCATCCCTGCCCGGCAGCTAACCGCTCAGAATTCGCCTGCCCAGGATTCGCCTGCCCGCCGGTCACCTGCAGCTTCAGGACAGTCACAGAAACCTTCCGCGAAGGCTCGTCGCGGTCTCTCAGCTCGACAGGTTCTGGCGAAGTTTGAAGCGCTGTCCGGCCCGGAGGAAGAACGGTGGGAACGACTGTTTGCAGAAGAGCTGTTTTCTGACAGTGAGCTGGCCGGTGTGCTGCAGCAGCTGCATGAAGCGGAGCGTCGCGAATCTGCGATCCTTTGCATTGAATCTGCTCTGCGTGCCGGGCGCATTGCCCCGTGGCTGTATGATCTGCTGGCTTTGCAGATGAAGCTGGCAGGACGACCGGCGGAGGATATCGGTCGAGTGCTGCAGTCGCGGCTGGATTTCGGGGTCTCTTCGGTGCCGGACATGCTGATGAATGCCGCGATGCTGTCGCGATTCGAGGCGTGGGACGCGTCGCTGGCGCTGCTGCGGGACGCTGCCCAGCTGAAACCGAACTTTGCCGAAACCTGGCTGCTGTATCGCAGCGTGGCTGACAAATCCGGTGACCGCGAACAGAAGCTGCTGGCACGCCTCGGGATCCTGGAATGGGTCTGGACCAGCAGCTGGGAAAAAGAGCATGCTGAGGCCGTGAAGGTGATCGACGGCATGGCGAAGGACCTGGAGGGGCGTCAGTCATCCGCGGAAGCGGCAACTCTGCGGGAACGTCTGGCAGCCGCTCAGCGAAGAGACCTGCAGATTACCCTCCGCTGGGTCGGCAATGCGGACCTGGATCTGCTGGTCCGGGATCCTGCGGGTGAGGAATGCAGTTTTCGGCGTCCCGAAACGAGCAGTTTCGGGCGGCTGGTGAAACAGGCTGGCAAACTCGAAGCGACCAGTGGTCGTCCTGCGGATACTCATGTGGAACAGTTCACGCAGATGCGATCACAGCCGGGGCGGTACACGGCGGTAGTCCGTTTCGTTGGGGGTCGCGTGGCGTCCGGGACTGCCGTGCTGGAGGTGATTCAATATGCCGGCACTCCGCGCGAAACCCGGCGGACACAGACCATCCGTGTGGGAACAGAGGACAGTCAGGTCATGATCGAAATCGCCGCAGTTGCCGCAGTGGCCGATGGCCAGGCAGGAACCTGGCACCCTGTATCAGCCACACTCAATGGCCAGGACGTCTCACAGCAGTTCCGTGAAACCACCGTGCTGAAACTTGCAGGAGACCAGTATTCGGTGACTGTTAACGGCACTCCGGATCGCGGTACGTGTCGTGTGGATCGCAGTGTGACGCCGTGGAGAATGCAGCTGGAAGGCACAGTGGGGCCCAATCAGGGGAAGACGCTGCTGGCGATTTTCCAGCTGAATTCCGCGGATCGGCTGCGGGTGTGTTACGACCTGGATGGCCGCGAGTATCCGGCGGAGTTTTCTGCGACGGAGACCGGACGATTACTGGTGGAATATCGTCGCGAACTTCCGCCGGGAACTGAGTTGTCCGGTGTGGCAACCGAGATCCCCGACAGCGACATCCTGCTGCTCAGCCTGGCCAATGGCGAACAGAAGCGAATTCGGCTCAACGGCATTGATGCGCCTGAACTTCCGCAGCCATGGGGAACGAAGTCGCGTGAGCAGCTGGAGGCGCTGATCCGCGGCCGTACACTCCGCGTGGTGACTCAGGGAGAAGACCGTACCGGCCAGATCATCGGAGACGCCTATCTGCGGAGCGAGGCGGGGGGACCGGAAATATTTCTGAATGTGGAACTGGTCGAACGTGGACTTGCCTGGCACTTCGTACGGTTCGCGCCGGACAATCAGACGCTGGCAGAAGCCGAACAACGCGCCCGAGCCACAAAGAAAGGCCTCTGGTCTGAACCCGCACCAACAGCCCCCTGGGACTGGAGACGGCAGCAGAACGAACCGCCAAAGAAAACGCCGGCAAACTCCGGACGCTGACAGACCCCGCCCCCTGAATGCGGTTCGGGAACAAGAGCCCCTGGGCCGAAGTGAGAGACCACCTTCGGATCTTTGCAGGGTCATCAGCATGAGCCTCGGTGCGTGGGTGCAGTCTCACTTGGCGTCCCCATGCTGTTCCTCGACAACGATTCTGCCGCTTCTAAGGCCTCGGGGGGATGGGAAATATTTGTCATTTTTCAGGTAAACACATCTTTTTTTGTTGTCGGCAAGCCACTTTTCTGGCAAGCTAGGCAAGTTTACCGCGGTGTATTTTCGGAAATGTCGATTTCCAACCGGAGAGTGTCGCCCCTTTTCCTCAAACTTGTTTCCGTATCCGGTGGCGTCCATTGTTCCGCACGTTGCATAAACTCCGCAAGTCCTGTACCCGCTCTTTGAAGCGCTGGGGCAACTACGCGCGCTGGCGTTACTTTGAAACCGTGCATGGCACCAGCAAGTGGGCACGGTCGCTCAAACGCGTCAGCCACGCCACCGCCTCCGATATCGAAGGCGACCTGCTCCGTCGCCCGTCGCTCAAGGGACGCAACTACGTCAACCCCGTTTTCTGGGTGCTGCAAAGCGTCTCCTTCCTGCTCCGCTATCTCTCTTCTCGTCGGTTCCGCGACCTGCTCATTGGCCTTCCCTCCGTGGGCGGTGCAGGGTTCGTCCTCGTCAGCATCGTCTGGTTTACGCCTTCCACAGATCAGATCATTGCTCGCGCCTCGTCAAAACTGTCAGGTTTCATGCGGGACAAAAACTACGCCGCTGCTCAGTTCTACGCTGACATCTGGTGCGCTTACTCACGCAACGCTGACGAAGCCGTCTTCGAAAAAGCGGTGGTACTCGAAAACGCCGGCCAAACTGACACCGCACGGCTGCTCATGACGCAGCTGCATGTTCAGCGCAGTTATCTCCCGGCCCTCAATCGGCTCTGCCTCAACGACCTGCAACTCCTCCAGGCATCCCGCGGCGAAGACCGGGAACTCCGCCAGCGACTGGAACCGCTCCTGCTTCGCTATATCGAACTCCAGCCGAACAACCCCACTGTGGGGCTCATGCTGGGCACATTTTATATGCTCTCCCTGCAGGACGCTCAGGCCCTCCCAATCCTCGAACGCGTCACCGGCAATTCCGTCAATCTCCCGGAGGCTTGGTACGCACTCGCCATCGTCCGCAGTCGTCTGGGGGCACCCTCCGAAGCCCGTATCGCCGCCAGCACCGCGTCTGATCTCTTCCTCCAGCGCGATGCTCGTCAGGGCTATTCCTTCGACCGCGCCATGCAGACCGTCCGGGCACTCATCGTGGCCCAGCGCGAAGCTGAAGCCATCCGGATCTGCGAAGGCGCCCTCCAAAGCGCCGACAGCGATTCGCGCGTCCGCCTGCAGCAGGTCATCGCCGAAGTCTGCGCAGCCTGGGTGTCCCGGCTCAGGTCACAGCCCAATCCCGCTCCCAGGGATCTGGCATTGGCCGTCACCGTGCTCGCCCGCGGCCTCCAGGCCGCTCCCTACAGCCCCTTCATCCTCGAAGAACTCACCCAGTTCACCCTCGGCTCCAGACAACTCACAAATGGCTCCGACAAAGAACTCGATAACCTCCTCAACAGCGGTATTCAGCCCGGCATCCTCCACTTTATCCTCGGCACCAGAGCCCTGCAGGCCTCGCCACCCGACCAGAAAGAAGCCCTCCGCCACTTTCAACTCGCCATGCAGCATGATGCCGGCTACCCCGGAGTCCTCAATAATCTCGCCAATACCATCGCCGAAACCCCCGATGGCGATCACCAAAACGCTCTCGCACTCATCAACAAAGCCCTCGAACTCATGCCCGGCCAACCTTACTTCCATGATACTCGCGGTCGACTTCACATGCGTCTGGGACAACCAATCCCCGCCATTGCTGACTTCGAACGCGCACTCGAAGCGGTCGAACTCCGGCCCGCCGTCCACCGTCGCCTCGCTCAAGCCTACGACGCACTCGGCAAACCGGAACTCTCCGACAAACACCGACAACTCGCTGATATTGAACGAAAAAACACCCCCAATTGACGTTCGGTGCGTCGCCGGACAACCTGAATTACGTTCCCGGATCAATCAGAAACTCGAAAACTGAAAGATCTTTTGCTCCCTGTTTTCGTTAAGGAGTTTTACTATGACCAGATTACTCGGCAAAGGCTTGATGGCAAGCCTCGCCCTTCTGCTGCTGGCAAGCCCGGCCACAGCAGAAGTTGTTCAATTTGTCGGGACAACGTCAGGTGGCGTCGGAACTCAGGGCTCCCTGCTGACCGGTCAGAACTTCACCCTCGAACTCTCTTACACACCCAACAGTGGCAGCGCCACCGCCGATATCGTGGGAGGTAGCCTGGTCATTGGTTCGCAGACATTTAACTGGCTGGCGGCCGGTAACCGTTCTATGACCGTCGTAGACGGAGCAACACAGTCCTGGAATGATGCCAATCAGGATGGCGTGAAGATCGACCAGTTCTTTTCTTTGGGCGGTCTTCCAAACGACCCGAATACTGTGCTTCCAATCAACGCGATACGTTTGGATGCTACTGTTCGGGGCAACACAAGTGTGTCGCTCACGGCATCGGCCGCAAACCTGTCCGCACTGCTGCAGCATCCGAACAGCTTCAGTGGTTTGTTCAGGGTGTACGACCTGGCAGGTAACTCCGTCCAACTCAACGGCGTCGTTGCCGCCCCGGAGCCCGGCTCAATCGCCCTCCTCAGCGGTCTCGCCCTCGTGTCCGGTCGCCGGATGTGGCGTCGTCGCCAGCAGAAAAAGGCCGCCGCAGAGAACGCAGCCTGATCACCTGAACAGGTCGTCGTAACCCTCGGCCACAAGATTCAAGGGCCTGTCGAGCAACTGACTCGGCAGGCCCTTTTTTTCAGATTCTCTGAACTACGACGAGCCACAAGTAAGCCACAGAGGGCACAGAGCACACAGAGTATCACAAATCCAAAGCCACAGAATGCAACCCCTCTGTGACCTCTGTGACCTCCGTGTTCTCTGTGGCCCAAACCCGAGCCACAACATTGGAGCGATTTGAAGCACAGAGGCACAGAGGAACACAGAGGAGTGCAAGCAGCGCAATGCAATCGTGCGAGGGTGCGTTCAAAGCCTTCGGGGTTCGCATCGGAAACCGCGAGCCTCCGCCAAATCAACCGCCCCGAAACGCCCGCTGCCGCACACCCGGTTCACACCGAACACGCAGCGTTCGGCTGAGAACTGCCCTTACAGGGCGAACCTCCCGCGGGCCGCCTGACCTGGCATTCCATGCCAGGCTGATGGACCTGGCCTTACAGGCCGCAAGCACAGCCGGGCTGTTGCACGCAATCATCGGCTTACCAGTTCGCAGTTCCCACTGCCCACTGCCCACTGCCCACTGCCCACTGCCCACTTCTCACACCCGCCTGCGATTTCGGCCTGTAAGGCCAGCTCCACCAGCCCGGGGTGCAACCCCGGGTCAGCCCCACAACGAAGACGCACGCCCTGTAAGGGCAGC
>CAZLOQ010000044.1:0-36692 GCA_964561125.1 uncultured Chitinophaga sp. | reverse complement strand
CGTCCAGCAGCGGCTGAGCTTTGTAGCGGGCTTCCCAGAAGTGGCCGGTGACCTGGTCGTCGCGGTTGGCCCGCTTGGCGATGGGTTCAGAAACGCACTTCATGAACCATGAGATGCTGGTGAGCCGACGGCGCTTGTCGGCAAGACCAGTGGCGCTGGCTTTGATGTGATTGAGCTCTTCAGTGGTGGGTTGTTCGGGACGACCGTCAGCAGTGCGGCGTTTGGGGAACAGGGCCCACCAGCGAAGAGCAATTTCGTCGTCGGACCAGGTGGCCGCAACGTCCGGGCGGGTGCGGATGACCAGGTGCATGTGGTTGGCCATGAGGGCATAGCCGAGCGTTTCGATGGCGAAAATGCCGGCCAGTTCTTCGAGGCGACTGCGGATCCATTCGCGGCGATGGGAGTAATCCTGTCCCGACCTGCGATCCCGTCCGCAGAGATGATTGCGGCGGACGCAGCGGCTGATGGTGTGGAACACCTGAACGTCGGTTTCGGAGAAGATTTCACGGCGATTGACACGTGGCATACCGGCCCTTTCAGCAGGAAAACAGCAGTCTACCAGGACAAAAAACCAAGTCAAGGTGCATGGCACTTTGAGTGGCAGGCTGACGCCGGTTACTCGAATGTGAGTTCGAGTTCCTGGGATTCGCGAAGTCTTTTGGAGCGAATGGAGATTTGGTCCCGGACCTGTCGTGCGCCGCCGGGGATGCGGATGATGATCTGGACGCGGTTGGACTCCACATCAAGTGAGGTGCTGGATTCCAGCTGGAGAATTTTGCCTTTGGAGGGATAGCGGGCGGCGGAGGGGAAGCGGCTGTCGACGGGGAGTTTCTGTTCGTAGCCATCGCTGCCTTTGACTTTGCCGCTGAGATCTGACGCGCGCCAGGTTTTGACGCCATCGGGGAGTTTGATTTCGATGACGATGAGGTAGGCCTGTTTTTCAACGGGGCGAGCGGGAATTGTGAAGGCTGTGAAGCTGCCTTTTGTGACGGCGAGTCCGCCTTCGGGAACTTTGAGCAGCACCCCTGAACCGCTGGAGGCATCGGCATCGGATCCGCGAGACGCATTGGTGCTGCTCCAGATATCGTCGACGGACGACTTGAGCCATGCGGCATCGGAAACCTGCAGACGGGCGGCGAGTTGTTCGGGGCTGGCGGAAGCGGCGACATCGGAGCTGGGCAGGTCTGCGGTGACTTCGAAGCGAGCGACATTGTCGAGGATGATTTCGTCTCCGAGTGCTGCCTGGAGCGGTGGTTGTTCCTCGGTGAGCAGTTCTGTGAAGTCGAACCCGAGGAGTGGCAGGAGGACGAGTGCGGAGAGCCAGAGGAAGAGGTGCAGGGTGAGTGAGCTGTAGAAGCCGACCGCGGTAGTGGTGGCGAGTGCTTCGACGACTTTGCTGGAGTGCTGATCTTCGTCGGTCTGGTCAGGGTGATCGAAGGTGAATTCGGGATGGGGGGGGGCCGGGGGGGCGGGGACGCTGATGGAGGACCTGCGGCGACGGGCTGCCAGCGGAGCGGCGGGGGCGGGAGTGTTGTCCGGTGGCTCGGTCATCGGGAATCCTGGCAGGAGGGAGCGACAGCACCAGTGCGAAGGATTATAACGCGAATTTCGCGGAAAGGACAATTGATGTACGATGTGATTGGTGACATTCATGGGTGCGCAGACGAGCTTGTACAGCTCCTGGAGTTGCTGGGGTATCGTGAGCAGCAGGGCATTTACCGGCACCCGTCCCGGAAGGTGTTGTTCTGCGGTGACTTCATTGATCGTGGTCCACGGATTCGCGACGTGGTGCACATTTGCAGGGGAATGTGGGAGAACGACGCAGCACTTGCAGTTCTGGGGAATCATGAACTGAATGCTCTGGCCTTTCACACTCCGCATCCCGGGATCGCCGATGGCTGGCTGCGTCCGCGAACGGAGCAGAACGTGCATCAGCACCGGGCGACGCTGAACCAGCTGGACGACGCGGACCTCTCCGGGGCGCTCAATTGGTTTCGACAGTTGCCGGCGAGCCTTGATCTTGGGGAATTACGTGCCGTGCACGCCTGCTGGGATCCGGCAGAGCTGCGGTTGATGTCGGATCGGGCTGCGACCGACGGGTGGCTGAGTGCCGCATTCCTGCAGAGTGCGTTTGACAGGAGCGACAGGCTGTTCGGGGCGATGGAGCGGGTTTTGAAGGGGCCGGAGGTTCAGCTTCCCGGGGGTGTGCGACTTGTCGATAAAGAAGGGCACTCGCGGGGGACGGCACGGATTCGGTGGTATGAGGAACCGGGCATGAGCAGTTGTGGCGAGTATCTGTTCCCGGCGGTCGAGCATCCGGAGCTGCTGGCGGTGGGAGTACCAGGGACGGTGCGTCCCTGCCCCTACCCTGCTGACGCGCCGCCATTATTCTTTGGCCATTACTGGCTGGCCACCCCGACGCCCGCTCCTTTGGCCCCCAATCTGGCCTGTCTGGACTACAGTGTGGCGCGCGGCGGGCTGTTGGTGGCGTATCGGTTTACGGGTGAGCGAGTGCTGCGGGGGGAGTCATTTGTGGCGGTGCGGCGGGGGGCGTATCCGGGGTAATCCAGCGAAGCAGCAGGGGGAGCATCACAAGATCACTCACGAGCCCACCGATCATGGACAGGCTGAGAAGTGCACCGAAGTAGACGAGGGGAATGAATTCAGAGGCCGTGAGAACCAGAAATCCGGCGACGAGAGCGATGTGTGCAAGAACGACAGCCTTGCCGACTCCAGCCTGCGCCCGCGCGAGTGCTCCGGCGAGTCCCGCTTCGGGGAGTGCAGCCTGAAATACGGCGATGTAATGGACGGAGCAGGTAAAGCCCATGGAAACGCTGGCGATCATGGCGGTCCCGATATTGACCGGGACGTGGAGCAATCCAAGGAGTCCGGTGACGACGGCGATGGGGAAGACATTGGGGACGAGCGAGATCAGTCCGATTTTAAGACTGCGAAAAGCGGCTGCAGTGCAGAGCATGGTGCCGACCGATGCCCAGAAAAAGCTGCGGAACTGGTCGGCGAGAAGGCTGTCGATAATGCGTGCCATCAGGACGAAGAGTCCTGTGGCGGATTCGCGTGCCAGCCAGACCGGTCGCGGCTGCTCTGCAGCGTCGCTTTCGCTGGCTGCGATCCTGAGTTCGTCTTCCAGTTCGCGGAAGTGGCTGGCGACAACAGTTCTGACCTGCCGGATCTGATCGAGTTTCAGATCGGTGGTCTGCTGTTCGGGCGAGCGGAGGACGATCCGCATGCGGCGATTGCGGGTGTTATGAAAGCTGTTTACGAGGTCCGGTTGTCGACGGCGGATGAGTTCCAGCCTTTTGACTGCGGAACCGAGCCGGGGTGGGACATTGAGGGCATCGGAAAGGGAGACAACTTCGAGTGGAAGTCCATTTCCGACGAGGTCGCGAAGTTTCCGGGTGAGTTCATCGATGCGGTCGAGAAAGAGTGGAGTGAGAGGGGCGGGCACATCGAAGGACACATCCCATGTGCCGGCGGGGCCCAGCGTGGATTCGACGAAACGCAGTGCCTGGAGGACGGGAGAAGATTCACGGAAGTTGCGGCTGAAGTCTGTTTCGACCTGCATGAGCAGCAGTCCGGGTGTCGTGACAGCGAGGATCAGGGAGCAGGCAAGCGTTGTGCGGCGGGGATGGTGAACGATGAATTGCGCAATGCGTCCGAGTGCCTGGTCGAGGTGATCTTCAAGAGCGACACGGCCGGGGACTGGAATCTTTCGACCGCCGGCGAGTGCTGCGGGCATCACCAGCAAAGTGAGCAGCAGCGTCATCAGCGTGCCGAGTGTCATCATGATGGCAAAGGAGCGGACGGGGACAATTTGTGAAACAAGGAGTGCAGCGAAGCCGACGGCGATGGTGACGACAGTCCAGAATACGGGGTGCCACAGTTCACGAAGGGTTTGCTGGCAGGCTGCGGACGGGGTGAGGCTGCGGGTGCTGCGAAGTTCCCGGTAGTGCACGATGATGTGGGTGCTGGTGCCGATGGCGATAATCGTGACCATGGAATTGAGCATGGAGCTCACCATACTGAGCTGGGCGCCTGCGAGTACCAGAGCGGCACGGGTGCAGAGGACGGAGCCGACCACGATGAGCAGTGGAGCGACGACCCAGCGGGGGCTGCGGAAGATGAGCAGCAGCATGAGTGCAAGCACGCCAAGTGAAGCGAGATACAGCGTGTTTCCGTCGCGTTCAACGAGATCGAACATCTCCTGGACCTGAACCGGTTCGCCGGCGACGAAAGGGTTCAGGCCGGATTTCAGCGCGGCATTGCGGATTCCCTGGATGGCTGCAGCGCGAGTGATTCCGGAGCGTTCGGGGGGCAGGAGTTGCAGGATGATGGCTGTGGTTTGCTGATCAGGGCCGATAAGCAGTCCCTGAAAGATTTTGAGCATTGCCGCGCGGCTGTTGCGGTTGCGGAGCGAGGAGTTCAGGAGTTTGCAGAGGTCACGGGTGCGCGGGCCGTCGACACCGGGGAGTGCCGAGAGGCGATCAGAGAGTTGCTGGATAGCGGCTTCAGCAGCGGGTGTGAGTTCGTCATAGTCACCGTCTGCATTCTTCCGGAGGAGATTTGGCTGCTGCCAGGCGACAATCACAAATTCGTCACCACCGAAGTCATTTCTGGTTCGCTGCAGCTGGAGGATATCGGGATGATACGGGGGAAAAAACGACTCGATGGTTTGATCAAACGCGAGTCGCCGCGAGACGGGGAAGGCAACAGCGGTGATCAGCAGCGCGGCAGCGAGCATTGAGAATTGCAGAGTGGCGGCGCGTGCGGGAGGCATGAAGTCAGTCGGCCTGCGCTTCGGAAGAGACATCGTGCCATTTCATGGCATTTCGCATGGGTTCGATGCGGAGCACGATGCGGCCGTCCTGGAAGACGCGGACGGAACCTGTGGATTCGGAGACTGCGATGGCAATCGCACCAGCGGCGCGGGAGATTTCGGCGGCCGCCCAGTGTCGGGAGCCGAGTCCCTTGGAGAGGGTGAGTCCGTCAGCGGAGGCGCGTAAGTGTCGGCCAGCGGCGATTGCGATGCCATCGGATGAGATGACAAAGGCGCCGTCGATCTGGGCGAGTTCTTTGATACTTTCGCGGACGCGAGGGTTGCGAATGGAGCGTTCGGAGCGGGGGTAGCCGCGGAATGGGTCATGCACCTGTTCGGTGGACAGTTCCATGACCTTGCGGTGGTTACCGACGACGAAGAGTGTCCCGACAGGTTTGCCCTCGCGTCCTTCGCGACCGATTTCGCATGCAAGGTCAACGACGATGCGGAGGGTTTCGAGGGGGACTTTGGTCTCCAGTCGTTGCAGGTCGCGGGAGGTCAGTCGGGAGAGTTGTTCGGCGAGGTGCACCACGGTGGCGGTGTCGCAGACGTCTTTTTCGAAGGCGGAGTAAACGACCACTGCGACGTCGCCTGTCTGGAGGAGTTCGTCGGCGATCGCCTCGAGCAGAACCTGTGAGACCTGGAACTGACGAGTCTGGGGTTCGTGCTGAATGCTGATGATGTCGACATCGTCGCGCTTGGCCGCGTCGAGCACGTCTTTCTGGTCGGACGCGACAATCACGCGAAATGAGGCATCAGCGGGGCGAAGCTTGGCGAACTCGAGCGGCTTTTCGGCGATCACAACGAGCGCAGCGGCCTGGACGTCCTGGGTGAGCCGGGCGGCAGCAAGCAGGAGTTTGTGGAAGTCTTTGGTAGTTTCCTGTCGAGTCATGCCCGGAGTGTATGCCGGGGCGGATGAAGGTCAACAGCGCAACGGAAAGGATTTGGGAGATCAGAGCCGCACATGAGTTTCGGGGGGCGGATTGGAGATCCAGCGGAGTCGATCACGGGAGTTGGGTGGTGGGGTCTGGTTCGTGGCCGAGGAACTGGCGGGGAGTGACCGAAGAGTTGCGGCAAGTCTTTTGTGTGACGTGACTTCGGCGAGTTGGGAGGAGTTGGAAGCGGGGGTGCGGCGGGTCTGTGGACCACCGACCGGGGGCTGATTCTTTGCAGGGTCCGTGGCGTTGAAGCTATCGCCGGGTGGGTTGGTTTCGCCAGTGGGACTGGCGGGATCAGTATCGCCTGGGTCTGTGACTGGGGGTTTGTTTGAAATGGAGTCGTTGGCGTCGAAGGGGGCGGGTGTAGTGTCGTCCGGAGGCGAATCGAAGCTGTCGGCGGGTGCAGCGGGCTGTCGGCGTCCCGGGCGGCTGAATGTGTCGGCCGGTGGTGTGTCCATGGGTGCAGCATCGGCTGGCTGGGAAAGATTTTCGACGGGAGGAAGTGTCCGGCTGGATGCGGGGACATCGTTGTTGGCTGGGGTGGAACGACGTTCCTGGAAGGCGGGATCTGTTTTGGGTTTCAGGCTTCCGGAGGTGCCGCTGCCGTTTTGGGCGGGTGTACCACAAGCGGCGGTGGGGCAGTTATTGCAGGGGTCGCAGCAGGAGGTGGGGCAGCAGGCGTTCCATGCGGGCATACCCGAGTTGGCGTACCACGGAGTGTAATAGGTTGAATGGGCCCCCCAGCCGGGTGCTGCCATGGGATAGGCGGGGCCGTAGCCCATTCCCCAGCCGCAGAATGGCCACAGGCAGCAGGCATGAGCGGAGTTTGCGGCGAGAGCCAGCCAGCAGGTGGCGAGCATTCGGGCGACCGGGAATTTCATGACAGAACCTTTGGGAGGGTTTGAATGTCGTTATCGGAGGGCAGCGCGGTTGCGCAGTTTTTCCAGAGTGCCTGTCCGGATTATCCTGGTGTGACAGGGGAAGTCAAATGAAACGAGGGATTGTCGGCAACGGGTTTTCACGGATTTGAACGCGGATGCAGTTCCTGTGAAAATGGTGCGGGTGGGCGTGCATTGAGTCCCGAGCCTGCTAAAATTCCTCCGCAACAAACACCGGTCACTCTCCAATCTGGTGTGTGGTGGCACAGGACTCTGCAGCGTATTCTGCCGTTTGCGGATGCAGGATTTGCAATTTGTTGCGAACTGGGGCGACATGTTTACGGGGCTCGTGGAAGGTCAGGGGACGATCACAGCGATTCATTCGCTCCCGGCAGGAGTGCGTCTGTCGCTCGTGCCGGACGATCAGTGTTTCAGTCCCTCCGCGGTCCGGCAGGGCGACAGCATCTCTATTTCCGGCTGTTGCCTGACTGTTGTATCGCAGGCCTCCGATGTGCTCGAATTTGACGCGGGTTCAGAAACGCTCTCGAAGACTCATCTGGGCCTTCTGAAAGCCGGCAGCCGTGTCAATCTCGAACGGTCTCTGCGGGCTGATGCGCGGCTGGGGGGACACTTTGTTCAGGGCCACGTCGACGGAACGGCCCGGGTATTGAAATTGGAACGCGACGGCGACTGGGTGGTGATGTGGTTTGAGCCACACCCGGCTCACCTGCGACTGCTGGTGCCTAAAGGTTCTGTGGCGATTGACGGTGTCAGCCTGACGGTGGTGGCAGTGCTGAGTGATCGTTTTTCTGTGGCCCTGATTCCGCACACGCTTGCCGTGACAACTCTGGGGCAGCGAAGCGCAGGCGACCTGGTCAATCTTGAAAATGACATTCTGGGCAAATACGTGGATCATCTGCTCCAGGGACGACTCTCTGCCACCGGCGTTCCTCCAGCATCCCACTCCGGTTTGTCGGCGGAAAGCATGGCATCTTCATGAAGGACGTGCAGCGTCAGACCAGAACCCATCTGCTGGAACTCTTCCGCCAGCACGGGCTCAACCCGCGCGGTGATCTTGGCCAGAACTTTCTGATCGATGTGAATCTGATTGAATTTGTCGTGCGTCACGGGGATCTGCGTCCGCAGGATGTGGTGCTTGAAGTCGGCACTGGCACGGGCGGTATGACCGCCTTTCTCGCTCAGGACGCGGGGCATGTGGTGTCGGTGGACATTGACCGGAATATGTCTGCACTGGCAGCTGAAGCGGTTCGTGGCTGTCAGAATGTCACGCTGGTGCACGCGGACATCCTGAAGAACAAGAACACGCTCGCGCCGGACGTTATCAGGCTGCTTCGTCAGCACCTTGCGGCGATTCCTGGTTCGCGGCTGAAGCTGGTCGCCAATTTGCCTTACAGTGTCGGGACCCCGGTGATTTCCAACCTGCTGGCCTCGGATCTGCCCTGGGAGCGCATGGTGTGCACGATTCAGTGGGAACTTGCAGAGAAGATGTCAGCAGAGTCGGGCAGCAAAGGCTACGCGGCCTTGTCAGTGTGGGTGCAGTCGCAGGCCACCGTGCGGATTCTGCGCCGTCTGGGGCCCAATGTCTTCTGGCCTCGGCCAAAGGTGGATTCGGCGATTGTCAGCATCTGGCGGGACGAAGCCGCGGCTGCTCGAATTACCGACCGGCGATTTTTTCAGGATTTGCTGCGACGGCTTTTCAGCCAGCGACGCAAGCACATCCGCGGAGTTCTTGCCGGCATGTACCGCAGACAACTCAACAAAACCCATGTGGACAGTTTGCTGAGCCAACTGCAGATGCGCGGCGATGAGCGCGCGGAACTGCTGGATCCCGCAGTACTCATTCAGGTGTCCAACGGACTCAGGTCAATCATTGACCAGTCACCCTGCTCGGCCGGCCCCGGGGAAGCCTGGGAGAACGACGAATCAGCGGACGAGGAGGATTCAGGGGAATCAGTGGGGTCCGAGGCAGAACAGCCGGACAGCGAGTCAAACGAATAGGGGGATTTGCGCATGCTGGACAGAATCGTCTATCGCGGGTTGACATTTGACGATGTGCTGCTGGAGCCAGGCTTCAGCGAAACGATGCCGTCAGAAGTGGATATCGGTTCACTGCTCACACGCACCATCAGCCTGAACACTCCGATCATCAGCAGTCCGATGGACACGGTGACGGAAAGCGACATGGCGATCGCGATGGCTCAGTTGGGGGGCATCGGGATCATCCACAAGAATATGTCGATTGAGCAGCAGTCGATGCAGGTGGATCGTGTCAAGCGGAGCGAACACGGAGTGATTGTGGACCCGGTCACGCTCCCACCCGAGACTCCTGTCGGCGAGGCAGCGCGGCTGATGGATGAGCGGAACATTGGTGGGGTGCCGATCACGGTCAACGGTCGGTTGGTGGGAATCCTGACTCGCCGGGATCTGCGGTTTCTGGAATCACGGGAGCGACCTGTCGCGGAAGTGATGACAAAGGAAAACCTCGTCACCGCTCCGGAAGATACCAGTCTGGAGCGTGCGGAGCGGATTCTGCTGGAGAACAAAGTCGAGAAGCTGCTCCTTGTGGACGACGATTTTCAGCTCAAGGGACTGATTACAATCCGGGACATCGACAAGAACCTGCAGTTTCCGCGGGCATCGAAGGATTCGAGGGGCCGTCTGAGGGTCGGGGCGGCAGTCGGAGTGTTTGATCTTGACAGAGCAGCACTGCTGGTGGAAAAAGGCGTGGATGTACTGGTTGTCGACAGCGCACATGGTCATTCTCGCAACGTGATCGACACTGTAAGAGAGATCAAGCGACGGTTGCAGATCGAGGTAATTGCGGGCAATGTGGCTACGGAAGCAGGTGCCCGAGCACTCGCGGATGCTGGAGCGGATGCAGTCAAGGTAGGGATTGGCCCCGGGTCAATCTGCACGACGCGCATTATTTCCGGGATCGGTGTTCCGCAATTGTCGGCGATTTCGAATGCAGCGAAGGGGCTGTCGGGAACCGATATTCCAATTATCGCAGATGGAGGGATTCGTTTCAGCGGAGACATCACGAAAGCTCTGGCTGCCGGTGCATCAACGGTGATGATTGGCGGACTGCTGGCCGGAGTTGACGAGAGTCCCGGGGAGATGATTCTGTTCCATGGTCGGAGCTTCAAGCGATACCGTGGCATGGGTTCGCTTGGAGCGATGGTGCGAGGAAGCAGTGAACGGTATCGGCAGGGAAACGCCGTTGCGGCTGACCAGTCCAAACTGGTGCCGGAGGGTGTGGAAGGCCGTGTCCCCTACAAAGGCGCTCTACAACCACTGATGTTTCAGCTCACGGGTGGTCTGCGTTCCGGGATGGGTTATGTCGGAGCAGGGACTGTTCGGGAGCTTCGCGAGAAAGCTCGATTCATCGAGATTTCCTCGGCATCGGTCAGGGAGAATCATCCGCATGACATCGCAATTACTCAGGAAGCTCCCAATTACTCCGTGGAACAGACCTAGCCCGGCTGCTCGCCGCCATCTGCTGCCCGGAGTCTGCTGGCATCTGGTGATGGTGGTGGTTTTTGCGATGGTTTCTCAGCCGACTCTGCGCGGGGACCAGCCTCCGGAGCAATCGCTCGGCAAAGCATGGCAGGCGCATCTGGATGAGATGCTGGACGGCTTGCACGACTGGAGTTCTTTCGAGAGTGCTGGTGCATTCTGGGCGCGACAGAATGCGCTTCAGGCACGTTCGGGAGCGTTGATTCTGCGTCAGCCTGCGAGTGCGATCCTGAAAGAGGCCACGTGGGAGCAGATGCCGGAACCCGATGTGGATATTTACGATTCGCGTCCAATCGCTGTTCTGGGACCAGAGATTCAGCAGGCCGTTCGGCAGGAAGAAATTGTCGCGCAGCAGCCGGAATCGAGTCGACGGTTGAAGACGGATATCCGGACGATTCAGCCATCGCTGAGTTATGCGTTGCGGGACATTGATGCCACGCAACTTCCGTCTGATTACGATTTGCGTCTGGACAAGGGCGAATATGTGGCCCGCCAGATGAGCCCTGCGGTGCTGCAGTGGGCTCCGACAAATTTCTATCACTACCCGCTGTACTTTGAGGATCCGGCGCTGGAGCGTTACGGGCACGCATGGCACCCGCTTTTGCAGCCGGCTGTTTCAACGGGACGATTTGCCGGGCAGCTGATCGGGTTGCCGTACCAGATGGTGCTGCATCCGGTCCATTCCCGTCAGTACGCTTTAGGGTATTACCGGCCTGGTGAGGTGGCACCGAAGAAGCACTATCAGATTCCATGGAACGACGAGGCTGTGGTGATGCAGACGGCCGTTGTGGTGGGATTGTTTCTGATTCTTCCCTGAAGAAAACGTCAACAGGCCGGGGCACGAACCCTTTGCGGGGTTGGTACCTGCGGCCTGTTGCTGGAGCCGCGGGGCGGGCCAATGTCACGCGACTCCGGCGAACAGGCAATGCAAGCGGCGTGCCGCAATTCCCGCCACTGATTTCCCTCCGCACTGTCTCGATTTTGCTCGCGTCGCGTCGCAGAATGCTGCATGCAGCAACTGTTGCAGCGATTTGCGTCAGTGGTGAAAACGGAGTGGGGTGTGGCGATGACATCTGAGCGGGCGGAACTGCTGTCACCGGCAGGGGACATGACATGTCTGCGTGCGGCCGTGGAAAACGGTGCTGACGCGGTTTATTTTGGTCTCGACTGCGGTTTCAACGCTCGCGCGCGGGCGGGGAACTTTGCAGAAACCGAACTGGATGAGGCTGTTGACTACCTGCACCGACGGGGAGTCCGTGGCTACGTAACTTTGAACACTCTGATGTTCACATCCGAGCTGCCCGCACTGGAGCGAATTGTGCGACGGCTGGCGTTTGCCGGTGTGGATGCAGTGCTGGTTCAGGACCTCGGTGCAGCGCGGCTGATTCGGGAGATCTGTCCAGAGCTCTCACTGCACGCTTCGACACAGATGACGCTCACGAGTGCCGAGTGTATTGAGGAGGCACGGGGACTGGGGCTGCAGAGGGTGGTTCTGCCGCGTGAGCTGTCGATCGGCGAGATCCGGGAATTGCGGTCCGGCACGGACATGGAACTGGAAGTCTTTGTGCATGGGGCGCTGTGCGTGGCGTATTCAGGGCAGTGCCTGACCAGCGAGTCGCTTGGGGGCAGAAGTGCCAATCGCGGCCAGTGTGCCCAGGCCTGTCGGCTGCCATGGGAAATTGTCTGCGACGGGCAGTTAAAGGACTTTGGCGACCAGAAGTATCTGCTCAGCCCACAGGACCTTGCCGCCTATCCGCTGCTTCCTGAACTGCTGGAGGCGGGCGTGTGCTCCTTTAAAATCGAAGGGCGATTGAAGACACCCGAGTATGTGGCTCAGGCGACGAGTCATTACCGCGAGGCGCTGGACACGGCCCTGGCTGGACAGGCGATCGAGTTTCCTCGACGGAGGATCCAGGAACTGGAGCAGTCATTTTCAA
This sequence comes from uncultured Chitinophaga sp., assembly GCA_964561125.1. Lineage (GTDB taxonomy): Bacteria > Planctomycetota > Planctomycetia > Planctomycetales > Planctomycetaceae > SXXK01. The sequence continues at coordinate 24,568 of CAZLOQ010000044.1, read as the reverse complement.
GGGGTTTTTCCCCGGGATGGCTGCAGGGCTGCGACCATAAGATGCTCGTGCCGGCACTCAGTTCGGCGAAACGCGGAGTCCTGCTGGGGGTGGTAGAGGCGGTCCGCCGCAACTCTGTGGCTGTGAGCCTTGAGTATCCGATTCAGGCGGGTGATGGAGTGGTGTTTGAGGGAGACAGGTTGGCGGGTGAGGAGCAGGGAGGGCGAGTTTATCATGTGTCCACCGGTGGAAGTATCCGGCAGGGGCCTGTGGAATCCGGCACAGCGGAGCTCACGTTTGAATCTTCGGCGATTGACCTGAGCCGGGTTTATCGGGGCCAGCGGATCTGGAAAACCGATGATCCGCGGCTGAATCAGCGGCTGCGGCGAACCTTTGAAACGGCAGACCCGCGGCGACGTGTCGGTTTGAATCTGAAGGTCAGGGCGGTGACAGGGCTGAGGCTGCGCGTCGAAGGCGTGTCCGAGAACGGATGTCGCTGCGAAGTGGAGTCGGATCAGGTGCTTGAAGCTGCGGTGAGGCATGCGGGCAGCGAGGAATTGCTGCGGGAACAATTAGGGCGACTGGGGGGAACGGTCTTTGAGTTGCGGGGGCTGGAGTGTGAGTTATCCGGGGCTCCGATGATTCCCCTCAGTCTGCTTGGCCGCATTCGCCGTGAGATGCTGTTGCAGCTGCAGTCATCGTTGCCGCGGCCCCCGCGAGTGGCGGGATGTGAGAATGCGGTGCGACATCTGCGGGGCGAGCTGGAACGGGAGAGCAGGACGGCTGCTGCTGCTTCTGCGAACAATCCACCGCAGCTCACGCTTTTGTGTCGAACTCTGCCGCAACTGCAGGCGGCTGTACAGCTGGGAGTTGCGGCGAGTGCGGATCCGGAGCTGAGAATCGATCGACTCGTGGCTGATTTTCAGGATCTGCGGGAATACCGGGAAGCTGTGGGGCTGGCCCGTGCTGCCGGAATTCCGCTGGATCTGGCCACGCCGCGCATCCAGAAGCCTGGTGAAACGGGAATGTTTCGGATGCTGGAAAAGGCGGCACCGGACGGTGTGCTGGTGCGAAATCTGAGTGGTCTGGCATGGTTTCGGGAGCGAGGGGTGCCAATCTCCGGGGACTATTCGCTGAACGCTGCGAATGAGCTGACAGCACTTCAGCTGAAACAGCGCGGGCTTCGCTGGCTGACCCCCAGTTATGATCTGAATCGGGATCAGCTGATGGATCTGGTGCGGCTGGTGCCCGGAGAGTGGCTGGAAGTTGTGATTCACCAGCACATGCCGATGTTCCACATGGAGCACTGTGTGTTCTGTGCGATGCTTTCGCCGGGGACAAACAAGACGAACTGTGGTCGCCCGTGTGACGTGCATACAGTAGAGCTGCGGGACCGGATGGGTTTGGCACATCCGCTGACAGCCGACATCGGTTGTCGAAATACGCTGTTCAACGCGGTGGCTCAGAGTTCGGCGGAGATTGTGCCGGATTTGCTGCGGGCGGGAGTGAGCAGGTTTCGAGTGGAACTGCTGAGGGAGTCGTCAGAGGAGCTGGCGGATCTGGTGAAGCTCTACCGAGCACTGCTTGCTGGTAAGGCTGGGGGCGAGCACGTCTGGAAGTCGCTGCAGGCGATGAACCGAGTGGGTGTGACTCGGGGCACGCTGGAGCCGCCGCGGAATCCGCTGGCGATCCTTTGAAGAGACGCACCAGCGGATTGGCGGACGAACCGGTTCAGTTGGACGTCATCGGGAAGTTGAACTCATTGGAGCCGGATTTGACTTCCACATTGAAGCCGTCCTGCATGTATTTGGCCGGGATGCTGGCGGTGGGTTCGACGCCAGGTTCCCATTCAAAAGTGACTTTGGCCGGGCCGGTTTTTGAACCCGAGTAGCCTTCGAGGTATTTGAGTTCGTAGCGACCTTCTTCATCGGTCACACCGCCGGCGGCTCGACCCTTTTCCGGGGAGAAAAGGATGTTCAGTTTGGGGACGGGTTTACCGTCAAGTGTCACCTGACCATAGACGTCCCCAAGTTCAGGCACATCGCTGCTGCCACAGCCGTTGGAGAAGCCTGCAGCAGCGATCAGCAGACAACAAAAAATATGGTTCCTCAGCACAGTGTGTTCCTGATTAAGGTGTGAAAATCGAAGGCTGGGCAGAGCACTGAAGTACCCTGCCCTGCCTTTGAACCCGACGCCGGACAGAACATCCGTGCGACCTAGAATTCTCCGATCACCTGGCCATCTTCGCGTACCAGCAGTCGTGCGAAGACGGAAGTGACATGCAGCGACATATCTGTGAGCGCTGCGTTGTCAGTGGAGCGATAGTCAATGTTTTCGCTGATCAGTCGCACGGATCCGTCGCAGAGCACGAACTGGGCACCTCCGGTGTGAGCACTGCTGAAGCCGCGGGTCTGGTGTACCAGATTGTTTGCACTCCAGTTAATGCCGTTGTAGCCAAGGCCGATTGCCGCCATGGCTGCTGATTTGACGTTGGCACTGGAGCTTTGATCGTTGATGGAGGCACTGAAGCCGAATACAGCAGCAGCGCCGACGGTTACCTGTCCATACTTCCATGCGCGCTCGCCGACCAGCAGAGTGTTGCTGGTGCCGTCGGTGATGTCCCGCATGTTGATTTTGGAATTGCGGAATCCGACGCCTACGGGAGGGCAGGCGGACGCTGCGCGGTTGGTGGGATTGGCAGCAGGCGTAGTGCTGACACCGGTACCAGAGACCATGATATAGTTGGATGTGGCAATTGGCAGTTGAGCACTGCCGTTGGTGATGTTCATATTATACCAGTTTGCCGCCGGTGCGATGCTCACGAAGTTATTGAGCACCGGGCCGGTATCCGAGGGACAGCGGTACATCGGCATCGCTGTCTGCAGGATCCGCAAAGTCACGGGGTTAGCCGCGTTAACCCACAGCGGCGTGTTGCCGACGTTGAGCGCCTGAAAGGCGTTGGTCTGTTCCAGCTGGGGCAGAATGAGCGAGCCCCAGGAGTAAACGCCGACTTCAGATGTGGTGTTGCCATTGGCAAGCGGCGAGATGTAACCTGGCGGAAACGTGTTGAAGATGTCGTGATAGTTGTGGAAGGCAATACCAATCTGCTTCAGATTGTTCTTGCACTGCGTGCGCCGGGCAGCTTCCCGGGCCTGCTGGACGGCAGGCAGAAGCAGCGCGACAAGAATGGCAATGATGGCGATGACGACAAGCAGTTCAATGAGCGTGAAGCCGCGAGAACGCGACCGTCCGAGTGGACGCAGTGACATGGGGATTCCTTTGGAACGAAAGAAGGGAAGACAACAGGAGCGGCTGGATGGGAATGGGGACACCGCGGCCACTGGATCTTACGTGTGACTGGGCAGGACACAAGTCAGTGGTAAAAAAAATGCACCCGAATTGCACGGCTGCCCCTAAGAGGCTGGTGGGAGCAGTGTCCACCAGGCGAGGGCCAGTGGACCTGCGTACAGGGGGCTGTCGACAAGGTCCAGCAGCCCGCCAAAACCGGGCATCAGGCCGGAGGCATCCTTTCTGCCGACATCGCGTTTGATGAGCGATTCGCAGAGGTCACCGATGACACCCGCCGCACCAAGGCTGAGACCATACCCGACGATCACGGGCCAGGCGGAGGGTTGAGGGGCCGCGTCGAAGAGCGATCCGGCGAAGCGAAACCACAACCAGCCACCAGCGGTGCTGCCGACGAGTGCGCCAAGAAAGCCCATGCCGGTTTTGCCGGGACTCAGCTTTGGAGTCAGACGCCGCCTGCCCCAGAGTCGCCCGAAGGTGTAGGCACAGGAGTCACCGCATTTCACACAGATGATCATTGATGCAAGGGCAAAGTATCCGAGTTCCTCGCGGGGAAACCAGCGGAGCTGAGCAGTGACAGCCGGGAGCAGTCCAGCGTAGAAGAGGATCACGAGGTGGCCCCCCAGTGACTCCATGGAGACTCCGGGGGAATCAAAACGGATGGCTTCGAGCGTCAGCAGGAGCAGTGCGGCGGCGGTGTAGACGGCCCCGATGCAGCCCAGCGAGTGCAGAATGGTGGCCCGAGTGTCGAGGTGCAGATGCAGATGAATCCAGCCGCAGAGCGTGACCAGCATGGCAAGCGGGCCGGCTGCTGCAAAGCTGGGGCGAATGCTGCGCACGGCCAGCAGATCACAAAGTTCCCAGGCAGACCGCAGGCTGACAAATCCGCAAAAAAGCGCAAACAGACTGGCTGTGCGTCCGAGAGTCTGATCGGCGATGAAGAGCGCGATGAGAGACGGGATGAGCAGACAGGACATAAGCAGTCGCCAGCGAAGCATTTTGAGGGCCTTTCTCGGTGCTGCGACGGAACATTGAGGAAAATTCAGCCGGTGGCGTTGGGCGCGACCGACAATCCGCCGAAGCGACGGTCGCGAGCTGCATAGTCCCGGAGTGCCTGACGGAAATCGTCTTCGCGAAACTCGGGCCAGAAGCGGGTGGAGACCCAGAGTTCCGCATAGCTGATTTGCCAGAGCAGAAAATTGCTGACCCGGAGTTCACCGGCGGTGCGGATCACGAGGTCGGGGTCCGGCATGCCGGCTGTGGTCAGATGGTCGCTGATGGTTTGCTGACTGATCTCGGAGGGCTGGAGCGTACCCGCTTTGACCGCGTCGGCGATCGAGCGGACTGCAGCTGTGATTTCCTGCCGAGCACCATAGTTCACCGCCAGGCACAGCGTCATGCCGGTATTTGTGGCTGCAACTTCCTGTGTGAGGGCAATTTCCTGCTGAATGCCGGTGTCAAGTTCACTGGTGGTGCCAATCACGCGGAAGCGGAGTCCCTGACGCTGAATCTCGCGGCGTTCTTCGATGAGGTATTGCCGGAGGAGTGCCATGAGCAGGGTGAGTTCGCGTGGGGGGCGTTTCCAGTTTTCGCTGGAGAAGCAGTAGAGCGTCAGTTGTTCAAGGCCCATCCGTGACGCTTCTTCGACCATGCAGCGGACTGACTGCACACCACGACGATGCCCTTCAATTCTTGGCAGACCGCGACGCTGAGCCCAGCGACCGTTGCCGTCCATGATGACTGCCACGTGTCGGGGAAGGAACGCTCGGGTGAGTCCGAACTGCTGCAGTTGCTGGTCGCTATAGGGGGCTTCCCTTGTCAACGAAGTTGCTCCGATTGGCAGTGCTGTGGTTTACAGAAGCGGCAGGAATTCGAGTTTGGAAACCAGATGCTGCGGATGTTAACAGATTGGAGACGGGTTGTCCCCGCTGCTGTGATGCGGGCACGGGATGTGGCGTCAGCCTCGGGAGCAGGCTGGGGAAATTAAAAAGGCCACGGCAGTTACCGTGGCCTTTGAGTTCGTTTGTGCCTTGCTGAAGTGGCAATTATTCGTTCTGCGGGCGAGTGCTGCGGGGGCGACCGCCCTGACCGCGTCCACCGTCGCCGCCAGGACCACCCGGACCACGACCGCCTGGTCCTGCGGGTCCACCAAAGCCGCCACGGCCACCCATCATGGCACGCATGTCAACTTCGAAGGCGGCGCCTTTGAGTTCTTCCAGTTGGGACTTCTGAGCATCAGTCAGGACAGCCATCGCGGAGTCGCTGGTTTTCCGGCGGGCGGCTTCCATTTTTTCACGCATGGCCTCGAAGCCGGCAGCGGGGGCACCGCCCGGAGCACCCTGACCACGACCACCCTGGAATGAAGCACGCATGTCTTCCATCATCTTCTGCATTTCCTCACGAGCCACACTTTCAGCGGCGTCGAGTTTGGTGACCTGTTCGGCGCTGATTTTGAGCTTTTCGCGGAGGTCATCGGATTTGAACGCCGCGATGAGTCCACCGCTGAGCCGCATCTGCAGAGCGATCTGGTCCAGTCGTGTAATCTGGGCTGGTTCCAGCAGGGCGTTGAGCACTTCGTCGGTCTTGCGACTGAGTTCTTCGCGCTGCTTCTGCATGTCTTCAAACATCTTTGTGCGCTCTTCTTCGCTCATGTTGGCGAATGCATCCCGGTCCGGACGCGGAGCACTGTTGCGTTCTTCACGGTAGGCGTCCAGCGCGGAGTCGATGACCGCCGCCTGAGATTCTTCGACCTTGAGTTCTGTGCGGACCTGATCGATCCCGAGCAGCATCGCCCGGTCAACGCGGAAAGCCATTCCGCCACCGCCCGGACTGCGGTTACCAAATCCACCAAATCCACCGAAACCGCCGCGGCCCCCCTGACGGTCCCGGCCACCTTCCTGAGGCGGTTGCCTGCCATTTTCAGCCTCGGGTGTCTGAGCAGTGACCACAGACGAAGAAGCAACTGCAAATGCGCAGAACAGGCAGATCTGACGCAGCAACGAAACGGTGTACATGGGCAACTCCGAGAGAAGACAGGGGGAACAGCCAGCAAGAACGCGAGACGACGATCGGGGTCATGCACGCCCTGCTTTCGCCGTAGTTGGGCTAAACACACTGTGGAACCTGCAGATTCCCAAAATTTGGATCTTTGGAGTGATTTTCAAAGAAAATTCAACGGCTGTCGACCCCGAAACGCCTGGGAGCGAAAAGAATTCGGCATTCACTGAAGGCTTGCACACGTTTCGTTTCAGAAACAAAAATGGCAGCCGCGGGTTGCACCGCGGCTGCCTGTGGCAGATTTCAGCTCCCCGGGAAGCTCAGTTGCCCGGAGCACCGGGAAGTCCGGGGATCCCGGGAAGTCCGGGGATCCCGGGAAGTCCAGGAATTCCTGCTCCGCCCGGCAGAGCATCGGTTGCTGGCGCTGCGGTCTTCGGTTCGACGACCCCTGCACGGCTCAACTGAAATTTCTCGAAGCTTTCAGCTGTGATCACGTAGTACCAGCCAGAGAACCGTGTCGAGAGTTCCTTCACGCGTTTCTGACCTTCCTTTGCCCGTTCTTCCCAAGCCTTCAGTGCACCGGGGAACGCGGCTTTAGCAGCCTCGTATTCGCCCATCGCCTGATCATACTGTTTTTGGGCTTCCGCTTTGGGATCCGGAGGAGTTTCTGCGGGGGTTTGCGGGGTCACCGGGTCTGTGGGCTTGTCAGCCTCGTCCTGATCTGCAGGCTTGTCAGCAGGTGCCGAATCTTCAGGTTTGTCAGCCGCCGGTTTTTCATCCTCAGCCGGTTTTTCATCTGCAGGCTTTGTCTCGGCTGGCGTCTGAGTCGTGTCCGGGGCGCCCTCGCCAGAGGTTTCCGTGGCTGGTTTCTGGTCGCTAGCTGGCTGTTCGTCGTTTACCGGCGCTGGGGTCGGTTCGTCGCAGTTGCCCTGATCAGGCGACTGGTCTCCGGTATTCTCATTAGTCGCCTCACCCGGTGGCTTTTCTGCCGGTTTATCTTCTGCAGGTTTGTCTTCTGCAGGTTTGTCTTCTGCAGGTTTGTCGCTTTCCGGAGTTTCAGGGGCTTTGGCGGGAGAAGATGCGTCGGTATCGTTGAGTACAGCCGGCTTTTCCGGCACCGACGGCTCTACGGGTTTTGGGCCAAGGAGTGCTTCATCGAAGTCGACCTTCACCAGCAGGTACCGGCGGGGACCTTTTTCAGCATCCTCGCTGGCAGGCTGCGGAGGCTCCGCGGGCTTTGCTTCTGTTTCTGATTCTGCTTTGGCCTCTGCGTCATCGGAGGAGACACCATCAGCAGGTTTGTCGCCCAGCCCGGTTTCGATGTCCTTCGCGGACCCGCGGGCGATTTCACCGAAGTAGAGTGTGTAGCGGACACCGTTGCTGGTTCCAGCGATAACTTCGCCTTCGTTGGAAACGAGTTGCACAGAGTTCTGGGGGCCACGAGCGATAAAGAACCCCTGGCGAGCCATATCCTGCTGGAGCACCTGGCGAAGGAGCGGATTATTGGCGACTTCCGCGGTCACAGTCAGGTCGGCGTTGAGCCCTGCTGGTTTGGGGCGAACGCCGACGATTTTCAGCTGATCAAGATTGCGAACAAGATCGGTAACGGCCGACTCTTTGAGTTGCTCGGATTCGGCATCGATTCCATCAAGCCCCCATTTGCCTGCAGTGCGATCTTTGGTGAAATCGAGAACTTCACCGGGAACGATCTCCCCTTTCTGCTCGTCGATGGAGTAGCGGTTGACGAGGACGCGATTGATGTCGGGCTGATTCAGCTTGAGCAGATCCGGTTCGATCCAGTCGGAGAACTTCGTTGAGAGCTCTACGTTAAGTTTTGCGATGTAAACTGGATTCTTATCAGGCTGGCGGACAAAGAACTGCTGAGGTCTGCCTTCGACGGCGGCGCCTACGATCAGATCAACAAGCGCGTTCCCGCTGTTGTCCTTCAATGTCAGTCGAGTTCCCCGGGGATCCGTTTTTTCCTCACCTTCGTCATCCGGAGGCGCCATCACCGCCTCGTCTGCGGGATCGGCAACGCCGTATCGTCCCCAGTCGTCCTTGCTGCGGGACTGCAGGGCGATCTTGCGGATCCCGATCATGGAAGCCGCGGTGCGGGCGAGGCGTTCTTCGGCTTCGGCGGGGTAGTCATGGTGAGAAGGGATCGTCCAGAAACCTTTATCGTTCTTCCTGACGGAAAATGACTGAGCCTCCCGATTCTCGCTGTCGTAGCGGACGACGCTGAGTTCGGAAGCCTTCAGGGGGTCGAGGAATTCGGGGAAGAATTCCTGACCAACCTCGGCAAACCCTTCAGAGGCTGAAGGGCGTCCGGAGTAGTTGACAGCAACAGCGAGCAGCAGGGAGACACCTGCAACGCAGAGGAAAGCGTATGTACGGCTGGTGGTATTCATGGTTCAGCTTTTCCTTCGTACCGGGCTGATGGACTGCTGTTCGGCGTAATTCCGCATGCCGAGGAAAAGCATGCCGAAGCACAGAGGGAGAACGGCAGCAACAACATAGGCAGACATGCGGACAGTGTTTTCGACGCGGCGGATTTCTCGTTTCATCTCCAGCGCAGACTTGTTGACGCGGGAATTGAGTTGCCGTTGAAGTTGTTCCCGCTGAACTTCCAGCTGGCGGCTGAGTTGTTCTTCTTTTTGTCGCAGCTGAACTTCGCGACCCCGATCGTCGAGGGTCTGATCCTCTTCGATCTTGCGGATTTCTTCGCGAAGTGCGTCTTCAGCTTTTGCGAGTTCCTTGTCCATGCGTTCCTGAGCGTCGCGTTCTTCTTTGTTGAGGCTTTCGCGAAGCTTGCTGGTGCGGCTTTCGACATATTCGAGCGTCCGCATGCTTTCGCGACGGGAACGAAGCGAAATGAATGTTTCGTCTCCGGCGAGAGCATCCACGGCATTCAGGACGAAAGTTACGTTGTCGAATTTAATATCCAGCATTCCGCGGTTGCGTTCCATGAAGAACCAGTCGGTAATCATGTCGATATCGGAGCAGAAGATCACATTCAGCGGGGTATCCTTTGTTTCGTTGCGAATGTGTGCTGCGATCACGTGCGATTCGCCATCGTTGCGACGCTTTGGATCGGGCTTGATTTCCCGCGAAGGGGACATGGTCATCGGGCTGAAGGACTGTGATGTGTAGTCATCCCATTCGAGCAGTCCGGATTCCTTTGAGGTGCGGATGAGCGGAGTGAATTTCTGTTCCTTGCGGCCGGCACGATCTTCGAGCGTACCGGGATAGAGCATTACGAGGTCCTGCAGGGCACTGGTGACCGATGACTGCGAGGAGAACTGGGGGGTTCCGCGGGATTTGCGGCTGACGAAGACGTATTCAGGAGGCAGCGTGGCAAACTGGGTGTGGGGATTGCTTTGGTCGTAGGTGATCCGGCCAGCGTCCCATTTGATATTCAGCAGAGTCATCAGCGATGTGAGTTCGCCGTTGTCCGCTTTCTGTTCTGGAGGAGGCCCCCCGAACATGCCTCCACCACCCTGCTTAGGCAGGCGGGGAGCCATGGCAAGTCCAGCCTGGTTCTGGAAGACGAAGGGACAGGGGTCGTCGAAGATCAGCGTCGGCTTGCCGGACCGTACGTATTCGAGAAAGTTATCCATCTGCGGCTGGGTCAGCGAGGAAGGCATGATGGCGAGGAGCACATCAAAATTCTGAGCAGGCTTCGTTGTTTCGTCAGCACTTTTCGGTTCCTCACCCTCCGCACCAGCAGTCTCTTTTTCCGCAGAAGGCTCGCCCTGGAGAATCTTCTGAGCCGGGTTAACTGCAATGACTTTGTATTGCTTTTCGAGTTCCCGAACGATTTCCCACTTACCGCCTCCGGCGCCTTCGCTCATGACCTGAGCATCCGTCACGAGGACGCCGACTCTGAGTCGTTTTTCCTGAGAGACTGTGCGAAGGGAGCGGGTGAGTTCGTATTCGATGGGGAGCCCCTTGCCGAAGAAGGGGATGACGATTTCGTCGGTTGCACTCTGGATGAACGCCCCAAGGAATACCTCGGCTTCTTCTCGTTTGCCATCGCGATCGTACTGGAGGCGGGTCGGTTCGATGCCCAGGGCGCGGGCCTGTTCGGCCTCTTCGCTGAACGGATCCACAGCGATCTCGCGGAGGTCGATGGCTTGTCCGCTGCTGCGTTTGAATTCGCGGAGTGTGCCGAGCAGTTGTCGGCGTGTCTCGACGTAGTCCGAGGGAACTTCGGGGCTGACGAACGCCTGAATTGTGATTCTCTGGCTGGCTTTGACGGCGTCGAGTGTCTGCCGAGTGGCCGGGGAGAGGGTGAACAGATTTTCGGCGGTGAGATCCGCACGAAACGGGAGTCGAGCGAGGATAATGAACAGGACCGACCCGGCCGTCACAGCCACGCAGATTGCCCGGACTGCGAACTGGAGTTCTGTGGAGCGGCTGCTGGCGTCAGCCCAGCGTCTCTTGGAAATCACCACCAGATTGAGATAGAGCATCACAGCGGCGAAGGAGGAAAACCAGAAGATCCCCGCGAACGGCACCACTCCCATCCCGAAATCCTGAAGCTGCTGCTGGAGGCTGAGTGCTGCGAGGGCGTTGCGAAGCCCGTAGAATTCCACGCTGCCTCCGCCAATGGCAGCCGCCCATTCGACGACATCGGCGACGTAGTAGAGCAGTACGGGAATGCAGGAGAACACAACACCGAGGACAAAGGCGACGGTGGCACTGTTTGTCAGGGAGGAGGCCAGCATGCCTGCGGTGAGCAGTGCGGCGCCCGAGAACCAGTAGCCGGTATAGGCACTGCAGATGACGCCGAGATCAGGCGAACCCAGGAGGGAGAGACCGAGAACATTGACGAGTGAAAACGCAAGTGCGATCGAATAGACACCGAGTACTCCGAGATATTTGCCGGCCAGCACTTCGGCTTCGGTGGCGGGCATGGTGAAGAGCAGTTCGTCGGTGCCCAGTTTACGTTCGTCGGCCCAGACCGTCATCGTGATCGCAGGGATCACGAACAGCAGGAGCCATGGGAAGCCGGTGGTCAGCTGGTCAAGGCTGGCCTGATTGGCCGCGAAGAACGCCTTGGAATATGTCATCGCCGCGGCGGCGACGCAGAACACAAGAATAAAGAGATATCCGAGTATTCCGGAAAAGTAGCTGCGAAAATTTCGTTTGGCGACTGCCAGCACCACAGTTTTGCGAATCATCGCTTTCACCCTGGACGAAGTCATGAGAAAACAAAACGAAGCAGGGAACGATTTCAGGATGCAGATGCGAGAGTACGACGCCGGAATTGTGCTTCCATGTCGACTTCGTTCTGACCGAGATCAGAGGTGCTGCCATCGAACACAACACGGCCGTTATTGATCAGCACCACGCGACTGCAAACCGCACGCACCTCCTGCAGGATGTGCGTGGAAAGCAACACCGTTTTAGTTTTTGCCAGTTCGAGAATCAACTCGCGGACACCGTGAACCTGATTGGGGTCGAGGCCGCTGGTGGGTTCGTCGAGGATCAGCACGTCCGGGTCGTGCAGCATGGCATGAGCCATACCGACTCGCTGGCGGAAGCCGCGAGACAGTTTGGAAATCGGCTTGCGCCAGACTTCGGACAACGAACACTTTTCTGAGACCCAGGCCAGACGGCTTGCCAGATGATCTCCTGACAATCCGCGAACTTCACCCATGTATTCCAGGAGTGATTCCGGGGTCATCTCGACGTACAGCGGACCGTTCTCGGGCAGATAACCAAGATGCTGACTGGCTTCCAGCCGATTCTCTGCCACGTTAAACCCGGCGATGAACGCCTGCCCGCGACTGGGAGAAAGGAACCCGGTCAGCATTTTCATTGTGGTGCTCTTGCCTGCTCCGTTCGGACCCAGAAAGGCACACACCTGACCCCGCGGTACTGTAAAGCTGACATCGCGGGTAGCCGCGAAGTCACCATAAAATTTGCTGAGCCCGCGGGCTTCAATCATGAGTTCGCTGGAGGAGTTCTTTGACGTTGTCATGTCTTCAGCTTTACCAGAGGATTCGGACCAGCATGGAAACCACAATAACGGCCGCCGACGGCCACCGAAGTCGTACCGCTGACATCGCAGCCGGCAGCAGTGCAGGCAGCGAAGCTTTTCGGGAAGCCGGGGACACCGATTTCACTTTGGGTGCCAGAACGGCAGGCCGTCGCCGAGCATTCATGGGCAGCAACCACTGTTCCGTACTGCCCAGTAATGTTGCCTGGCTGGCGAAGATGACAGCCAAAAAGTGAATTTAACGAAGCCAAACTCATGGATTCCTGTTTTTGGAAAGACTGTCTGGGGGTTATCTGACAATTGTGACCGGGAATATTCCGTTTTCCCTTGTCCCTGCCCCGGGCTGCATTTGCAAGCTGTCCGCCAGTGAGGGAAGATGCGCTCCTTTGCAACCGATTTCTTGTCTGGACGGAGCAATCCATGCCTCTGCTGGGTGTAAACATTGATCATGTGGCCACGATCCGTCAGGCTCGCCGAGGAGCCGAGCCGGACCCCGTGCATGCTGCGGTACTGGCGGAACTGGGCGGCGCCGATTCGATCACGGTGCATCTGCGTGAGGACCGTCGACACGTGCAGGATCGGGACGTCCGAGTGCTGCGACAGATGATTCGTACGCGATTGAACCTGGAGATGGCCGTCTCTGACGAAATCACCCGAATTGCGCTCGAGATTTCCCCGGACCAGGCCACGCTGGTACCGGAGCGTCGTGAGGAGATCACGACAGAAGGTGGGCTGGATGTCATCACCCACGCGCAGCGCATCCGTCAGTGCTCTGACCAGCTCCAGGGGGCCGGGGTGGTGGTCAGTCTGTTCATTGACCCCGACGTGGCGCAGGTGGAGCGTTCAGCGGAGCTTGGTGTGCCGGCGGTGGAGCTGCACACAGGCAGTTATGCCGACGCGAGAACTGCGGCAGAGCGGGATCGGGAATTTGACCGGATTCGTGAAGCGGCCTTATTCGCCGTATCCCGGGGACTGACCGTCAATCTGGGTCACGGTCTGAACTACCAGAATGTGCAGCGTGTGGCGGGGCTCCACGGGGTGCATGAACTGAACATTGGACATTCAATCGTTTCACACGCTGTGATGGTGGGGCTGGAACGGGCCGTTCGGGAAATGAAACTGCTGATAAGCCGTTGAAAGCTGCTGCAATGCCTGGAAATTCATTTGGAACCCTGTTTCGCATCACAACAGCCGGTGAAAGTCATGGTCCCGGGAACGTGGTGATCATCGACGGTGTGCCGGCGGGGTTGCCGCTGAGTGAGGACGACCTGCGGCCCGATCTGGCTCGGCGACGTCCAGGCCAGAGTGCCCTCGTGACACAGCGGCAGGAGGGCGACGAGCCGGAGATTCTTTCGGGAGTCTTCGAGGGGCGGACGACCGGTACCAGCATTGCAGTGCTGATTCGCAATACGGACCAGCGCAGCAGCGACTATTCAGACATCCGGGACAAGTACCGTCCTGGTCACGCGGACTACACGTTTGATGCTCGCTACGGCTTTCGCGACTACCGGGGAGGCGGCCGCAGCAGTGCACGAGAGACCACGGCACGAGTTGCCGCGGGGGCTGTGGCGAAAAAGCTGATTGCGACCGAGTTTGGTGGCCGCGTTGTCGGCTATGTGCGGCAGGTCGGTTCGGTGCAGGCCAGCATTCCGCACCCTGAAGCAGTCACACTGGATGCCGTGGAATTTCTGTCAGACGGGAGTCCCAATTTTGTTCGCTGCCCGGACCACACCGTGGTGCCCGCCATGGTGGCTCTGATCGACGAGGTGCGGCGCGACCTTGATTCCATCGGCGGCGTTGCCGAAATTGTGTGCACCGGCATTCCGCCGGGACTTGGTGATCCGGTGTTCGACAAGCTCAAGGCAGATCTCGGCAAGGCGCTCTTCAGTCTGCCGGCTGTTCTGGGGGTGGAGTACGGGATTGGCTTTGCCTGCGCTGCTCTGCGGGGCAGTCAGAACAATGATATTTTCACAACATCTGCCGCCGGGAACGAACCGCAGTCCGGCAGCCTGGCAAACGGCCGCCGCGTGGTGACCACAGAGAATCGTCACGGAGGAATGCTGGGGGGGATCAGTTCAGGCATGCCCATCATCCTGAGAGCCGCTGTGAAGCCCACAAGCAGCCTTGCCCGGGAGCAGCCGACGATTACGACGGCAGGAGAGCCTGCCGCGATTCGAACCAAAGGTCGGCACGACCCATGTCTGCTGCCGCGGTTTATCCCGATGGCTGAGGCAATGGTCGCGCTGGTGCTCGCTGATCACTGGCTGCGATTCCGTGCAATTCGGCATCAGAGATGAAGAGTGTGTTCTCAGATCCTTACGGAGTCTCCAGCTTTGACAAATTCCACCCCCCTGCCTTCACCTTCTACCACCCCAGGCTTCTCGGCCGCTTTGCGGGAGCGAATCCGTCGGTCAGGAGTCATTGCAGTGCTGGTCATTGAACGGCCCGGGCACGCTGTGCGACTGGCCAGGGCACTGCTCGCCGGTGGAGTGACAGCCATGGAACTCACGCTGCGTACTCCTGCAGCACTGGACTGCCTGCGAGCGGTCTCCGCAGAAGTCCCTGAGATGCTGGCCGGGGCCGGGACAATCATCGACCCGCGACAGGTTGCGGAGGTGATTTCAGCGGGCGGCCAGTTCGGGGTTGCCCCGGGTACCAATCCCTCCGTCATTCTCGAAGCGGCTCAGGCTGGCCTGCCGTTTGCACCCGGGGTGATGACCCCGTCCGATATCGATACGGCCGTCCGTCTGGGCTGCCGGGATCTCAAGTTCTTCCCCGCTGTGCCATCCGGCGGGCTGCCGATGCTGGCGGCACTGAAGGCCCCCTATGACCATCTGCACATCCGCTATATTCCGCTGGGAGGGATCACAGCAGAGAATCTCCCTGAATGGCTGGCAGATCCTGCCGTGCCAGCCGTTGGTGGTTCGTGGCTGGCCAGAAAAGAACTCATCGCAGCCGAGGCGTGGGAGCAGATTACTCGTCTGGCAGCGGCGGCAACAGATCTGGTTCGCAGGCAGCGTTCGATGTCAGAAGTGTGACCTGACCTGTGCCGAATCTGAACATCCCCCCCGCCTACAGTTTACTTTTGCCATATCCGTGTTACCGTAGCACGCTCCCACCCTTCAGCATCGCGGTCGGGTCTCCGCCAGCAGGCGCCTCCGACCCTGTCACACCTCCGGCTACCAGGAAACTACACAATGTCCAGCGCCACTCTGACACTCGACGGCAAATCCTGGGAACTGCCGGTCATCCGCGGCACCGAACAAGAGACCGCAATCGACATCACCAGGCTGCTTGGACAGGCGGGCGCCATCACCATGGACCCGGGCTTCAACAGTACCGGGGCCTGCAAGAGTTCCATCACGTTCATCGATGGTGACAGCGGCATCCTGCGCTACCGCGGTTACCCCATCGAACAACTCGCCGAACACTCCGATTTCGTCGAAACTGCGTGGCTCCTGCTCTACGGTGAACTCCCCTCCCCTGAACAACTGCGGTCCTTCCGCGCCGACCTCACCTACCACAGCATGATCCACGAAGACATGAAGAAATTCTTCGAAGGATTTCCGCCAAATGCTCACCCAATGGCCATTCTCTCCGCGATGGTCGCTTCCCTGTCCACCTACTATCCCGGTACAGAAGATGACCGATCCGACGTCAACATTGTACGGCTGCTCGCCAAAGTCCGCACGATTGCGGCGTACGCCTACAAGAAATCCATCGGGCAGCCCACCATTTACCCACGAAACGAACTGTCATACTGCGGAAACTTTCTGCACATGATGTTCGCTGTCCCCGCAGAGGAGTACAGGATTAATCCTGTGCTGGTCAAAGCACTCAATATGCTTCTGATCCTGCATGCTGACCACGAGCAGAATTGCAGTACGTCGACAGTGCGGATTGTGGCCAGCAGCCGGGCCAACATCTTCGCCTCCATTTCCGCCGGAATCTGCGCCCTCTGGGGCCCGCTCCACGGAGGTGCCAACCAGGCAGTGCTCGAAATGCTCCAGATGATCCACGACGACGGGGGTGACTACAAGAAATACGTGATGATGGCGAAGGACAAGAACAGCAATTTTCGGCTCATGGGCTTTGGGCACCGCGTCTACAAGAATTTCGACCCCCGTGCTACCATCCTTCGCACGATGGCTGAACAGGTGCTTAACGAACTGGGGGTCTCCGACCCGCTGCTCGAAATCGCCCGAAACCTTGAAAAAATTGCTCTCGAAGATGACTACTTCGTCAGTCGCAAGCTCTATCCCAACGTGGACTTCTACAGCGGCATCCTCTATCGCGCCATGGGGATTCCCACAAATATGTTCACGGTGATGTTTGCCCTCGGCCGGCTCCCGGGCTGGCTGGCTCACTGGCGCGAACAGCGGGACGATGACACCAGCCGCATTTACCGGCCACGGCAGGTCTATACGGGTGCTACTGTTCGCAATTACGTTCCTCTCTCACAACGCTCAAGCGGCTGATTCACCCAGCAGACCCAAATTCATATGACTCTGAAAATTGCCGTCAACGGAGCTGCCGGACGTATGGGGCAGCGTGTCGTCGCACTGGCTCTGCAGTCAGCAGATCTGCGCGTCGCTGCCGCTCTTGAATCTCAAAACTCGCCCAGCCTTGGCCGTGACTGCGGTGAACTGGCGGGTTTCGGGCACTGCGGCATCCCCGTCACGTCTTCACTCGATACGCGTGTCGATGCCGTCATCGACTTTTCCACCCCCGATGGACTCCGCTCCGTACTCCCGGTCTGCGAAGCCCGCTCCATCCCGCTCGTCGTCGCCACGACCGGAATTCCGGGCGACCTTCGCGAACAGGTACTCGCCGCCGCTCAGACAACCCCCGTACTCATGGCCCCCAGCATGAGCACTGCTGTCAACCTGCTGATGAAACTGGTCAGCGAAGCCGCGCGAATTCTCCGCAACAACCCGGATGGTGTCGATGTCGAAATCATCGAACGCCACCATCGCTTCAAAGAAGATGCTCCCAGCGGCACGGCGCTCCAGTTCGGACGCATCGTCGCCGAGCAGATGGGCCAGCAGGCTCACGTTCACGGCCGCGAAGGACGGACCGGAAAGCGACCCGCCGGCGAAATCGGTTATCACGCCGTGCGCACGGGAGATAACGTCGGCGAGCACACAATCGTCTTCGGACTCATGGGCGAAACCATCGACCTCACAGTCCGCGGACATACTCGCGACAGCTACGCACTCGGCAGTCTCGCAGCAGCCCGGTTTCTCGCAGCCCAGCGGCCCGGACTTTACTCCATGGCCGACGTGCTTGGACTGTGACGCAAGTTTGCAAGGTACCCGGCACGGCATTCACTCCAGGTACAGCAGTTCTTTCTTGTTCAGCAGTGCATGGCACAGTTCGGTCAGCACGGCTTGATCCTGCAACAGTTCCTCTGCAGGTACCTTGCGTTCTTCAGACAGCTGACTCAGCCACGTGCTGATCGGTTGTCGTTCGCTTGCTTCAAGGGGGCGACCAAAAGCCTGCCTCCACGCAAGATTCAGCCGATCGACCTCCGGCGGCTGTTCTGCCAGCAGCCTGGCCCAGAATTCTGCCTGGCCGTGCAGGAATTCGCTGTTGAGCATGATCAGGGCCTGAGCAGGAACGTTTGAGCGACTGCGACGGGCAACGGCAGAAGCGGGCTGAGGCGTATCAAACGTGAGCATAAAGGGGTTCAGAAAATTCCGGTTGACCGCCTGATAGATACTGCGGCGCCCGGCACCGTCCACCGGTCCGGATTGACCTGGTCGACCACGGCCCTGCATGAATGAGGTGAGATGCACAGGAACCGGAGGACCGAACATCGCCGGGTCCAGCCGGCCGGAAATCGCCAGAATCGAATCCCGGATGGCTTCACTTTCCAGTCGCCTGACGTTGGCCCGATGCAGCAGTATGTTGGCTGGATCACGTTCTGATGCGTCCGGATTCCGCTGACTGGACATGAGGTACACGCGGGATGTGACAAGTCGTCGAATCAGCCGTTTCAGAGACCAGCCATCGCGGCGAAAGTCGATGGCCAGATAATCGAGAAGTTCAGGGTGCGACGGCGTGTCTCCAAGCACTCCAAAGTTATCCGCGGAGGCCACGATGCCGCGTCCGAAAAGCTGCTGCCAGACACGGTTCACTGCAACACGCGCGGGAAATGGGTTGCTGTCTGCGAGCAGTCGCTCTGCCAGTTCCAGGCGGCCGCTGTGGGCGGGGTCAGCCAGCGGTGCAGCCTGATCGAGGGCAGTGAGCAGTCGTCGGCGAGCATACTGCCCGGGATTGCGGTGGTTGCCCCTGACGAAAATGCGTTCGTCCTCACCAGTTCCCTCACACATCACGAGTACCGGATCACCATGGACAGGTTGAGCAGCAATCTTTCGCCATGCAGCCAGCTGTTGCGAAACGCCTGCCTGAGCATCTGCAGGGAGCAGCCCCAGCTGCAGGGCCAGCTGCCGCCACGCAGCGTCGGACTGCACGGCCGCTGCCCAGCGTTTCAGGAAATCTTCGCCCGCTGGCACTGTTGCCAGCTGGCGGTTGACCGGATGCACTTCCTGCGGCACCTCGAATGACTGCCCTGGATGCACCAGCCGCACTTCACGAACTGCGAACCAGCCATCGCCTTCGTCGAGGAACTCAAGGTGACAGCGGTGTCCCAGATACCGCCGCAGGTCGCCTCCAATGCGAATCCAGCGAAACTGGCCGTCCGTATCGATGGATTGCCGCAGGCCGCCAAACAGCAGTTCGGTGAATTCGTTCATGACATAACCATCCACCACCAGACGCACTCGCGCCTGACGGCCGGCCGCCAGAATGAGCACTTCAGGGTGCTGCAGCTCCCATTCCGGAGAATGCAGAGCCCCCCGAAATCCCGGACCGTGCATGGCAGAATTGACTGCGTCATTGCTGCCGGGAACGCAGTCGTCCTGGCGCCATGTCCAGCGTGCAGAGGAAGACGCATTGCGATCATCCGGGGGCGCAGAGGAGTGCTGGGGGACAGCGGGGGGATTTGGCAGGCTTGTGGGGACTGGCGAGCCGGGGAAGACGGGGGCGGTCGCATTCACAAGCGGGGCGGGCGGCGTTAAGACTGGCGGCACAAGGCCGTCAAAAGCCTGTCCCCAGACGAACCAGCCTGCGGGAATTCCGTCGCGCAGATCGGCCAGAATCTGCCAGGAGTTTGGACTTTCCGGTGCGGGTGCCTGACTCGTCTGCAAACGCTCTTGAATTGCTTTCTGCCAGGCAGTGATGGTTGCAGCTCGATCGGCAGTGGACTCGGCTTTGATGAGCGTGGCAAGGGGCGCCAGAGGATTGGCGGGAGACAGACTGTCCGGGGCGGCAAGTGCTGTGCGGAGGGCATCGCGGTGCGCCGTGTCAGCCGGGGCGGAAAGGGGTATGGAGTCGTTCAGAGCAGCCTGCGCCAGTTGTTCCAGCACTTCCGGGGTCCAGGTTTGCAGGCCGGAGGTCATGGCGGCATCCGCGATTTCCTGTTGCCGCCGGATTTCGGCGAGCTGCTGCTGCTGCTGTCGGCCGGGGTCCAGCCACTCGATCCGTCGCCGGGAACTCTGCAGAAAGCCAGCCAGAGCGTAGTAGTCTTCGGTGGAGATGGCATCAAATTTGTGATCGTGGCAGCGTGCGCAGGCAATTGTCAGGCCCAGAAAGGCCTTGCCAAACATGTCGATCTGATTGTCAATCCGGAACGCTTCCTCCAGACGCACGTCGACCGGCGCATGCTTATCCTCGCACAGATACCAAAACCCGGTGGCAATAATCGATTCGTTTGTGTGCCGTTCCGGATGCCGCCGTGGATTTTCCAGCAGGTCACCCGCGATGTGCTCGCGGACGAACTGATCGTAAGGCACGTCTGAATTGAGTGCGCGAATGACGTAGTCGCGGTACTGCCATGCATGGGGAAGTGGAAAATCGAATTCGTGGCCGAGCGTTTCAGCGTAGCGGACCAGGTCCAGCCAGTGGCGGCCCCAGCGTTCACCGAACTGCGGCGAAGCCAGAAGCTGGTCAGCGACAGCGGCCACCGCCTGTGGGAGCGGTCGTGGATCAGCGAGGAATTGCTGTTGCTGCTGCAGGGTTGGCGGGAGCCCGATAATATCAAAGGACAGACGCCGCAGGATTGCAGTCCGGTCGGCATCGGGGGCCGGATTTAACCCGGCTGATTCAAGCGGTTGCAGGATGAAGCGGTCGACATCCGTGAGTGGCCACGGCGTGTTCTGAACGGTTGGGACACCGGGGAGTTCCAGTGGACGCCAGGCCCAGTGAGCAGCGATACGTTCCTTGAGGGGAAATGCGGGTTTGCCGAGGCGACCAGCGGGCGACGGGGGGCTGGATTCATCTGCCGGCCAGCGGGCACCGTCGCGGATCCATTTCACAAGAATGTCAATCTCTTCATCCGGAAGCTTGTCGCGCGGCGGCATCTGGAAGGTTTCGTAACGCACTGCCTGAATGATCAGACTGCGGTCCGGATCGCCTGGTACCACAGCAGCTCCGCTTTCACCACCGGCGAGCATGGCTTTGAGCGATGTCAGACGCAGGTCGCCCTCGATGTCGTCCTGATTTCCATGGCATTCAAAACAACGCGACTCCAGCAGCGGGAGCACCTTTGAGCGAAAGAACTCAGACTGCTCAGCCGTTGGCTCATCCGCCCTCAACACAGGCAGACACAGACCACTGCAGACCAATACCAGCCGGATTAGGAATCTCATGGATACTCTGCCGGTTCATGAGGAAACAAACAGCAATTGCAGACTGCATCCCGCGACGATTTCGCAGACACGGAAACACGCAGGACATGAATGATTTATAACGTGTTGAGCGTCACCTGTCCCCTGCCAATCGGTTTGAGCGGTCGTCAAATTCCAAACCCGGGTGAGCAAATCCTCAGCGGATTCCCAGAATCGGTCGAATCAGCAACCATGTACCGGCCGTCAGCAGTGGAACTGCCGCCAGATTCAGCAGAATCCCCCGGCGAGCCATTTCCCGGGCTGGAATGCGGCCTGTGCTGAACACGATGGCGTTTGGCGGAGTTCCCACCGGCAGCATGAAGCCCGCGCTGGCAGCGAGAGTCGCCGGAATAAAGAGCATTCGCGGGTCCAGCTGCAGCGGGGCGGCCAGAGCCAGCAGCGCAGGCAGAATCGCATTCACCGTCGCCACGTTGCTTGTGAGTTCGGTCAGCATCACCAGAATCAGGCAAATCATCGCCACGGCCAGCCACGGCGGCTGTGCACTCAACGGGCCCTGCAGGACATCTGCCAGCCAGTTCGCCAGCCCCGTACTCTCAAAAGCGGAAGCCAGGGCAAACCCGCCGCCAAACAGCAGAATCATGTCCCAGGGAAGTTTCACCGCCGTTTCCCAGTTCATCAATGGCTCTGATCGCTGTCTGCCAGTTCCCGTACCTGCTGGCAGCACAAACATGAGGACGGCCATCAGCACCGCCACTGTGGCGTCAGATACGGCACCGCGCAGAGACAGCGACTGCTGAAGTCCCGGTTCCCCCAGAAACCACGCGGCACTCGCCGCATACCACCTCTGCCAGCCCGTAAACAGTTGCACCTCGCCAATCACCAGCGGCTCCCGAAACACCCACAGCACGGCTGTCGACGCAAAGATCAGGAGCATCCGCAATTCCGCCGGTGACATCCGTCCCAGCCCCCGCACACGCGCTGAAAGCTCGTCCTCCAGTCGCCTGTCTGCAGCACCCGCAGAGGGCAGCCTCCACGTCAGCGAAAACAGAACCACCACCAGATACGCCAGAGCGATCGGACCGCACGCCAGAAACCAGTCAGAAAAATACACGTCCGGAGCGTCCGGAAGCTGGCGACGATAGATTCCGATCGCCACGCTGTTCGTCGGGCTGCCAACGGGCGTGGCCATGCCCCCCAGCGTGGCCCCCCATGCCAGCACCAGCAGCAAAGGGATCGCCAGCGGCTGTCCGGAGTCCGTTTTCATCGCCGCCTGTCCGTCACTCTCATCGAGCACTTTCAGGAGCGCCGTGACAATCGGCAGCATAAGCATCGTTGTGGCCGTGTTGCTGATCCACATCGACAGACCAAACGTGGCACAGCCAAACCCGATCACCAGCCGCCGCGGACGGACTCCGATCAAACGCACAATGGTCAATGCCATCCGGCGATGCAGTTGCCAGCGTTCAATCCCCAGAGCAATCAACATCCCGCCCATGTACAGAAATAAACTGTCCTCCATGAATGCGCGCGCTGTGTCCTTTGCGGATTGAATCCCCAGCAGTGGAAACAGAGCCACTGGAAGCAGACTGGTGGCTGCCATGGGAATCGCCTGCGTGATCCACAGACCGGACATCAGCACCGCAGCGGCCGTCAGGCGATGCGCTTCCGGACTCATCCCTGCCGGTCTCGGCAGCAGCCAAAAACAAAAACTCAACGCCACAAGTCCGGCGACCAGCGGCAAACGGACCGGCTGGCCTGTTCCGGATTCGATATCGAGAGATTCTGGGAGTGTCATCGGGCCAGCCTTTGATTGAAGAAAGAAATCGAACCAAAACTGTGGGGCCATTCGAAGGGCCGTTGGAGCAATTCGAGAAAATCAATGAACGGAATGACAGTGTTCAGATCACTGAACGACCTGACAAAACCTGCGTCAATAAATCTGAACAACATGCAACTTCGCCGACGCGGTCAGCTACGGCCTCCCGAATCCGAATATCGATTAATTGTCAGAGAAACGCAACGCTGGCGGACCAGCAGCAAGTTCACGACGGACGCTTATCTGTGAGTCTTGCCAGCCCCGCAGAAGTGTCGCATCGGAGCTGTACCCGCGGTGGTACGCAACACGGTACTCGTCCGCAGAACACGCGCCCTGAACTGCTCGGATCACTCACACTTCAGTGCTCACTTCAACCAAAGATTCTCACGGAATTTTTCATTTTGTCCTCATCAGGCCATCATTGGCCCGCATGGCAGGGCAGCCTCGCTCCAGGTTCGTACGGAGTTCGTCAAAAGGGTCGTCTAACAGGCGGAATCACGGTTCACTCAACCCGCGGCGGAGTCCTCTGCACCCGATTCCACCCCGACTTCCGTACGTGGGAATTCTGTTCTCGGTTTCACGTCTGCGTCTGGTTTCCCGCTGTCCACTCCTGGTTTGGCCTCTGGTCAAAGGACAATCGTCGAAATCCCGGACCTCAAACAAATGCCTCTCTGCGAATCGCCGTCGGACAGGAAATCTTCACTGGAGAGATCGCGCGCCATGTCCCCGTTTCACTCCACAAAGACACGCACTGCGGATCTGCTTCACCGAATCGAGTCTCGACCGATTCAATTGCCGAATGTCGATTCCAGTCTGAAAGAGGCGCAGCGTTATCACGATTTGCATCCTCGGCCAGGCGTTTTTCTATTGATTGCCATCGAGAGCGTACGTACCATTTAATTGGACTGATACGTGCAAGGAGCATTTCGTATGAAAAAACTGACTCTCAGCGCGGAGCCAGATGTGATTGCCGAGGCACATCGCCTTGCCGAACTCCAGGGGACAAGTGTTTCGGCCATGTTTTCAAGGATTGTTCGGCTGCTGTCCCGGCGCGACCGCGAGCGACCTCGCATTGGCCCCGGAGCAAAGAAAGCTTCCGGACTGATCCAGTTGCCGGACGGCAAGTCAGATCGTGATGTGCTGGAAGAGGCTCTTGCGGAAAAGTACAAACTCTGAACATGAAGGTCTTTTTCGATACGAACGTTCTGATTGACGTGTACTGGTCAGCCGGGACTCAGAGTTTGGCCTGTTGTAAAATATTGAAAAAAACGGTCAGGGAACTGAAATGATCCGCGGTTGTGCGTCGGTAAATCGTTCGCGTCCTTTCCGGACAGGATTCGCCTCCAGTGTTGCGACTTTCTTCTCAGCGGCGGATTCCTGCCTGCGGACGTGGGAGGCATTCGGCTTGCGGGCGAACAACTCCTCCGTACCTTCGAAGTGAATCTTCCGCCAGTTGCAGAAGTTGGTCACAATGATGCCGTGCTGCTGACAGACCTCGGAGACGGGCACTCCCTCAACCAGGTGGGCTCGGAGGATGGCAACCTTCTCCTGAGCGGAATAATTGATACGTTTCCTGTGGCAGGACATTGGCGAAAACCTATCTGTAATCGCCAGACTTCAGCACACTTTGCAACTCGTCAATTGCTGTGAGCGAGGGTCGCGTGGTGGTGACGCTGGACTCCGACTTCGGCACACTCGTCATCGGCCAGCATGAACCCGTCATTGGCATCGTCTATCTGCGTCCCGGACACATTGACGGCCAATTCACCATTGATT
>CAZLOQ010000043.1:0-37421 GCA_964561125.1 uncultured Chitinophaga sp. | reverse complement strand
CTGCGTGATCGGTGTGACGCCCCGCAACGGTGTGGTTGGTTCAGCGTGTGATTCGCGGATGTTTCGCCCATTCCGACATGGACGCCGACGACATGAGACGCACCTTCGCAACGTTCAACTTCCGGTGTCTCCCCAAGGCCGTTTCCAGCGGGCGTGGCCGGAGCGCAATTGAGAACTGCCCTTACAGGGCGTCCGTTTTCGTTGGGCGCATACCCGGGGTTGCATCCCGGGCTGATGGAGCTGGCCCTACAGGCCGCAGTCGCAGCAGGCGGCACTCAGAGACCGCCACGAGGTCGGCCACCCGCCACCCGCCACCCACCACCCACCACCCACCACCCACCACCCACCACCCACCACCCGCCATTCGCCATTCGCCATTCGCCATTCGCCACCCACCATTCCCCATTCCCCATCATCGCAAACCAGTGACCACCAGATTCGTGGCTGGTCTCAGATGAAGAGCAACCGGATCACCACGATCCGCTTGCTCTTCCACAATTCCCCGAACCTCTTGGTGTTCTCCCTGTCTTCCATTGTGGGCAGCTCAGTCTGACATGACCGTCCAGCGGCAGTCGCGGCACCGTCAAAGGTTTGCCGCAGCCTGTACCGAACATGGATTCCAGCGGTCAATCACCGAGCTGCCCGCTCAATGGGCGAGCCCCGGTCCAAAAACCGGGTCATGCGGGTTCGACTCCCGCACCTCCTGCTGACACAGGTCAGTGTCTGCACCACTTTTAAACTCACCCGGGGGGCGGGCGATTGCGAAGTCGGTCCCCGCGGCGTCTGTTCGCCGCAGGGAAAGCATGCTGAAACGCTTTGCAGAGACGCAGACTGGCTGCGAATCCTGCCTCGAACCCATCGCTGACTCGGACAGGCACAGCTTCCCGGCAAATCGCCGCCGAACTGTCCTCGATGACCAGCACAGGTTTGGGGTAGTCCGCCGCCACCGCGTCACTCCGCGATTTCCATGTGATCAGTAGTCGTTCCGTCTTCCATGAGTTTGTTCTGAAAACAGAGGTGAAACATGTTTCCTTTTCGTCGCTTTCGTATTCGTACCTGGGAAACGGGACTGCTGTTTCGTGACGGCGAGTTCCAGGGTTTGCTCTCCTCAGGTACCCACCTCCTGTTCGACCCGCTGCGGCGCGTGCAGGTGGATATTGTCAGTCAGCGGCAGCCGTTGCTGACCCATGAAAAGCTGGACCTGATCATCCGCTCCGGAGCACTCGAAGGTCGTGCGCTGGTGCTGGATCTGCAGGATCATCAGCGAGCGCTGGTCTGGGTTGACGACCGCTTCAGCCATGTGTTGCCTCCGGGACAGCACGCGTTGTGGACAGCGATCCGGAAGATTCATGTCGAGATTCAGGACGTGCGAACGGTGCGTTTCCAGCACGAGCAGTTGCGGACGATTGTACAGTCATCGCAGGCATCAGGCGTTCTGGAAATCTGCACAGTGCAGCGCGAACGAGCGGGTGTGTTGTTTATCAACGGCCACTGCGAGGATCTGTTGCAGCCGGGCGAGTACGCGTTCTGGAGGGGCGCTGCGGATGTTCGAGTCGTGGAAGTCGACCTGCGGGAATCCATTCTCGATGTCGGCGGCCAGGACATCATGACGGCCGACAAGGTGACGCTGCGAATCAACGCTGTGGTCACATGGAAGGCCGCGGACCCCCGCAGAATGCTCAGCCAGTCCGAAGACGCCCGCCAGGCGATCTACCGCGACGTCCAGCTGGTGCTCCGCAGCGTCATCGGCTCACGGGAACTCGACACCTTCCTCACGGACAGAGATGGGGTTTCCCGGGAGATCGAAGAGGACGTCCGGCGTCGGGCCGGTGACCTCGGTGTGGAGATTACGGCCGTCGGAATTCGTGATGTGATTCTGCCGGGTGAAATGAAGGAGCTGATGAACAGGGTGACGGAAGCCCGCAAGGGGGCCGAAGCCAACCTGATCGCCCGCCGCGAAGAAACGGCAGCCATCCGCAGTCAGGCCAACACCGCAAAGCTGCTGGCCGAGAGCCCCACTCTCATGCGGCTTCGCGAGCTGGAGACTCTGGAAAAGATCGCTGCTGCCGGAAAGCTCAACATCATCCTCGGCGACCGGGGTTTGACTGAGCAACTCACAACGATGCTGTAGCATTCAGCTACACAGCAGCACCCCGCATTCGAGTCATCGGATGCGGGGTGTTTTGCGTTGAATCACCCGCACGCCGACGATTGGGAATTGCGAACGCTCCGCGATTTCCTAAACTTCCGCAAACGCCCTCGCGTCTTTCTGCCATTCCCGGAGCTGTCCCGCCCATGCGTTCACCGGTCTGTCTCGCCGCAGTTCTTCTCCTGCTCACGCTGTGTTCCGGCTGTACCGAATCTTCCGGTCCCGGCACATCGCAGTCAACTCCCACCGAACCCGCTGCGAAATCAGCTGCTGTTCAGCCTGCCAAAGAACTGGCTGAATTCGTCAAACTCGCACCGGACGGCAGTGTGATCGAAGCAGACCTGCGAAAAGCCGAAGTGAGCGGCGAACTGCTGAAACTTCTTGCCCCGCTCGCCACCCTGCGAACGCTCAATCTTGCCGGCACGGCCTTCAACGACGAGCTGGCGCCGCTCCTCGCCGATGCGACGCCGAATCTCACCAGCCTTGACGTCCGCTCCTGTGCACTCAGCGACGCCGCCATGAGCGAACTCGCCAAATGTACCAGCCTGCGAGTGCTCCGTCTGTCCGGCAAAGAAAATCGAACCACTGTCTCCGATGAAGGTCTGGCCGCACTCGCACCGCTTAAATCACTCAAGGTCATCGCCCTCGACGACCTCTGGATCGGAAAACCCGGACTTGAACATCTGACGGCACTGGAATCGCTGGAAGAGATTTACCTTTCAGCCACGATTGTTGACGACGATGCCGTGTCTGTGCTGACAAAGTTTCCCCGCCTGCGAAAGCTCCGACTCGCCCGCACCAACATCACAGACGCAGCGCTCGCCAGCCTCAGCTCCTGCGGACAGCTTGAAGAGCTGGATCTCAGCGAAATCTCCACCCTCACCGACGCCGGCATGTCGTCCCTCGCAGCCCTCAAGTCACTGAAGAAACTCAATCTCTGGCGCGTACAGATCTCGGACACCGGCGCACTCGCACTCGCCCCACTCACCAGACTGCAATGGCTGAATCTCGACAACACCAAACTCTCCGATGCCGGCCTGCCAGTCCTGAAAGACATGAATCAGCTCACCTTCCTGCACCTCGGATCAACTCAGATCACCGCGACCGCCGCTCCCGCCCTGTTTCACCTGAAATCACTCAAAGACCTCAAGATCACCCGCACAGCACTCGCTGCCTCGGAATCCGCAGTCGCTGACCTGCGAAAAGAACTGCCGTCAACCGCGATTCAGACTGAATACGAAGGTGGTGCAGAACAGTAGTGGGCTTCAATGAGGAAAACAGATGGCGGACCTCCAGCAACAGGACGATGACTTACCGGACGATGAACGGTCCGCTGGTGAAATGCCCGATGAAGTATCGAGCACAGAAGCAGCCGGAAACGAAGTTCAGCATCAGACTGCTGACAGCCAGCACACGCAACCTATTCCCAGCCCCATCCTTGCAAAGGTGGCGCTGGTGTTGCCTGTTGTCGCCGGAGTTCTCCAGGCATTTCTGCCGGACCCGCTCGGCCTGGCACTGGTGATCGGAACGGTCCTGCTGACTGCAGTGCTTCTCGCCATCGATATCGGGAGTGTTGTGCGGTGGAATCCATACTGCGAATCCTCGGTCAGCCCGACTCACACCCTGTTTGGCGTGATGCTGCTCTGGATTGTCTTTTTTCCGCTGACGTACTTCCGCAGAATTGCGATTTGCGGTCCGGACATGCGCGGCCCCGCATTAAGTGCGACCGCGGCATTTCTGTTTTTGCCATGGCTCATCAGTATCTGGATTAAGCCGGCCCAGCTGCCGGCATGTAATTCGAAGGAAGTCACGGTCATCATTCAGCAACTGGCAGAAAATGAATTTCCCGGGCGAACAGTCAAAGGCGTTCTCGCCCCGCGCGAAATACGCTCGGATCCACGCCTGCAGGAGCGTCGCGGCAGCTGTGTCGTGCTGGTGGACGACGAACGCATTTCTGTGCCGTACCTGATTAAGTGGAGTGATCAGAAGCGGGGCATCTTTTCGGTCGCTCTGATGCTGCTGCCTCAGGCAAATGCCCCCAGCGTGATTGACTTGATCGAACCACAGCTGCGAACGCAGCTGCAGGAATTCCGTATCACCGGAATCGATGATTTTCGCGAAGTTGAATTTGATCGGCAGAATCAGGAACGCCGGTGCACCTGCGTCGTGCACACGGAGTCGACTGATATTGTGGTTCCATATGTTGTGCGCTGGCACAGCCGGGCACAGATTGAGTATGAGGTCCGGGCGTTTGTATTGCCGGGCCCGATGAGCGAAGACATCAGGGAAGGGCTGCAGGATTTCCTTGAACAGGCGTTTGCAGAACACGAAATCACCGCCATTGACAATTACCGGGAAATCCGCGCCAACTGGGAAGCGGGAGAGCGGATCGGGGCCTGCACAGTGCACCTCGAGCAGGAAAACGTGGATGTCCGTTTCCGGATTCAATGGAAAGATCAATACCTCGGCATATATTCACTGGAACTGATTCAGGAGGATGCGATTTAGTGATGTCTGACCTGCCTGAGAGATCCGGATCGAACCTGCTGCGGATTCGGAAGTCCGCAGCGGTCTTCTGCCTGGCCATCGTGATCTTCCAGCTTCTTCCCGGTGCCACCGCAACGGCTGTCGGCCTGCCCCGGGAAACGGCGGAGACTCGTGATGAAACGTTCGTCGCTCGCATTGACGGTTCCGAACAAAAATATGTGCTGATAAAACCTCATTCGTGGTCCCCTTGTCAGCCCGTCGATCTGCTGATCGCGCTCCACGGACATGGTTCCGACCGCTGGCAGTTCATCCGTCAGGATCGGCCGGAATGTGCCGAAACTCGCCGCTTCGCTGCCGCGACCGGGATGCTGCTCGTGTCCCCCGACTACCGGGCGCCCGCTTCCTGGCTGGGACCGGATGCCGAAGCAGACCTGCTCCAGCTGATCGATGAACTGCACCTCCGCTGGCCTGTGCGTCGCGTGCTCCTGTGCGGAGGTTCCATGGGCGGCACTGCAGCCCTCGCCTTCGCTGCACTGCACCCCGAGTGCGTTGACGGTGTGGTCTCACTCAACGGCACCGCCAATCTGATGGAGTATCGGGGTTTTCAGGAGGCAATTCGAGTCGCCTATGGTGGCACACGGGAGGAAAAGCCGGACGTATATCGGTCACGATCGGCAGAGCTTTTTCCGGAACGTCTGACGATGCCTGTCGCTGCCACGACCGGAGGACAGGATTCGCTTGTGCCCCCCGACAGCGTCCTGCGACTGACAACAGCTTTACAGCAGCAGGGCTCTCCGGTACTCAGTCTGCATCGATCGGACGGCGGACATCAAACCAACGCTGCCGACACCAGTGCAGCTCTGCAATTCGTTCTGAATCACTGGAAACGTCAGCAGGCGGACCAGGTCGCGCGATGTATTCTGCGGACCGCTCCGGTCTCCGGGCCGTCCGCTTCAGTGCCACTGAAAATCGTCTGCCTCGGAGACAGTGTAACCGGAGTTTATTACCACACCGGAGGTCGCCGTGCGTGGCCGGAGCTGTTGCAGCTGGCCCTGCAGCAGGCACTCCCGGACCAGCCCGTTGAGGTGATCAATGCCGGCGTGAGCGGTCAGACCACCCGCGACGGACTGGCGCGGCTCGACCACGATGTGCTCCGGCATCAGCCGCACATTGTCACCATCAGCTTCGGCCTGAATGACCTCACGCGACTCAGCAAACGCCAGTTCCAGGACGGCCTCGTCGAACTGGTACAGCGCTGCAGACAGAAGCAGGCGCTGCCGGTGCTCTGCACTCCAAATGCCGTCCTTGAAGCGAGTGGTCGTCCAGTCGCAAAACTGGAAGAGTACTGTCAGGTCATTCGTGACACTGCAGAGGCGCTGTCCGTTCCGCTGTGCGACCAGTACGCGGCCGGTCAGCGTTTGCGAGCACGCGCCCCCGTCACCTGGCGCGAATCGCTCAGCGACGAGATTCATCCCAACCTGGACGGACATCGGCGGATGGCAGAAACGCTCTGCACCAGCCTCACAGGGATTGCTGTTTGCCTGCACATCAACGGTCCGCCGCTGCCACCGCTGCCGCACCTGTCCTCCCGGCTGGCGACCGCCGCTTCCGTGCGGGTGCTGGTAATGGAGCCCCTGCGGCCGCTCCTCGAACGCGCCGCAGCGGACGCGGGAATTGCCGAACGCCTCGAGATCCTCGGCTGGGAGATCGCGGGATTGTCTCTGCAGCAGCTGGAAGCGGACGCCAGACAGCGGGTGCGCGCGACTAAACCTGATCTTGTGCTGCTCACAGTTCCGCTGCCGCTTGTGGCGGAATCTGATGAACAGCGGCTGCGATCGCTCGCATGGCTCTTCAACTGGTCACTGGATTTCGGTCATAGCGGCTGGGACTGTGTCGTTGTGCACCCTGCGCTACTGCAACCCAACACAGACCTGCCGGCCGCTGACGTGGAACTGCTGGAACGTCTGGTGCGTCATCAGGATCTGCTGCTGGTCGGCGCAGAGGATTCTCCGGCGGCAGCTGCCGCAGAATCCGCTGCTGAATTATTCAGTCGCTGGTTTCAGCGGGCTGTCTCCGCACCTGCTGTACCCTGAAGGAACGACGGACCATGCGAATTCATCGGCTGACGGCGTTTCACGTACCCATCACCCTCCGACGCCCCGTTCGGCATGCATCGCATGAGCGTTCAGCGAATGACACACTGATCGTCCGCTGCGTGCTCGACGATGGAAGCGTCGGCTGGGGGGAAGGTCTGCCGCGAACGTATGTGACGGGAGAATCGATCGATTCCGCATGGCGACAGCTGGAACAGACTCGTTTTGAATCGCTTCTTGAAACCCGTTTCGATTCGCCTGCTGCAGCTGCCGCTGCTGTTGACGCCTTGATCCTCGCCGATGTTCCCGCGGATCCGGGAGTTATTGTCCGGGAATGCTTCGGCAACGCCGTTCGGTGCGCGCTGGAGCTGGCGATTCTGGATGCAGCCTGCCGCAGTGCCCACATGCCTCTGGGCAGTCTGATCGGACAGTTGCCGCAGAGTGCCGCGTTTGCGGATTGCCGCGAGCAGGTGTTCTACAGTGGTGCCATCACCTCGGAATCACCACGAAAGCAGTGGCTTTCTGCGCTGAAAATGCGGCTGTTCGGGTTTCGACACATCAAGGTCAAGGTGGGAGCGAGGGGAATTGCAGACGCTGACTGTTTAAGGCGGATTCGGCTGGTGGCCGGAAGTTCCGTGAACCTGCGGCTGGATGCGAATGAGGCGTGGCACTGTGATGAGCTTGAGTCGCGTGTTGCTCCGCTGCTGCGCTTTCGACCGTCGTGTCTTGAGCAGCCGGTGCCCCATGCGGAAACTCCGGGTCTTGCTGCGATCCGTTCACAGCTTTCAGTCCCTGTCATGCTCGATGAATCGCTCTGTTCCCGCGCTGACGCTGAAAAAGCGATTGCAGGAAAGTGGTGCGATGCATTCAATATCCGGCTTTCGAAATGTGGCGGGCTGGTGCGGTCGCTGGAACTTGTGCAGCTGGCACGGCAGCACGGGCTGTTCTGTCAGCTGGGCTGTCAGGTTGGTGAGACCGGCATTCTTTCGGCTGCCGGCCGGCACTTCGCCTGCCATGTTCCGGATTTACGCTATGTGGAAGGCAGTTTCGATCGTTTCCTTGTACGCGAAACGCTGGTGGAACCTGATATCACCTTTCAATATGGCGGTCGTGGTCCGCGACTGAGCGAACCGGGCCTTGGAGTGGCCGTCGATGAATGCCGCATCAGAGCCCTGGCGCTGCGGACGCTGGAGGTTCTGATTCAGAACCGCGTCTGAAAACGCACGACAGCGCGACAGCGTGTCTGCATTTTCTGAGCGACTGGCAGCCAGTCAAGGCCGCGTTCACTGGCGCTTTGCACTTCCTGCCGCTAAACTCCCGCTGCTCACAGAGACACTCTCACACAAAGGGCCGGCCATGCAACCTTGCGGGATGCGATTTTCCTGGATTCTGACGACGCTGCTGTCCATCACGCTGCTGTTCATCACACCGCTGGCACCCCCTGCGGCTGCCCAGCCGGCGGAAACTCTGCCGCTGATTTCTGCGGCCGCTGCAGGAATGGATGCTGAGCGACTGGAAGTGATCGACGAGGTTGTCCGCGAAGGACTCAGCCAGGCAAAAATGCCGGGCTGTGTCGTAGTGGTCGGACGCAGTAGCGGCGTCGTGCTGAAACGAGCATGGGGATTTCGCCAGACCGTACCTGCTCAGGTGCCGATGACTGTCGATACCGTATTTGATCTGGCATCGCTCACCAAACCCATTGCGACTGCCACCAGTATCCTTGTTCTGGCGGGCGAGGACAGGCTGGATGTTGAGGCTCCGGTGTCTCGTTACTGGCCCGAATTTGCTCAGAACGGCAAGGATCAGGTCACTATTCGTCACCTGCTGACTCATACCAGCGGTCTGATTGCTGACAACTCCCTCAATGACTACTCCGGCACACCGGACGAAAGTCTGCAGAAGATCGCAGCGTTGAAACTGACAGCACAGCCCGGAGCTGAATTCATCTACAGCGATGTGGGCTTCATCGTCCTTGGACATATCGTCCGGCTGATCAGCGGAGAGGACGTAAACGTGTTTTCCCGGCGGGCAGTTTTCGAGCCGCTGGGGATGCAGGAGACCGGCTATCTGCCGTCTGAGCCGCTGCAGGCGCGGGCAGCCGTGACAGAACAGCGTGAGGAACGATGGATGCAGGGTGAGGTGCACGATCCACGCGCGTGGCGACTGGGTGGCGTGGCCGGGCATGCCGGACTGTTTTCAACCGCCGATGATCTTTCCCGGTATGCCATGATGATGCTCGGCAGGGGGACTGCAGGAAACGTACGCATCATCGACGAGGGCACCTGGAAGCTGATGACCACCGCTGTCGAAGTCCCCCGCGGTCGCCGCACTCTCGGCTGGGACGCCCGCACCGGCTACTCCTCAAACCGCGGCGATCTGATGTCCTCCGCAGCGTTCGGTCACGGCGGCTTCACTGGAACAGGCATCTGGATCGATCCTGTGCGGGATCTGTTCGTGATCTTCCTCAGCAATCGGGTACATCCGGATGGTAAGGGGCTGGTAAATCCATTGATCGGTCGCGTGGGGACTCTCGCCGCCGCAGCGCTGGAAAAAAAACAACCCGGCCAGTCGCCACCAACGACAGTCGTGACACGAGAGAACGTTCTGAATGGAATTGATGTGCTGGAACGTGATGGCTTTGCTGCGCTGCAGGGAAGAAAAGTGGGACTGATCACCAATCAAACCGGTTTAAATCGTTCCGGAAAAGGCACGATTCGGCTTCTGGCAGAGGCACCGAATGTGGCACTGCGGGCTTTGTTCAGTCCCGAACATGGACTGGAAGGTAAGCTCGACATCCCCAAAATCGGTGATCAGCAGGATGCAACCACGGGGCTCAGGGTGTTCAGCCTTTACGGCGAGACGCGAACACCGACAAAGGAAAGTCTTACGGGGCTGGATACACTCGTGTTTGACATACAGGACATTGGCTGCCGGTTCTACACGTACCTGTCCACCATGCAGAACTCGATGCAGGCGGCGTCGGAACACGGTCTGCGGTTTGTGGTGCTGGATCGGGTCAATCCTGTAGGGGGGCTGGCAGTCTCCGGACCAGTGCTTGAGGAGGGTTTGCAGTCCTTCGTGGGGTGCCACACCATTCCGGTACGGCACGGAATGACCGCGGGCGAACTGGCCCGGCTGTTTCAGCAGGAGCTTTTTCCAGGTCTGAATCTGCAGGTGATTGCCTGCGAAGGCTGGACACGATCACAGCTGTTCGATGAAACCGGCCTGACGTGGACCAACCCGTCACCCAACATGCGCAACCTGAATCAGGCTCTGCTTTATCCCGGTGTTGGTCTGGTGGAACTGACGAATATTTCTGTTGGTCGGGGCACTGACACACCCTTTGAGATCGTGGGTGCTCCGTGGATTCAGGAGCGTGAGCTGGCGTCAGCGCTGAACGCGGCCGGACTGCCGGGGATTCGCTTTGTGCCCGTGCGGTTCACTCCGTCGGCTGCAAAATTTCCCGGTGAATCCTGCGGTGGGGTGCAGCTGATCATCACGAGCCGCGAGCAGCTTGACCCGCTGGCGCTGGGAATTCAGCTGATGTGCACCCTGCGATCGCTGTACCCGCAGGACTGGGATGTGAAGAATCTCAATAAGCTGCTGGCCAGCAGTCGCGTTCAGGACGCGGTGCTGGCCGGAAAGCCACAGCAGGAGATTTCGGGGCTCTGGCAGGAGGAGCTGCGGCGATTTATGAATCGCCGCAGCAGTGTTCTGCTGTATCCCTGATTCAGCCAAACTCAGGTCGGCGGCGATCAAGCTGTTCTTTGAGTCGAGAGACGATGCTGGAATGCATCTGGCTGACGCGGGACTCTGAAAGCCCGAGCGTACTGCCGATTTCCTTCATCGTGAGCTCTTCATAGTAGTACAGGATGATGATCAGGCGTTCGTTGCGGTTCAGCCCTTTGGTGACCAGTTTCATCAGGTCAGTGCGCTGAATGCCGTCCGTGGGATCTTCACACCGCACGTCCTCAACCACGTCCACTTCCCGGACGTCCTTATAGCTGTCCGTCTCGTACCATTTCTTTTCGAGACTGACGAGGTTGACGGCACTGGCTTCTGAACGCAGTCGCTCAAATTCATGAATTGAGAGACTCATTTGTTCCGCAATTTCGGCTTCGGAAGCCGGCCTGCCAACCCGTGCTTCGACAGCCTTGCGCGCCGCCTCCACCTTGCTGGCTTTGCTGCGGACCAGCCGCGGTACCCAATCCATGGTGCGCAGCTCATCGAGCATCGCCCCGCGGATTCGCGGCACGCAGTAAGTCTCAAACTTCACACCGCGATCCATGTCGAATGCCTCAATGGCATCCATCAGGCCGAACACTCCGGCCGACATCAGGTCATTGAGGTCAACGCCTTCCGGCAGTTTGGCCCAGACCCGTTCGGCGTTGTATCTGACCAGCGGCAGATACCGCTCCATGAGGCGGTTCCGCAGTTCCTGATTTGTCTGGTCCTTCTTGTAGGCAATCCAGACGTCAGAAACGTCTTCACTGACCCTAGTAGCCATTCAATCCTCCGTGACGAACAGCAGTTGCGTCTGCAGCGATATAACCGGTAACAGCGAATATCGGCAGAGTCGGCCCGTCGACATCAGCACAATCAGCACAAAGCTTAGAGTCACCACGGTTTCACCGGCGGCAGCAATACTGCCATCTCGAAAAAACCGGAAGTGCGTGTCAGAGTGCCCTGATTTTGCAGATGCCGCAACGCGAGCACCGCAGAGTTGTTCGTTGCTTCCTTTGATGCGTTGTGATGACAGTTCCCTCCTGAGACCGCTCCGAAGACAGACATCGATACTCCGGCGAAATTCGCCGCAGCCCGCTTTCGATGCTCTGCTCCCGGTGCGAACCAACCCCGGATCTGCTCTCTGAGGCTCCGCAGGGCGGAGCAGCCGAGAGCAGATTCATGGCTCGAATGGAACCGGTGACGATGAAAATTCCGCCCCGGCCCAGCGACCACCCGCTTCCTGACGGGCCACCACTGCTCCGGGACGGGCGGTTGATATCGAAGGCCTGTTTCCGAAGTCCAGATGGATGAAACGCAGAAATCTGAGGATTCCGGCACTTCACGACGTGTTCGGCATTTTCAACCGAACCCGCCGTCTTCGGTCGGCAGAAAAACACACTCGCACAACTGCAGTGCTGCATCAGTCGGCAGTCAATCGCAGTTTCTGCAGAAGTAAGGCGACTGTCCGCCGACGTCGAACGCAGACATCCGCGATGCCCGGGCTGCTCAACGAACCCCGCCCTGCCCCCACCGCCCAAAAAAAAGCGGCACTCCGGAAGAGTGAGAAGTTCTTCCGGAGTGCCGCAGCCCAACCCAACAGCATTTTCAGTGTCAGCAGTCGCACTCACTGCGTTTCGTAAAACACACCGTCCGTTCGCAGATGCAGCCCCGGACGCACAACTTCGGGAGGCACACCAAGAATCTCCAGACGAACAACTCCCCCTCCGGCAACCTCACCATGGACCGAAACCAGCGACCGCAGTCCCCGCGAACTCGCTCCCACTCCGTCACCACTCGATGAAACGGAGTACCATTCCAGCCTCGTCAGCCTTGAAAACATCGCCTGCAGACGCAGCAGATCCAGACAAAAACTCACATGGTCCACCTGACCATCCCGCGGACCACCAACAATCTCAGTGGTTCCCAGATACAGACTGATCAGCCAGCCACGTTCGTCCAGCTGACAGTCGTAGCCCGCACGGCCTACGGAAATCAGCGGTTCAAACAGCAGCGCAGCACCCTCTACAAACCGCCTTAACCATTCGGGACGGTAATCCCGCTGTTCCCTGCGCAATCGATACTGCTCCATCTGCTCAAGCAGCTCTTCAATCGACATCGGGTAACCCTGACAAATGACCGGCAGGTCACAGCAACCGCATCCATGACTTCCAAACGCAGCCTCAGTCTGCGGCAGCCAGTTCCCGACTGCAGACACCCCGAATATCGAAAGTTAACTTCCACAGGCTGAGCACTTTTTCGTTCGTCAGCCAGGGATGGACAGTCGCCAGTC
Organism: uncultured Chitinophaga sp.; assembly: GCA_964561125.1. GTDB lineage: Bacteria > Planctomycetota > Planctomycetia > Planctomycetales > Planctomycetaceae > SXXK01. The sequence goes on along the minus strand of CAZLOQ010000043.1, from coordinate 24,676 downwards.
CTGTCCTTCCATCCACGACCTGTAACGCCTGTTGAACCTGTTTGTCCATGCGTGACGAATGCTCCGACTCTGCAGATGGTTCCCGAACAAAAAATGCAAGCTGCCGCATTTCTGTCACTCCGGCAGAAAAACGTCAGCCTCGAAGCAAACGCAGCTTCTCGGCCGCCTCCACAGCAAAGTATGTCAGGACACCGTCAGCACCCGCCCGACGAAAACACATCAGACTCTCCAGCATCGCTGATTCACGGTTGAGCCAGCCGTTCGCTGCGGCCGCCGAGATCATCGCGTACTCACCACTCACCTGATACGCATACGTCGGCACACCGAAATTCTCCTTCACCCGCCGGATGATGTCCAGATACGGCATCCCCGGTTTCACCATCACCATGTCCGCCCCCTCCTGAAGGTCCAGCTCAACCTCCCGCAACGCCTCAGCACCATTCGCCGGATCCATCTGATACGTCTTCTTGTCACCACTCCCAAGATTGCCGGCAGACCCCACCGCATCCCTGAACGGACCGTAGAACGCCGATGCATACTTCGCCGAATAGGCCATGATCTGCACCAGCGGAAAGCCGGCCCCGTCAAGAGCCTGCCGGATCGCCCGCACTCTGCCATCCATCATGTCAGACGGCGCAATCACATCACAGCCCGCCTGAGCCTGGTTGATCGACTGGCGGCACAATGCCTCCAGCGTCTCATCGTTGACCACATAACCGTTCCGGACAAGGCCGTCCTGTCCGTGAGTCGTATAGGGGTCCAGAGCTGCGTCAGCAATCAGTCCCAGCTTCAGCCCCGCATTCCTGATGGCTCGCATGGCCTGACAAATCAGATTCTCCGGATTCCACGCCTCAGACCCGTCCTCCGTTTTACGGTCCCCCGGCGTCACCGGAAAAATCGCCAAAGCCGGGATGCCCAGCGATTCAGCCCGCGCCGCCTGCTCCACCAGCACGTCCACCGAATAACGCTCAACACCAGGCATCGAAACCACCGGCACCCGACGCCCCTCGCCCTCCACCACAAACACCGGCCAGATCAGATCATTCACCGACAACTCGTGCTCACGCACCAGCCGCCGTGACCATTCAGCACGACGATTTCTTCGCAATCGTGTTCCGGGAAAACTGCCGCCGCTCAACATGCCCTGCTCCCCAAAAATCATCCTGCTATCCCCATTCCACAGCCACCGTCTGATCAGCCCCCGGCCAGACGACGAATTCTCAGCCTGCGATAATGAGCTTCGCCGGGACCCCCGCCGTGAATCTGCAAAGCAAGCAGCCCCCGCTGCTCAATCGCTCCGTCCTCCTCCACATAGTTCACTGTCTGATAGTCGTTGATCCAGAGCTGGATACGGCGGCCCTCACAGTGAATCCGGTAACGATTCCAGTCCTTCAGTTTGAGCACCTTCGCGAGCTGTTCTTTATCCGGCGACGCCAGAATGCGGTTGCGACGCGATTCATCGTAGAGTGCTCCCCAGTAGTTCTGGCCAAGATCCGCCTGATAGCCGATCATCTCGTGATGATTCGGTATCCGCCGACTTCGCAGCTGAATTCCGGCATTTGTCGAATCGCCCACAAGGCGAAACTCCAGCTGCAGCTCGAAATCCCCGTACTCCTGCTGAGATGACAAAAAGAAATTGTGCGGGATCTTTTCGCTCAGCCGACCTCCCACTATCGCGCCGTCCTCCACCCGAAACCATGCCGCATCGCCGTCCCAGCCCCGCAGCGAACTGCCGTCGAAGAGTTCCTGCCAGCCATCGCCGACAGACTTCTGCTCATAGGACGCCCGCAGCAGACCTGCCCCGGTCGCCAGCACCACGCCGCACAACATTCCCCGACGACTGATAACCTGCCTACCGCTGTCCAACATCTGCGTACTCCCCAAACACTGACCTGCTCTGCCGACTCGGCGGTCCTCCGCCCACACCACCGCATCTTCTGCAGCGACAGGCAGGGAAACAAGTGAGCAGCCGAGGGTTGGAGCTGGTTTGAGTTGTTTTTCTGCGGGGCAGGCCAACGTCCGAAGTCGACAGACCAGACACCGCCCCTGCACACCCACCGCACCATCAGTTTCACTCAGCATTGTCAGAGTCAGACTGCGGCATTCTCAGACTTTCAACCTGCGCCGCGCGGCCGCCCGACGAACCAGCTCGTCACCAAGCACCCCCACAAGAATCACCGCACCGATAATTGTCGCCTCCAGCGACTGCGGAATCTTCAGCAGCACGATGAGGTTATTGAGCACCTGCATCACGGCAGTGCCGATCACAACGCCAGCGATGCTGCCCTCACCACCCCGCAGACTGCAGCCCCCCAGCACTGCAGCAGCAATCGCGTAAAGCTCAAATGAATTGCCAAAGCTGGAAGGGGAAATCGAGCTGAACTCAAGCGCAAACAGCATGCCTCCGACAGCCGCCAGCAATGCACAGAGCACGTATGCCAGAACCGTAATTCGCCCCGTATTGATGCCGCTGAACCGCGCTGCCTCTTCGTTGCGCCCCAGCGCCAGCAGATAGCGGCCCCAGATGGTCCGGTTCAGGAACACCGCGGCCAGCACTGCAATCAGCAGCAGCAGAAAAAACGGAATCGGAATGCCAAACACCAGCTCTTCACCGCGGTATGCCAGTCCCACCCGTCCGGAAGCAACAGGGCCAAGCACCTGCTGGAGTTCACCAAATCCAGCCGGATTGTCACTGGTCAGCCAGCGCGATACCCCGCGATAGATGAGCAGACCGCAGAGCGTTACCACGAACGGCTGCAGATGCAGCCGCGTAATCAGCAGACCATGTACCAGTCCCAGGCCGCCTGCGGTCATCAGCACCAGCAGTACAGCCACGGGAATCGATATCCGCTGACTGCGTTTGAGCAGCACTGCAGACGCGTCGCTGCGATATTTGACGCCAGGGTCCCGCGCCAGTCCCAGCGTGGTTGCAGTTTCCGTGGTGGAGACTGTGGTGATTTTCTGAGTGGTCACGGCTCCGTCGGCAAGAAACAGCTGCAGCTGATCCCCCGACGCGGCGGACACCAGCCGCGGCAGCTGCAGTGACAGCCCGTCGTCGGTCATGGAGGTGACTGCGGTTGCCTGCACAAGTCGTCCTTCGCGCTCGTCACGTTTGAGCGTTTCGCGGACAATGATCCGATTGCCGCTCACAGACTCCACCGTGAGCACAAGGCCTGAACCAACGCCGCCGGTAAACCGCACCACGGTTCCCGGAGACGGAAGCTCCGTTGCGTCGGCGACGGTGATCGACCGGCTGGCCGCTTCGATCCGCACGACCGTCAGCGGGCGCTCCGGCTGGTAGTCCACCTTGAGCAGAATTGCCAGAAGCACCCCGCACAGACAGACGAGTGAACCAATGGAAAGATCGATGCCGCTGCTGATGATCACGAAGGCCACACCGATGCCGAGGATTCCATACAGAGCCAGCCGGCTCAGCAGGTTCATCAGATTATTCAGGTTCAGGAACTGCGACTGCAGCAGGTTGTACCACGGATCCGCAGTGGCTGCTGCCAGTATCAGGCAGAGCGTCAGCAGGACCGTGAAAATGCCGGCAATTTTTCCGTTCATGGTCGACTCTGGTGGGTGATGAAGTCTGTCGTTGGCGGGGCCTGCAGCGGTCTTCAGCGGCCGCTTGTGGCAAGACGCATGATCGATTGTTCCGTGAGTTCACTGCGGGGGAGTTCACCTGTGATTCGGCCCTCATGCATCACCAGGACCCGGTCACTCATTCCGATCACTTCTTCCAGTTCACTGCTGACGAAGAGCACTGCCAGTCCCTGCCTGGCCAGGTCGTCCATCAGCTGATAAATCTCCTGCCTGGCACCCACGTCAATGCCGCGAGTCGGTTCATCCAGCAGCAGCACGCGGGGCCTGAGCGCGAGCCATTTGCCGAGAACCACCTTCTGCTGATTGCCGCCGGAAAGATTGCCCGTCCGCTCGGAATCAGCCGGAGCACGGATTCGCAGCCGCTGGAACATTTCCGTCGACTGAGCAAGCTCCATTGTTCTGTTCAGCCAGCCACCCCGGGAATGCTGATGCACCGATGCCAGACTGATGTTGCTGCGGATCGACAGATCCAGCACCACTCCCTGCTGCTTGCGGTCTTCCGGCACAAGAGCAATTCCGGCCGCAATGGCGTCCGCAGGACACTGCAGCGAGACCGGCCGGCCGGCAACGCGAATCTGTCCGTAAACGGGCTGATCAACGCCGAAGAACGTTCGCAGCATTTCCGTTCGGCCTGCACCCACCAGCCCGGCAATGCCCACAATTTCGCCGCTGCGGATGGAGAAGCTGTTGCGGTGCCGCGGCCACGCTGCCGTGGTCAGGTCGCTGGCTTCCAGCACTACCGGACCGGGCTGATGCGGTGTGCGGAAGAAATACCGTGAAATTTCACGTCCCACCATCAGCCGTACAAGGCTGTCGTGGCTGATTTCACCGCGGGCCAGTTCGCCGGCATTCTCGCCGTCTCGCAGAACCGTCACGCGGTCCGACAGATCCTGCACCTCCGCGAGGCGATGCGAGATATACAGAATGCTCACCCCCTGACTGCGGAGGTCCCGGATCACCTGAAAGAGTCGTTCGGATTCTCCCGCGGAAAGGCTGGATGTGGGCTCGTCCATGATGAGCACCCGCGCGTTGATGGAGAGCGCTTTGGCAATCTCAACCATCTGCTGCTGCCCGGTCGTCAGGCTGCGGACAAGAGTTGTGGGCGGGATGTTCAGCCCGATCCGCCGCAGAAGTTCTGCGGAGGTGGCGTTGATGGTCGCGTTGTCGATGAGTCCTCGTCGGAGCGGTTCACGGCCAAGAAAGATATTGGCCCCGATTTCGAGGTTGTCGGCCAGATTGAGTTCCTGATGGATCAGTGCGATGCCGTGGTCCATGGCCTCACGCACGGATCGGAACACTGCAGGACGACCATCGACAAGCAGAGCCCCCGTGTCCGGGGACTGGACACCGGCAAGAATCTTCATCAGGGTGCTCTTGCCGGCGCCGTTTTCGCCAACCACAGACAGCACTTCACCCGGCAGCAGACGCAGACTGACGCCTTTGAGCGCTCTGACGCCGGGGAAAGTTTTGCTGATGCCATGCACCTCCAGTCGGGGTGGAATTGCGGCTGCATCAGTCATCGCTGAAGAATCGCTGGGTTTCAGGGTTATTGTCCTTTGAGCCGCTTGAGTTCTTCGTGGAAGCTTTCGACGTTCTCAGCGGTGATCGATCGAGGTGCAATGTCGATGTATTTGCTTTCCGGGATCACGGATTTGTTACCCCCAAGATACTCTTTGAGCACCCGGACAGACTGATAGCCGTATTCGTACGGGTTCTGCACGACGGTGCCGGCACATTCACCGTCCTTGATGGCCTGCAGCGTCACGTCGTTTTCGTCGAAACCGGCGAGCGCGATCTGTTTCAGCCTGTTGGCTTTCTTCAGAGCCTGGTAGCAGGCAGGAGGATTGTATTCGAAGAGTCCGGCGATGCCTTTGAGTTCCGGCCAGGTGACAAGAGCGTCCTCGCATTTCTGCAGGGCAACTTCAGGCTTGCCCTGATCGGTCAGCGTGGCGACGATGGTGTACCTGTCGCCCGTGATTTCACCTTCGACCGGGTCAAACGAATTGGGCTGGTCGCGGTAGAAATCAATCGTGCGGTCACGTCCCATGAGCACGTCGATCACGCCCTGCCGACGGTAGCGGCTGTTGTCCTGCTCAAGTCTGCCGATCGTGATGAGCACCTGCCCGCCGTCGGGCATTGCGTTGCGGAGAATCTCGCCGCAGGCCCGACCGGCTGCGTAGTTGTCCATGCCGATATAAACCAGGCGATTGGAAGCGGGTGCGTCAGAATCGTGAGTAATCGTGGGAAGTCGTTCGCAGAGACTGTTGATCCACTCGATCTGATTGTCCGCGTCCAGAGGACTGATCGCGATGCCACGAATTCCGGTGGCAATCGCATCTTCCACCTTCTGCTTCTGCACAACCGCAGAAGCTTCGGGGGGCATGATCACCTGAACTTCCATGCCGAATTCTTTTGACGCTGCCACACAGCCGGCTTCAGCAATCTTCCAGAAATCCGCAATCTGATTGGTGACAAAGGCGATGGATGGTCCACCGCTTCGGGGCGTGGTCTCTGCAGGTGAGGCGTTGGTGGAGGCCGGGGCAGCCGGGGTGCTGGTGGAATCCTGGACCTGACAGCCTGCCAGCAGAAGGGCCGGCAGGAGCAGGAGCGCGCGGCGAAGCATGCGAAACATCCTTGGTTTGGGAAGCAGGAGAAGGTGGGACGGCACACAGGGTAGAAGCGGTGGGGCGCGACTCAGTCACGGCAGTCACGTCCTCCGCAAAAGCTCACAAAATAGGCAGCCCGCCGTTGCTGGTCAAACCCAGGCGGGGCTGCCGTGACGGGAAAGCGGAGGAAACCTGGGAATGCGTGCAGAATATGCAGTCAACCTTGTGAGGTCGAAAAAACACTCAGTATCGCTGGGTGATTTGTTTTCAGAGTGTTGAATTGGCTCATCAAACTGATACAGTTTCAGTGTTCCCCTCGACCATCCTCCTTCACGAAGAGGCCGGGGGGCTGTCGATTCTGCTCTCAACCAATCGGCCCAGCCGGCCCGTAACTCGCCATCCCCGCGCGCACCAGCGCGGGTCCGGCGGTGTGAAAGCGGCACGCAGTGCCGGATGGTATTTGTCCAGTTTGTTGCGTTGTCTGTTGGTCAGGTCTTCATTCTGCCGGGTGTCTTTCTTCTGATGATCATGTCTGTCTGCCTGCTGCTCATACTGCTGGCTCTGCTGCTGCGATTCCTGCCGCGTCCCGGATACGCGGTCATCAACGCAGCACAACCAGGTCGGTTTGCGCACAGCTTTCAGGCCGTTGCGGGCTTGCAGATCGCCGGAACGTCCGTTCCGGTCGCTACCTCGCTTCCCCCTTCGCTGCTCAGCCCCCCGCTGATCAGGTCATCCGGATCACTCGGCGCAACCTCCATCGGGCTCCGGTCCGCTGAAGCTCGACCCTGTCCGGCAAAGCTCTCTGCACCAATGCACAAAACCGGCATTCCCATCCTGCTCCGCTCAGCGTTCTGCTCCTGAAATGCAACTGCACTTCACCTTTCACAACACTCCGGCTCGGACCGTTCAATCTTCAGGGAACAGTCCATGAATGAAGTGCTCATCGGCGCACTCGCCGGAGCCATCGGCGGAGCTCTCGGGTTTTTCCTGGATCGCCTGATCCGGGGACAGGCCTGGAAGTCTCGCGACGAAATCCTCCAGCAGGCCCAGCGCGAGGCCGACAGTCTCCGCCGCGATCAGGAACTCCGCCTCAAAGAAGATCTGCTCAAACACCGCGAAGCGCTCGATGCCAGAATCGCCGAGGGGCAGAATCAGCTCCGCGATCGCGAACGAGAACTCGACCGCAGACTCGCGCAGCTTGCCGAACAGCAGGAAGGCTTCCGCAAAAAAGAGAAAATGCTCGAAGTCACTCAGCAGAAACACGCGGATCGCTCCCGACTCCTCGATGCCCGTGAAGCCGAACTCAATAGACTCATCCGCGACGAACAGGAACAGCTCTATCGCATCAGCGAACTCACACGCGAACAAGCCTCCGAACAACTCCTCAGAAGACTCGATCGCGAACTCGCCGAAGAAACCGGCGCCATCATTCTCCGACACGAAGCCGAAATCAAAACCGAATGCGAACGACGCGCCCGCGAAATCATCGGCATGGCCGTCCAGCGATATGCCTCCGCACATACCTCAGAAACAACAGTCTCCACCGTCGATATCCCCAGCGATGAAGTCAAAGGCCGCATCATCGGCCGAGAAGGCCGCAATATTCGCGCCTTCGAGAAAGCGACCGGCGTTGATGTCATCGTGGATGACACTCCGGGCGTCGTCATCGTCTCCGCCTTCGACAACGTCCGCCGCGAAATCGGCAAACTCGCACTCATTCGACTCATCCAGGATGGACGCATACATCCCTCACGAATCGAAGAAATCGTCAACGAAACCACCCGCGAGATGGAAGAACATATCCGCCGACTCGGTCTGCAGGCCTGCGAAGAAGCCGGCGTCCGCGGTCTGCACCCCAAGCTCATGGATCTCATGGGAAGACTCCACTTCCGCGTCAGCTACAGCCAGAACGTCCGCCAGCACTCCATCGAAGTCGCCCATCTCACCGGGATGATGGCCGAACAGCTCGGTCTGGATGGCACGCTCGCACGCCGCTGCGGCTTCCTGCACGATATCGGCAAAGCCGCAGACCATGAAATGGAAGGCGGACACCCCGCCGTCGGCGCCGAACTGCTCAAACGCTACGGCGAAGGCAGCGAAGTCGTGCACGCCGCTGCCGGACACCACGACGATATTCGGCCCGAACATATCTACACGGTGCTTGTCGCCGCTGCCGATGCCGTCTCCGCGGCCCGCCCCGGTGCTCGCCGTGAAACTCTCGAAAAATACGTCCGGCGACTCGAAGAACTCGAAGCACTCGCCTGCGGCTTCCCCGGCGTCGAACATGCCTTCGCCGTTCAGGCCGGCCGCGAAATTCGCGTCATCGTCGACTCCAGTCGCGTCAACGACCGCCAGGCCGCGCGCCTCTGCCGCGACCTCGCTGCCGCCATCGAACAATCACTCACCTACCCAGGCGAAATCAAAGTGACCGTACTCCGGGAAACCCGCAACATCGAATTTGCCCGCTGATCTGCCTTTCAGTGGCGACAGCGTCGCTTCGCCACACTGTTTCCTCAGCCCACGACTCAGATTGAACTCGCGTGACCATACGGCAACCTCTCCCTGCAGATTCGTCCGATACCCCAAACGATGTCCTGCGCGACCTGCTGGGCTACCTGAACTTTTCTCAGGGAGCCCCCAGCGCCCGCTTTCGCACCTGCCTGAACGACCTCTTCCAGCTCCCCGATGTCGCCTCCTCCACGGACTCCCTCCGCAACTACCTCCTCAACGCCCTCCAGCACCTCACAACCACCGCCGAACCCGCCTTCTCACAGTGCTCTCAGGCCGAAGAAATCATCCGCTTCACCCTCGATCAGCTCTTCCCGGCCTTCCGCCTGCATCACTCCGATCTCCTCGCTCACGTCTCCGAACACGAATTCTTCAGCCCATTTCTGCTGGCAAAAATGTTCGAAGCCGCCCTCAACGTCCGCGCCGAACCCGGCGGACTCGCTCAACCATCCGCCATCCCCTCCGCCCTCCGACAACTGAATGTCTACGTCGGCTATCGCCCCGTTCCCGTGCTCGAAAACGGTCGCCGCTCCGAAGTCTACCCCCACGAACGCTTCTGCCCGTTGCCGCTGTATATCAGTGATGTCGGAGTCGCCGCGGGCCCCTGGGAACCACTCGTCTCTGCCACCATCCGCTTCCTCCGCGAACTCCCCCCGGATCTGCTCAACGGCACACACTTCTCCTTCGACCGACTCCACGAACTCTGCCTCGACATCCGCGCCCATGATCATGTCCACCCCGTCACCAAACGCACAAATTACGTGTTCGGTGAATGGGACCCCGATGAGATCGATACAAAAGGTTTCTACCGCCGCTTCATCGTCCGCCGACTGATCCTCGATGCACTGCAGGCATGGGCCGGCTTCTCCGGCGGAAAATCCAGCTCAAACCCCGATCCCGAACGCCTCTACGACGCCTCCGCCGTCCTCGCCGGTACCATCCTGATGGCTTCCTCCATCAGCGGCTCAGGGCCCGGTGCGTGGGACTCCAGTGTTTCACTGACCACTCTCCTCCCCGTCGTCGCCCGGCAGCGCGATATCTTCTACCAGCGACTCCTGGAACTCGCCACCGGAGAACGTGGCCGACGACTCCGCAAACTCGCCGCCGAATCCCGACAGCCCTTCGGACATGTTCGACATGACCTCAACATGTTCCTCTCCAAGTACGGCGCCGATCAGATCCAGCACCGACACCTGTCGTGGATGTTCGCCCGGATGGGCTACGAACAGGCCAGCCGCGAAGAAGCCTCCGTCATTCCCTGCCTCTCCGCCCGCATCGAATCAGAAATCCAGGCACGGCTCGTCACCATCAATCGCCTCGTCCGCACCGCCGAACTCGACCAGGCCCGAAACCTCATCTCAGAAGTCATCGAACTCTGGCACCGCGGTATTCACTGCGGCGGACTCGCTGACCCCTGGTGCATTCTCGGCTTCCAGGGCCTCTTTCCACTCTTCACCAACCGCGAAGACTCCATCGTCGACAACCGCGTCGAAGTTCTCCTCGATATCATCGGGCATCTGTTCGATGCCTGCACGCTCACCATGAGCGAAGCAGCCGCCAGCGGACGTCCCGATCTTCACGAAGCGGTCCTCGCAGACTTCCGCACGCTCGCCGAAGAATGGGACGGCTACGCCACCACCACCGTTCATGACCTCACCCACATCGAAGGCATGCGCTGCGTCGAAGCGGCTGTCAGCGTCTCCCGAGTGCTCGCACTCTGGCGGGAAGCCGGGGAAGCCGCCGGAGATATCTCCTTCTGGAGACAACACGTCCAGGACTTCAGCTCCAGCGGCAGCTTCGCACAGGTCGTCTCCATCCTCCTCGAACGCCGTGATCATGTCGCCGCCATGGGACTGCTCATGCAGTGGCTCAGCTGCGCCGACTCCGTCCCCCTCGAAGCCGGCCCGCACTCCATCCACCGACTCCTCAATCGACTGCTCACCTGCGTCTGTGATCACGCCGACCCCGTGCAGGGCTGGAACAGCCTGCGCCGCCTCTTCGCCTTCATGGAAGCCAACGCCGGCGAATTCTGGGAAATCCCTAAACTCAGCGAATTCCTCGCCCTGCAGAAAAACAAACGCCAAAAACCCGGCGACGAAATCGACCTCGAACGCCTCTTCGATAACAGCGATGACTCCGATGATGTGCTCAGCGCCGCATGGGATGATGTCACCTACCGCGACTCCACCGACGACGGCAATGCCGCCGATACCATGGATGGGACACCCACTCCCGGTACAACCGAATTCGAAATTCTCTATCGACAAATCGAACCCCGCCTGAAGTTTCTCCACACCGTCGGATCCCTCTGGGGCATCGCTGCCCTCTGGGTCTCCCGTATCTCCGGCACCAGACACTCCGGCACGTCCCGCGAAGAGACACTCCGCGAATGGCTCGCCACGATCCGCGGACGACTCCAGGGACTCGGTGAACTCGTCGCCGAAGTCCGCGATTACGAAATCACGGTCAACACCAGCGGTCTTGAAGCCAATCTCGAATACGACATCCAGATGCAGTGCCGCTTCCTGCTTATGCAGAATGCACTCTCCACCACCGTCGAATTCCTCATGACCGAACGACTCCTCGCCGCCGTCATCGCCGAAGCACCTCGCCAGGACGCTGACTCCGAATCACTCGATCGACACGTCTCACGCATGTTCACCGCCATCTTCAGCAACGACGTGGAACTTGCCTGCGCCAGCTTCCCCGCACTCCTCCGCGATCTGCGCAAACGCCCACTGCTCTACGTTCCCTTCGAACATGGCGGACAACCCGCCGCCATCCTCAAAGCCCGTACCCTCCAGGCCATCATTCGCGTCCTGCTCAGCCAGCTTCCCAGACTCGGACTCCTCGCCGAAACCTTCGAACTGCTCCTCACCGCGCTCCACATGGAACGCTCCATCCGCCCTCCGGGACAGGCCGTCACCGAATTCGATCGCCTCTATCGCATGGGGCTCAGCAACAGCGTCGAAGCCATCATCGAATCCGCCGCCCGGCTCAAAGTCTCCGGATCGCAACGAACACAAAGCGTCTTCCGCCGCGTCGCCAGACTCCTCAACGCCTACTCCGATCTCTGGATCAGCCACAGCAGCTCCATGCGACTGTCCGTCGTCGAAGATCTGCATGAAGATGACTTCGCCGAAGATGTCCGCGAATTCATCGAAACTTACGGCGATGACCTCTTTCACACCCGCATGCTCACACTCGGCAATGCCCGCGCCATCCTCCACCATGGCGCCGAATCACTCCTCAAAGAACTTGAAGAAACCGTCGCTCTCACCGAAAACGTCAAAATCCTCGATGATCTTGAAGCCGGTATCATCGACCGCGATGATGCCATCGAACTCTCTGAATTCGTCTTCGAATGCGTCGTCGATAACTTCGATCGCTTCCTCGAATACAACACCACCACCACCTACTCAGACTACGGCAGTCGACTCTTCTGCCTCCTCGATTTTCTCCGCGTCGAATCGCTCTATGACCGCTTCGAATGGAATGCCGTTCCCTGGCAGATCGTCCACGAAGTTCTCCTCAAACGCAACGAACTCGACGTCGCCGCCTCCGTCCAGAAACAACTCACCAGCGAATGTCAGGATGTGGCCGAAGAATTCGTCGAAGAATTGTCGGCACTCGAAGAAAAATACGGCGTTCGACTCCCCGGACTCCACGATCATATCCACGAACGCGTCGTCGGCAGCCTCACACAAAACCACATGGCCGCACTCATCTCCCGCTCCTGCCCCGGTGTCGCCGGAACCACTCCCGAAGAAGCCGAAACCAGCTTCACAAAACTCCGCCGGACAATCTCCGAATTCATGGGCTCCCGCATCGGCTCCGGACTCGAACCACCCGAATGGATGCAGCGACTCGCCTCAGAACTCGACCGACTCCAGGATGGTCGACACGGCGGCCTCTCAGACTCCCTCACCGATGGATCCTTCCAACGCATGACACAGAAACACATCGACGAACACCTGGCACGCATCCAGCGACTCAACGCTCTCCAAAGTCGATCTGAACGCTGACGCAAACTTCAGGCACTCAGCCTGCCTCCAGGCCCCGCACAGCGGCCGCACAACACTCGGCCAACGGCATACCAGCCGACAGCACTCGGCCACTCCCCCGAAATCACTCCGCTGACAACCCCCGAAAAACAGCCGTCCCCAGCCGAACCAGCGTCGCTCCCTCCTCAATCGCCGCCTCAAAGTCGCCGCTCATCCCCATCGACAATTCACCTAACTGCACACCCGAAACCGCAGTCTCCGGTCGGCCCTGAAGCACGTCCCGCAGCCGTCGCAACTCCCGGAAGGCCGGACGAGCCTCCTCGATGTTGTCCGTTTCCGCTGCCATCGTCATCAAACCCGCAATCGGCAGCCCCCTGCCAGCCTCCAGCAGCCGCGGCCAGACTTCCTCCAGCTCCTCCGGAGAAAAGCCCGACTTCGACCCTTCACGGGATGCATTCACCTGCAGCAGCAGCTGCGGACACCGCTGCTCACGCCCTGCCGCCTCCGCGATGGCCTCCAGCAGCTTCAGCGAATCCACCGAATGAATCATCTGCGCGTGCCGGACCGCCAGCCGCACCTTGTTTCGCTGCAGCTGACCGATCAGATGCCAGCGCAGCTGCGGGAGCATTGGCTGACGTTCTGCAAGCTGCTGAGGTCTGTTCTCACCACAGTCAGTATGCAGCGGCGCCAGCAATTCCACCCACCTTAACGCCGCGTATTTCGTCACGGCCACAAGCTGTACCGCCGCCGGATCCCGGCCCGCACGCCGACAGGCCACACCGATTCTCTCACGGATACCCTCAAGGTTCGTGGTCAGCAGTGCTGTGATGGCTGCGGGAGACTGCATGGATCAGGGATTCAGTTTCTGACGCACGCGGGAAAGGATTACCGGCATCTCCTCCAGCATATCGCGGTCGTCGGCCAGCTGCGGAAACTGAGTTTTGCTCAACTCCAGAGAAATCCAGAGCAATTCGTTTTTCGGCCCCTCAATATCAATCGCGGCACACAGCACCACAGCCAGATTGCGCTCTTCAGGGAAGCGACTGAACAGCCGCTGCTCAGTTTCCTGCCGGATGAGCGTGATTCTGCGTTCCAGCGCCGCCTGGGCCGGAGATACCTCGTCCGCTGTCACCGACTGTTCGCTCGCCACTGAGCTGTCTTCGGACGTGCTGTCTTTGGGTGTAGCGTCGGCCGTGGCCGGGAGCGAAGATTGCGCGGTTTCGGGCGTGAGCGTCGTCAGGACACTGTCCCACCCCCCGCCGACTGCCCGATCAATCGGCAAACCCATCGCCCGAAAGTCCTGCAGGCGACGAACCTGGCGAAGCAAAGGCTGCAGATTCTTCCATGTCTCGGTGCCCACCGACGCTGACGGAATGCGGCCTGCATTGATCTTCAGCTCCCGCAGCCAGAACTGCTGACGTCGGCGGAGATCGTGCAGACTCATCGCCACTTCCGCATCGCGAAGCGTGGAATAGCTGTTGCGATTGGTGGTGCTCACAAGCTGACGTTCAAGAAACGCCTGCCGGAATTCGCGCGGTGTACCGAACTGGTTGAGAACTCGGATGGCAAAAACTCGATCGCCGGTCTGCAGTGGTGTCAGTGCTGAGAGCTGTGGGCGACACCAGTTCGCAGATGTCTCTTCCACCGTCACCGTACCAACTGGTACGTGGTGGTTCTCTCGGGAACGGAACACCGCCAGCCTGTCGCCCGGAAGAATGCTGTGAACTTCCCCAAGGTCAATCCGCGGGGTTTCGCCCGTCGCGGAGATCACCGTTCCGACCACCCAGATAATGCCACCACCATTGCGGGAATTGGTGTCAGACTGAGCGTTCGCGGGGGACAGGCCCGCCGCTGAAACGAGCACCGTCAGAAAAGCAAGCGACTGCAAAAGCCGAAAACAGGTCATGGCAAAGTTCGCAGCTGCTGGCGTCGTGCCATGGAGTCGATGGCGGATTTCCAAATCAGCCGTTCGTCGGAAAATAACTCACCCCAGCATAAGCAGGGAACTTGTCGGAGACCAGACTGGAGTTCGGAGAAATCGAAAAAGAAATTGAGTGAAATTGCCCCTCTGTGCTTGACACGCACAAATCACCTGATCTCACCGTTATTTCCATTTTTTCAGGCAAATTCGCCGCACATTCCCGCTGCCGGAACGCTTAGAATTCGTCGTTGTCTGCTCTGTGGATTCAAACGGGAAAAAACAGTGTTTCGCTGCAATCGGTCGCAGAACGGCCCGCAAATCACATTCAGCAACTCTGCGCTGGCTCGCTGCGCCGCCCTCGCCCTGCTCTGCATGGTTCTGCTGGTCACCGGCTGCGGCGAAGGCAAAGTGGTACCGCTCGCCGTACAGCCGGTCGAAGCGTCAGCCGCCGTTCGCAGAGTGACCGCAGAAGACTGGGCCACAGTCGCTGTCGGAGGCGGTCCCGGGGGAACCGGCTGGGTGCTTCTGCCGGATCAGCAGTCAACTGCTCAGCCCGCCTGGGTTTCGCCAGTGAAGCCGGACGAACGCGGATTCCTCCCTGCCGAGGCCTGTCGGGAGTGTCATGCCGAACAATACGAGACCTACGTGCACACGGCACATGCCCGCCCTTCCATGATGCCCTCCCCCCAAACCATCCTCGGCAGCTTTCTCACGGGCCGCAACGAATTGTCCACGGCCACTCCGGGACTCAGATTTCATATGCTGGCCCAAAACGGTGGGTTTATACAGCAGCTGCAGCTCGACGATCCCGTCAACGGCGTCCGATATCAGCGGGACTTCCCGATTGATCTGGTACTCGGGTCGGGCAACCACGGCCAGTCCTATCTCTACTGGGACAAGGATCGGCTCTACCAGCTCCATGTGAGTTATCTGACTGAGACGGACAGTTGGGTGAACAGTCCGGGTCCCTACCACGACGGCACCGCCGACTTTGCCCGCCCCGTCCCCGTTCGCTGCATCGAATGTCATGCCACATGGATCGCTGCCGACGCGAAATCCATCAACCGCTTTGATCGCAGTACATTCGTTCCCGGGATCAGCTGTGTCCGCTGTCATGGACCCGGTCACGAACATGTGCAGTTTCACCGCCAGTTTCCGAACGAGCAGACCGGGAGACGCATCGTTCAGCCCGCAGCACTTCCGGTGCAGCGACAGAACGAAATCTGCGCCCAGTGTCATTCCGCCGGTGAAGTCCTCGGAACCGCTTTCGGCTATCGCCCCGGTCAGGCACTGGGCGAATGGATGGAACTCGATCTGGCCACAGACAGCGAAGACAATGCTGATCCGCACAGTGCGAATCAGCTCGCCCGGCTCATGAAAAGCCGCTGCTTTACCGCCCCCCAGGGACTCAGCTGCATCACCTGCCACGATCCGCATCGCAGTCAGCAGAATGAACACACCACCTACGCCGCCACCTGCGCCAGCTGCCATCAGCCAGCCGTCTGCCCCGATGTGCGTCTGCTGGGAACTTCTGCGGAAAGTCGCTGTGTTGACTGCCATATGCCGGCTCGCCGCGATGCACAGGTCCGGATGGAAACAGCCAGCGGCAACATCCAGGCGCTGCTCCGGGATCACCTCATCGGACGCTGGCCTGAAACATCCGCCCGCGTGCGGCAGCAGCTTGCTGCAGGCACTCCACAGGGCAGCAGTTCAGCAGGAAACGGCGGTCAGGAGGTCATTCCGTGAGGTGGCGACAAACGCTGTACTCCCGCTTCGCGCGGCCGCTCCCGCTCTTCTGCTGCAGTCTGCTCCTGTTCATCGGCTGCCAGCGTTCCGACAATGGCCCCGCCGCGTCTGCTCCCGCTCTCCCTGATCCTGCTGTCCCTGATCCCGCCGCAGCCGCTCCTCCCGCAGTTGATTCTGCTCCTGAGCTGGTGCAGCCCGCCGTCGCGCCCGGGCCTTTTCGCTTTGCCTCCATGGCCCGTGATGCAGGAATTGACTTTACACAGACCAGCGGTGATTCCCCGGACAAGCCGTTCCCCGCTGCCAACGGAACCGGCTGTGGCGTGGTCGACGTGGACCTCGATGGACGCCCGGATGTGTACTTCGCCAACGGGGCGAATTTTCCGCTGGATCCGCGGCAGCCCGGTCCGTGGGATCGGCTCTATCGTAATCTCGGACACTGGACGTTCACTGACATCACTTCCGTTGCCGGAATCGGCTCCCCAGGATACTCCTGCGGTCTTGCCACGGGCGATGTGGACAGCGATGGATTTCCGGATCTCTATGTCACCCGCTACGGCCGCAATCAGCTTTACCGCAATCTTGGTGACGGCACCTATGAGGAACTCGCGGCCGACCTCAGCGCCGACGACGACGGCTGGGCCACCAGCGCCGCAATTCTCGATGCCAATCATGACGGACTGGCCGACATCTACGTCTGCAACTACGGACAGTGGACGTTCGAAACCAGCCAGTACTGCGGCGACAAAACCCGGAATCTGCGGATGTTCTGCAGCCCTCGGCATGTGCCCCCGCAGCCCGACGTGCTGCTCGTCAACAGCGGAGAAACCTTCACAAATCAACTGCAGCAACTCGGGGCCGATGTCCCGCCCGGTCGCGGTCAGGGAGTGCTGGCCGGGGACTTCGATGGCGATGCTCTCACCGATCTGTACGTCGCCAATGATATTCATCCGAACCTGCTGCTGATGAACAGCGCCCGTGGGTTCAGCGAAATCGGAGAAGCTTCCGGCACCGCCTTCGATCACATCGGTCAGGCCCAGGCCGGGATGGGACTGGCCGCCTCCGATGTCGACGGCGACGGGCGCTTTGAACTGTTCGTGACCAACTACCAGAATGAACACAACGCCCTGTATCTGAATCTCGGCGACCGCGCGTTCCTCGAAGCAGGACTCACTCGCATCCCCGATGGCAGCCTGCCCTGGGTTGGCTGGGGTTGCGCCTTTGCAGACTTCGACATCGACGGACGCGCTGATCTGTTCGTCACCAACGGACACACCGACAACAACCTCGCAGACTTCGGCAGAGAAGGCGACTACCTCCAGCCTCCAGGGCTCTGGAAAAATACCGGCAGCAGCTTTCAGCCGGCCCCCGGTGCCGGCCCCTATTTCACCTCTCGTCACTGCGGACGCGGACTCGCAACCGCCGATCTTGACGGGGATGCAGACATTGACGTCGTGGTCTGCCATCAGGATGCCCCACCCGAACTGCTCCGCAATGACACTCCTCCGGCCAGCCAGCACCTCCAGCCGCTCCTCCTGCGACTCATCGGAACACGTGCACTCCGCGATGTTGTGGGTGCCGTGGGAGTCCTTGAAGAGAACGACCGCACCCGGACCGAACAGATCTTCGCGGGCGGCAGCTATGCGTCCGCCAGTGAACGCAGGCTGCACTTCACCCGCCAGTCCGCCTTCACCGGTTCCACCAGCCGACTCAGAATTCGCTGGCCGGGCGGTGAGGAAAGTGTCATCGAGAATTTGCCCGCCGGCCTGAGGTTTACTATCGTGCAGAATGCCACGCCCGGAGCGGCTCCGCGGGTCGTTGCGGATTTCTGATCCGCTCACCGCTGATCCCCCGCGTTCCGATCCTCCACCCCCGTTTTCCAAAGGTTGCCTCGTGTCCGAACAAACTCGCTCCCAACCAAACGCACCTGCCGCAGGATTCAGCATCGTACGAGTCTTCATGATCCTGCTCGTCTGCAGCCTCGTCGGTGGCGGCTTCTGGCTGCTCCAGGGTGAACTCCAGGGCCCGCCCGCAAAGTACCCCTTCACCGGTCAGGTCCTGTTCAACGGCAAACCCGTCACCACCGGCTCAGTCATGACCCAGCGCATCGGAGACAACTTCGATGCCGCACTCGGCTTCCTTGACGCTGAAGGACGCTTCAGCCTCGAAACCAACGGAGAACCCGGCGCGAGTGCCGGCACCCATAAAGTCGTCATCAGCAGCCTGGCCCCAGGCATCCCCCCAAGACCGCTCGTACCCGCCATCTATGTCGACCTCAAAACCACTCCACTCACCATCGAAGTCACGTCAGACGCAGCCACAAACACCATCGTGTTCGAACTCACAGGTGAACTCCCTCCACCGCCCGCGCCGCCCGGTGGCGGCCCTGGCGGTGGTCCACCAGGAGCCGCTCCCGCAGCAGATTCTCCGCAAACACCGGCTCAGCCCGCAGAAGACAGTCCGGAGGCCACTGAACCAAAGGCCGAGTAATACGCCCCTGCCCCTCTCTCTGCTCTGCGTCCTCTGTGGCTTACCACCACTTGCCGCTTCCCCGCTGTTTCCGCCAGTCTTCAGCGTTTTTCAAACTGCAGGAACTCGACGGTTGCCGTTTTTCCACTGCTCATGCTTGCGCCGGCAATGAGCACGATCCTGTCATCGGCTGCGGTCAGCTGGCGGTGGAAGAATCGAGCCTCAGCGGTCTGACCAGCGACTGTCCATCGGCTGCCGTCTTCAGAAAGTGTCTGCACAGCCCCGGACATCGTCGTGACCACCAGATGCTCTCCCGATGCAAAAGATGATGTGCCGAACCCTTCCATCCCGGTGCCGAGCAGTTCAGGGCCGTCTGACCAGGTTTGTGTGGCCGGATCAAAGATGGAAACATTGCGAATGGTCCGGTTATCGGAGGTCATGCCGCCGATGACGTAGAGTCGTCCTTTGTAAGCAGCGAGGCTGACAGCTCGTCGCTCGAAACCGGGTGCTGGAAGTTCTGTCCATTTCAGATCGGATTGATTGAGGTCACAGACAAGTGCCGAAGTGTGCCACGTCGTGCTGTCAGCTCCTGCCATGTTCCAGCCTCCGACGACATACAGTTTCCCGTCAACGACTGCGGCGTCGTGTGATGACCGACCGGACGGCAGAGGTGGCAGCGTCGTCCACGCACCCGTACCAGGGTCGTAAGCAGCGAAGCTGTCCTGCGACCAGAGATTCTGATCTTCGTCGTCACTGTTTTTCGCTGTGAAGCCACCGACGCGATACAGCCGGCCTTTGTATTCCACGAGCGCGAGGCCTGTGAGCTTCGGGCCGCCGGGAAGGCTTTCCCACTCCGGTTTTTCTGATCCCAGCCGAACACGACGAAATTCACCGGACTGACCGCTGTCGGAGTAGTGATGAGCATCTCCGAAGTGACCGCCATAGACGTAGAGATATTCTCCAGCGATCGCCGCCCCGAAACTGGTCACAGCCCTCGGGAGTTCGGGAATTGAATGGGCCGCTGGCCTGACGGTCGGCAGCGTGAAAGGCAGAGTCAGAGTGGAGTAGGTTCTGATGGAATCATAAGCCTTCCCGTCAGACTCGCCGGCAGATGCCTCGACCATCTTTGCGCGAACGGAAAGCGTGCCACTGGAGGCAGGTGAGCAGCGAACAATCCCTCCCGCATCGGCAACCAAAGTCTCCTCAATTCCGCAGCCACCGACCTTCACTTCCACGCCTGCAGCAGGCTGACCTTTCCATGTCACTGTCAGAACTACCTCGCGACCATTCCATGACGGCGTCACTTCCAGCGGCAGATGCTCTTCGTTCTTCACGGCAGACCACTGTCCGGGAAGCGGAGATACGTGCTGCTTGGCGAAATACCGAAGCAGAAACGGAGTGTCGCCTTTGCTGACAACGCCGTAATTGTGTGAGAGCACTACAGCGGTGGACCCGGGGTCGATCTGACCACTCAGCGAACTTTCGGTCAGAGTCAGCGGGATCTCTGTCAGCTTCACGCCGCCCCGGCCACCCGAAACAACGGACCACGCCTTTGCAGCGACGATGTTCTTCAGCAGATCCGGCTCTGAAGACTCCGCTGATTCACTGAAATGTACCTGCACCTCACTTCCTGTCTGCACAATCCAGACAAAATGAGCGTTTGCGGCGGCGGAAAGACACAGGCATGCGGACGCCACCGCCAGTCGAAGAAATCGAACCATGTTTTTTTCCTGATCAAATGGAAATGCCGGACAAAATGAAATGGCTGTGAACAGGCTTCCGGCAGCCAGTCATGGTTGCTGCCGAGCGATTGCCTTTATCTGGAACTCAGATCAAACTGAAACTCCTGACCTGTATCTCCGGTAACTTCAGCAGTCAGCGTGGACGCCCTGTTATACGTGGCGGGAACCGGATTGTCTGCCATCGGAGACCTGCCTGTCTTCTGCATGGCCGTCGCAAAAGCGGCTTCGTCGTCGATCTCAAAGCCCGTATGTTCCGCAGCTTCGATCTCAACCCTGTACGTGGCCTCGACAGGTCCCGCTTCTTCGGTGAATTGGAATTCTCCGTCACGAATCTGCGCGAAGGCCCCGGGGCTCTCCTGATCTACTGGCACAAGACGAATGACCCCGGAACTGAGCGGCGTGCCATCCAGAGTCACTTTGCCGGAAACCGGATAACGAACCGGCCCGTCAGCACCGCCACAGCCCGCGACTGCCATCATCAGCAGTATCATCAGCATCATCATCAGCAGCCCCGGACTGATGCCGCGAAACTCTGCAGAAGCTCGCAGCCGGAAATGATCTGCCGCCACAGCACCACCCACTGTCCCCGCGACAGCCATTCGTGGCTGGTTCGCAGCCGGGGAAACTGCACGACCAACCTGTACAGGTTCAGAAATCACCGAACACCTCCCCTCCGGCTCGAGTTCCGGTTGCGTCCAGCACTGCCTGAGAAACGTTCTCACTGACAAACCGGACGGAGCCATCAGCGAGAGCGAACTGAGCACCTCCGGTGTGCTCGCTCCGGAATCTGTCCAGCACCGCCGGACCGCCTCGCCTGGGGTTGAATGGGGCGCGAGTAGAAAAGGCGGTGGCCAGCGGATAAGGCGAAGACCAGTACGTGAAGCCCCAGCGACGCTGACCGGCGCAGGGACCACTCGTAAACAGATAATCCGGCAGATTCCATGCCGCTTCACCAATCAACAGCGTATTGGAAGCGCCGTCCGTGATGTCTCGCAGCCCCGTTCTTCCGGAACCTGGCCCGACAATCGCACCGTTGTGCGGATTGCCAGTCGCCAGTGAACCCCACGGATCACCACTCCCCGTGCTCACAGCATAAGTTCCAGGAGCGCGATTGTTGGCGTCACATCCGGAAATCGGGATCTGCCGACGCAGCGGTGCAGACGGACACAGATAAACAGGTACCACCTGGCTGACAGCCGTCATATTCAGGGGATCACTGTTTCCAAGCGCAGGATTGTACAGCGCAAATGCACTGGACTGCTCCAGATAAGGCAGGATTGCCACAAACGCGCTGGCTTTGGAAAGGGTCCCGGTGCCGCCAACTTCCGTCGAAGGAAACAGACCAAAAACATCGTGATAGTTGTGAAACGCCAGCGCAATCTGCTTCAGATTGTTCCTGCACTGAGTTCTGCGGGCAGATTCCCGAGCCTGCTGCACTGCCGGCAGCAGCAGAGAAACCAGAATCGCAATAATCGCGATCACCACAAGTAGCTCGATCAACGTAAAGCCACGCGCAGCAGTACTCTTCGGTAAGAGCATGAAACCTCTCCAGTCAGGCAGCAGGACACGGGAAAATCCGATCGAAACCGAATCGACCGGAACTCCTCATTCTGAGCGTGGCTGGCTACCCGATCGGAGCATCAACGCTCTCACGATCCCTGGCTGGCTGCGTCGTCAGCAATTGAGAATCAAAACATCCGGAAAGCGCTGGAAGACGCCCTTAGTCTTTCAGACGCTCCGGCTTGCAAAGCAGCTTTTTGTCGTTGGCCACGCGACCGCACCTGGTGCACACGTGCGTAGCCTCACGGACATACCGCTTGTAAGATTTCAGATCAGCCTTCAGAAGCTTCTTCAGCTCACAAAGAGTCTCTGACATTTTCAGTGATCCCCGGACAGAACAGATGAACTGCGAATCAGGATTCATCGACGGCTGTTCCACCACAACAAGCCCCATGGACCAGCCAGCGAGACATCAGCGGACCAGCCGATCGCAGCAGCACTGCAGAACGGCCGATCAGATTTCATCCGCACACTGATATTGAGACTCAGTCGCAACAATCTATCAAAGCGACGAGGGATGTCAACCCGTGATTTTTGAAATTTCCCTCGCCGGATTCGAGCCAGCGGCCGGGGTTCCGGTCATGACTGTACCGATTATCGCCGATAAACGGATTGCAATGGTCATTCCTGGTGATGGCACGCGCCGAAATTGCCGGAATGATCAGCGTCCAGATGTACACCGCGCTTGACTCAAGGGGAACTGTCCATGAACTTGCAGCGAGCTCTGACTCTCTGCGTTTTGCTGCTTTCATCAGCGAATGCCGGGGCTCAGCAGCAACCGGCAGATGTTGCCGGAGCAGGAACGTTCACTGTGGTAGGTGACGTCGACCGTCCCGGCAATTTTCGCTTTGATGAACCGCTCACGGTCCGCGCCGCAGTTGCCTCCGCGTCCCCCGTCAGCGATGCTGTGAATGTGACGGTTCTGCGGAATGGTCACAATCGCGCTCAATCCACCCGACTCCTCCGACTCTCCACTGCAGATTCCGGCGAACAGTCTCTCAGTGGCGACCTCTACGTCGTCGAATCGCTCGCTCAACCCCCCCGCCCCGTGCCGCCGAACGCCGTTCTGCGCACCTCCGTCAGCACGACTGTTGTCTCGCTGGAAGATGCCGGTGTCGTGATCAGTGATGTTCTGCAGGGACTTGCGGTGCCTGTGAACAGCCAGACACGAATTTCAATCCCCTGCCGGATTCACGGCCAGCGATCGCTCGAATCAGCACCTCTGTCAGCCTCAGTACGACACGGCGATGTCATCGCCGTCAGTGGTACTGCTGCCCTTGCAGAAGATGGAACACCGGCAATTCGCCCCATGGTTTCGGAATGGCACGGGAGCACCGGCAGAGGCGTCGGAGGCGTCGGACAGCAACCAGCCATGCCACTGTCGCCCGTGGGCGGAAGACAGACAGTGCGACTTCCCGAACTGCCCGCGCCGTTTCCACCCCAGCCAGCCATTCACCAGCCCGACGTTCCACGTACCAGTCTCTCCGTTCCGGCAACTACCGCCTCCCCTACTCCAGGACCGGCTGCTCCACAGCTGCCCACGTTGCGGAATTCCGCTGAACAAGACTCGCGGAAGTCTTCTTCCCGTGTTGTCATCGTTGGTGACCCGTCTCCGCCCAATCCTCGTTCTTCTGCTTCCGGCGATGTCCTGGTTCTCGCCGACAGTCTGCGAGTTTCCCCGGCGGCCCCTGTTGTGAACAGTCAGCCGAAACCTCGACAGGACGTCCGCTCTCGTGTTCCCTCCACTGAGGGGCGAAACGTCTCCGGAACAGGATCGAAAGTTCCGGTGACAGCAGCCGTGTCGACTAAAAGAGAGGATGCTCGTAAAAGAGAGGATGCTCGCCGGGAGACGTCCGCTGAAATCCCGGCACCTGAGTCTTTGCCGAAGGCTGCCACTGCCAGCTCCTCAACGATTCACTGGGCAATCATCGCGGGCCTCTTCGTCGCTGGCGTCTGGATTCTGGGTCGTTCCTTGTCAGTTGGCAGTGCGGCAGCCATTCAGACGGCCGCGACTCTGCAGTCGACACCGCCCCACGCAACTGCTGAAGCTTCTCTGCCAAACTCCGGCAACAGCCCATCAAGCCCCGCTCCTGCAACCAGCCAGGTCCCGTGGCGGATATACAGCGTTCCGCAGGCCATCAGGCCCGCCAATACCCCTGACAGCCACCCCGCCTCAGCTGATGAACTTGATCTGCTGATCGCCAATCGCGTCCCGATCGAACGCACCAGCCCCCAGCTCCCGCAGGCGATCGAATTATCCGGGCGTTCCAGCAGTCACGCCGGTCAGACAATTCGCCGCGTGGACGGCCCGCACACTGTGCTCCGGGGCAGACATGCAGAGCAGCCCGATCCAGCCGTCCGCCGCGGCAGACCGCTCGAAGAACGTCTCTCACAACTCATCCGCAGCGTACCGGGTGGTACACCTCGAGTTTCTCCAGGTTCCAATGGTGCCACGGGTTCCGCCGGAGCTGAGCGATGAGCGTGAGCGTTGATTTCGGCAGTCATGAAATTCGCAGT
>CAZLOQ010000042.1:34941-39133 GCA_964561125.1 uncultured Chitinophaga sp. | reverse complement strand
GCCCGCGCGAGAGCCGCGCTGAATAAGGTCCCATCTGAATGAGACACTACACTAGTCTGCGGATGCGACGATTTCCAGAACAGAGCGGCGTGTCACTGTACCCGTGGGCCGATCGTTCAGCTGCCGCTGGAAGTGTTGTCTGCTTTTTCGAGGACTTCTGCCATGTCGCGGTGAGCGTCTGCGGTGGTTTCGTCGAGCAGTCCGCGGAAGGTTTTTTCGAGCAATCGATGTACCCTGGGCCGGCCACCGCGGGCGGCGAGCGAAAGTTCGAGGTCTTGCCGGGCATTCTGCCAGAGTTTCAATTCCACATGAATTTCTCCGCGAGTGGAGAGCAGTTCGGGGTTGTCGGGGAGCAGCTTCAGTGCCTGGTTGACCAGCAGGAGTGCGCGCTGGGGGTTATCCAGTTTTCCGCGCAGAATGGCAAGTGCCAGATTGTTCAGGATGGCGGGATTGCTGCCAGCCGCGATCAGACTGCCCTGCTCCAGCCAGTCGCGTGCCTTTTCATAGCGTTCGTGCAGAATCGCATGAGCCCCCAGCTGATTCAGAATTTCTGCTGACTGATTCTCGCGGGCACGGAACTGCAGAATGAGCTGTTCAGCGATCTGTGATACGGGGTGGTCAAGCAGGGCAATGCGGGCGAGGCGATCAGCGGCATCAAGGCGGATCGGGGCGATTGTCCCGGCACTGCGGAGCAGTTCAATGAGCTGTTGTGGTCGATCTGCGGGCAGCGAATTGAGGTTGGGTATCCAGTAATCCGCTGCAGGGCCTGCTTTGCGGGGACGACCACTGAGAGCATCAAACTCCTGCAGGCAGGCGATGCCGTAGAGCAATTGTTCTTCAGGCGTGGCAGGAGGAGTTTTTTCGTCCGGCTGCAGCAACTGTCTGACGCCGGAAAAATCCCGAAGAACCAGCATGCACTCGGCGGCCGTTCGACGGGTGGTCGCGTCCTGCGGCTGGCTCCTGAGATTCTCAAATGATTTCTCCGCGGCCTCGCGAGCAGCATCGTATCGGCCTGCCTTCACGAGCAGCTCGACGGCTTTGCTGTTGAGTTCCGGGTGCTTATCGAGCAGCGGCTGAAGCAGTTCCAGTGAAGCTTCAGGCTGGTTGTTCAGTTCCAGCATCCGGCACAGTGAGAGCCGTACATCAAGTCGCTCAGGCAGTCGGCGAAAGGCTTCCTGCCAGCTTTCTGTGCAGGCGGCGACCACATCGGGTGGAAACCAGGCGTCAAGACGGGCGAGTCGGTCAGCGATCTCGACGGCCGTGATGTTGAGCGGATCGAGTCTCAGTGCGCTGACGATCAGCCCGGTCGCCTGGTCGCGGTTGAGCGTGCCGGCATTAAGCAGAAATGCGGCCTGCGTGGTGTGGACTTCTGCCGTCACACGGCGCAGGGCCGGAGTGTCTGACAGTTGGCGGCCTTCGTCAAGCACTCTGACGGCCGCGGAAAAGTCATTGAGCATCAGATGCATACGGGCCAGGGAAATTCGTGTTTCCCAGTCATCCGGTCGCTGGGCGAGGGCTGCGACTGCCTTCCTGATGAATTGCTGGACGACGTCGGCGTTTACGTCCTGGCGACCGAGCGATCTCTGTAACTGCAGGAGAGGGAACAGGTATCGGGGAGCAAGCTCCGCAGCAGTTGCCAGACTGCGTTCCGCAAGCAGCAGTTCCCCGCGATTGAGCAGAACAGTGGAGAGCGTTGCATGGCCTTCGACCAGAGTCGGCATGGCTCTGAGGGCTTTCCTGAGATGCCGTTCAATTTCATCTTCGGAGCAGCGGTAGTGGGGGGTGGCGGAGAATGCATCCTGCACAAGCCACATATGGGCTTCCGGAATTCCCAGCTCTCCCAGAGCAGCCAGTTGCAGCATCAGCTGCACAGCCTCTTCATATCGTTCCTGTTCTGCCAGAAAACGCGCAAGGGCCAGCACCGGGGTGTGGTCGTTCGGGAGTAGTCCAATGAGCGTTCGCAGTCGCAGTTCGTGCACTTCCGGCTGCTGGCGACTCTCCGGCTGCTGGATGCGTGTACGCAGGGTCTGAACCTGCTCCAGCAGATCGCTCCGGGTTTCTATCTGAAGCATGACCAGAAAAACCGTGCCGGCTAAAAACGGGAGACTGGGAAGGAGCTTTCGCCAGGTACGGGTCCAGAACCAGCCTTCAGCGGCTGCTGTGATCCAGTGGAATGTTAAAGATGGCCGCAGCAGGATCAGCCGCAATGACGGCAGCGCAACAGTTGTGGGCGGACGATCAGAATCATCCTCGGCGAAGCCCCGCCGATCGTTCTGCTCCTCTGCCCGCATACCGAACTGGTCGTCTGATTTTCCAGTCATGCTTTCAGTCCTGTAAGGTTTGCGGCAGAAGTTGATCAGCCGGTCGCGTAAGGAGGCTGACAAGCAGCAGCGGAGGAATCGGCAGCAGCAGGACGCAAAGCACGGCGGCGGTCAACGGCAGTCGAAATCCGGCGCAGGACACCGACCGCAGCGGCACCATTGCAAACCCTGACACCAGCGTATTCCAATAGTGAATAAACGGATTGACCCAGTTACCGGCCCCGGCCTGACTCTCAACCACCGGAATCGGCGCCGAAATCAGGCCTGTAAAGAAGTCCGCACTCGCAAGCATACCCAGGTAGACCGGCAACAGACAAACGGAAACCGCCAGCGGCCTGCCGAGGACAACTTCCGACTGCTGCTGCAGCAGCCAGACAACCTGCAGGGACGTGACCAGCAGGAAGATCACGGCCATGCCCGCAAGCAATCCCAGCGTCTGCATGACAGACCTGCGAAAGCACACCCCCCAGAAGATCGTCATCAGAAACACACTGGTCCATCCCGCGGGATTCCAGAGCACTTCCGGGATGTCCACAACGTTTGAAAGAGAGTGCAGAGCCTGTCCCTCACGGTAGGCTGAGATCTCGAGACGCCATGCCAGACTGGACGCAAATTGAGTGACTCTGGCGGTGACCTGTCCCTTCAGAACCGTGGCGAAGCCTTCCGGAAGGCCGGTTGCAGCCCAGCCTAAGAGTGCCAGACCGCCAAGATGCCGGTTGCCAACCCGGTCAATGTGAGATGCAGAGAATGCAGCGACAGCACAGACACACCCCAGTCCGGCCCAGCCCGGATCACGCAGAGAAAAGGCAAGTGCGAGGCAGACCGCATCTGCCAGCAGCAACAGGCTTTCCATTCCGCCCCAGCGAATTGCCGGGGACAACCTGCGAGCCTTATAAAACAGCAGAAAAATTCCGAGGCATGCCGGAGGAATCCAGAAATCCATCGATCGGAAGTCTGCTTTGACCATCGGCAGCACAGCAAATGGCAGATGCACGGCCAGTACCAGGCCAGGCAGGATCCGCCCACGGAACAGAAATGCACTGATCGATCTTCCGGACACTCGAATGCCCTTAGTTGCTGGACTCAGCGACGCAATCGCAAACGCAGCGACCCGAATCGCGTCGTCGTGGGTGTAAGCCGACCGACAGCCGCCGGCAACGGCTAAGGAACGAAAAACTGCGAAATCTCTGGATTCAGGTCCTGTCCTGACAGTTAAGGCGATTGGATGACGTCTGAGCGATGAAGGGGAACATCTGATGCTGACAAAAAACTGACCTCGCGGGCAGCGAGCCTCATCTGACCAGCAGAAACTCGGGCGTCATAATCACGGCCCAGATCAGGTCTTCGATTTCTTCCGCCCGAGGGGGCGTCCCCAGTTGCTCAAGCATGGCTGCCTGTTCGTCGGGGCCTGGATCACGGGACCATGCAGACTGACAAAGATGCCGCACCAGCCCGACACGATCTGCTTCCCACCGACTCTGCAGCACGGCGGCGCCGCGACGCAGATAGTCAGCCAGCACGGCACCGTTGGAAAGATCGATCGCTTCGAGCGTTGTGAGTTCTTCGGGGCGCATGGAAACAATCTGTTCCCGCTGTGGACGCCCCAGCGAACGCATCAGGAAATCGTTTTTCAGAAGTGATGCGCGGACCATGTGTACACCGCCGGACACGGCCTGCTCAAGGCGCCCGCCCACAGCCCCCCTGACGGCCTGGTTCCAGACGTCGAGCGCCGGCACCGCAACGACTGGTATCCATGGGCCGGGCACAGTTCCTGCACGCCCCTCTCGCCCTGATGGCAGTGCGGGGCTTGTTGTCCACGAAGAGTCACTGACGACATGCTGAGTGTCGCCGGATTCAAACCGGATTCGCAG
>CAZLOQ010000042.1:0-34911 GCA_964561125.1 uncultured Chitinophaga sp. | reverse complement strand
TACAGCCCGGCCGGGTTTGGGCCACTGCCGGCGTTCGTGGCTGCCACAAGCAGTGTATTCTGGCCGGGTTTGAGGAGCGGACGCAGGTTGACGATGCGAGGTTCGGCCCAGTTATCACCGCGATCTGCTTCCCGGCCATTCACGTACAGCACGAAACTGTTGTCACAGGTGATCAGAGCAGCGGCGCCGGTGACTTTTCCGGAAACCTCAAAGACCTTTCTCAGGGAAACGGACTCGCCCGACGGCGGAATTGCTCCGTTTGCCGCGCTGGCCCCCCAGATCCAGCGGGCGGCCGGACTGTCGCCCCCGGCAGCCTTTGAATTCCCCCCCTGAGCCTCTCCGGGAACGCGGATCACAGGTGCATCAAAAGCCGTCGGGGCGGCTTCTGTGAGCTGCCAGACGCCGTCG
Organism: uncultured Chitinophaga sp.; assembly: GCA_964561125.1. Taxonomy (GTDB): domain Bacteria; phylum Planctomycetota; class Planctomycetia; order Planctomycetales; family Planctomycetaceae; genus SXXK01. Next base: position 34,503 of record CAZLOQ010000042.1, on the reverse strand, counting down.
ATGAACTGTTCGGCTGTGAGCCGTCTGGAAAACGGCCCCTGCCAGACCTGCAGCGCGTCACCGGGCGTACGACGCACCACAGTCTCGGCCTGGTATGCTGCGGATGAGGCGATCAGCACGGCGAGCTTCTTCAGATCATAACCATCGTCGGCGAAACGCATTGCAAGGTAGTCGAGGAGGTCTGCGTTCCATGGCGGCGACTGCATCGCGTCCAGCGGATGCACGATTCCACGGCCCGTCAGCCGGTACCAGATGCGGTTAACGATGGTGCGCGTAAAGCGTCCGTTTTCCGGATGGGTCATGAGTGCTGCGAGCTGCCGCAGACGCTCTTCCCGCGGCGCGGCCGGATTGACCGTCCCGAGTTCGGGAAACAGCCAGGCAGCCTGCGCCTGCCGGTCGAGTGGCTTATCGCAGCGGTGAATCTGCAGCGGACGCTCAGAATAAATAGCCGCCATTCCCCAGGCTTCATCGAGTTTCCAGCGATCGATGAAACTATCGTGGCAGGATGCACATTTGAGGTTGATTCCGAGAAATGACTGAGCAACGCTCTGGGCAAACTGAATTTCCACAGTTTGCCCCGCACTCACCTCACCGCGCCAGCGAATGCCGTCAATATAACCGCGACTCGCCGGCGTGGACGGCGCAATCAACTCCCGGGCGAACTCATCAAACGGCTTGTTGGTCAGGAGGGCATCGTAGAGCCACCCACTGATCTGCTGGCGGCCCCCTGTGATAAAACCTGTCCCGCTGTAGTCATTCCGCAGCAGATCGTTGAAAAACGTCAGCCAGTGATCGGCCCAGACAATCGGATCCTCCACCAGAGTTCTCACCAGCCGCTCACGGCGATCCACCTGCGTATCGGCAAGAAACGCTGTTCGCTGCTCCGGTGTTGGCAGGAGCCCTGTCAGGTCCAGAAAGACCCGCCGCAGGAAGAGTTCATCACTGACAATCGGCAACGGGGCGAGGCCAGCCTGCTGTCTTTGTGCATCGAGAATCCGGTCAATGGGATTCTCGCGGCCGGCCACCGCTGACGGCAGTTCCACCCTGCGCGGCTGCAAGGGCGGTTCCCATGCCACCGGTGCAAAGGAAAACCCCGGCTCCCATTCCACCCCGTCGCGAATCCATTCGCGGAGCACCCTGACTTCCTGCTGTGTCAGTCGCGGTTGATCGGCCGGCGGCATCTGTTCGGCCGGATCATCGCTGAGAATCCGCTGCAGAATCCGGGATTCTTCGGGCTTGCCGGGAATCACGTAGCCGGAGCCCACGAGTAACTCACGGGTATTCATTGAAAAGCTGCCTCGCGCTTCGCGGCCTCCATGGCAGGCCACGCAGTGCTTCCTGAGGATGGGGAGCACTGCATGCGAGAAATCTTTCGGCGTATCCTGAGCGACCGCGGATACACCCGAGGCCCAGAGCAGCAGCCCCGGGAGGGATCGTTTGAGTCTTTGAGAAAATCCAGCAGTCATGAGCCTGCTCCGGCTGTCGTCAGATGGTCTTTGGTCGGTTACGTACAACACTCCCCGCGTCTGCTCGTCGCAGCTTACCGAGCGCAGGGGATTTTGACAGTCAACTTCGGTTCAATGGAAGTCCCCGGACAGTCCCCGGACGGTCCCCGAACAGTCTCCGGCCGAATGGAGGGCCGTCAGGACACCCGATCAATCGACGGCTGCCGGTTCATCGATCACGAGTCCCGCACCAATGATTGCCGGGAGCCTCTCCGGGGTGGCAGTGCTGTCGGGGTTCAGCGCTACAAGCAGGATGTTGAATGCCTGCAGCCGGGAGGTCACGGGGAACCAGAACGTGGCGTTTGCAGCCCCGTCCTGAGCGGGTTCGTGCCGATCCACCAGCACTGGCTGTCCATTGAAAGCCACACCAGCTCTTGCGGCGACGATGTCGAGTCGGAGTTGCACAGTAGTTTGTACAGTGATTCCGGTGGGCGCGTGGAAATGACGCTGGAGCAGAAACGGCTTACTTTTTTGGAAGTCTTCGAGACTGATGGTGGCTGGCAGGCGAAAATAGCTGGCAGGCGGGGGATGTCGGGGTGCGTCAGGCGGCAGCCACTGGCTGTTGAGTCGGATTGTATGGCGCGGCATTTTGGGGAATTCGGCAAGGGAAGGGGAAGACTTCCGGGATCAACCGGGAACGCGGCACCTACTATAGTATGGTGGCCTGCCGAAAAAATCTCAGAGCCGCATTCTGCAGCGGGTTGGTTTGCGTGATATCCCCTGCTTCTGTAATCTCCGGCCCTGCAGCACTGCGTGGTCGCCCCTTCGGTGGTTGCAGCCCGGCCTATTTGTGATGGAAACAGTCGTTGCATGAACGATTCCTCAGGTAAACCTACTCCGCCAACTCCACCACCGGCACCACCGGCGCCCAAACCGTCCGGTACTTCGGGGGGTGAACCGCGGCGGTTCAGCTTTGGTTCGATGACCCTGCTGCTGCTGGTGCTGGCGGCCGTCATTTCGGTACTGGCCTGGAGCAGTTCACCGACGAACCACGGGACCACGGTCCCCTATTCGTTCTTTCGCGAACAGTTGGCAGCCGGAATTGTCCAGAGCGTCACGTTCCACGGAGAAGTGCTCACAGGACGCTGGAATCCAGTCCCGGCCACTGCCCCTGCTGAGCTCACCGGAAAGCTCATGCCGCAGTTCAACACCGTGCTGCCTCCCGACTCCGCAACCGACTCACAACTCATGCAGGAGCTGCTCAGGCAAAAAGTCAGCGTGGTGAGCAATCAGGTACCGCCAGTGGGGTTGGGCGACCTGTTTATCTGGGTTTTTCTACCCGTAATCTTCCTGTTTTTCATGTGGTCCATGCTCCGCCGATCGGCCGACCCGTTCGGTGCCGGCGGCATGATGGGTGGTTTCATCCGCAGCCCCGCACGGCGATTTGAGAAGAGTGAAAAGTCGGCCACTTTCGAGGATGTTGCCGGATTGAAGTCCGCCAAGCAGGACCTCCAGGAAGTCGTTGAATTCCTCAAAAATCCCCGCCGTTTCACACGTCTGGGCGCCAAGATTCCCAAGGGCGTACTGCTGGTGGGCCCGCCGGGCACCGGCAAGACGCTCCTGGCCCGCGCAACGGCCGGAGAAGCCGGCGTTCCGTTCTTTTCAATCAACGGGTCTGAATTTATCCAGATGTTTGTGGGTGTTGGTGCAACCCGTGTCCGGGATCTCTTCAAAACGGCCCGTGAATCGGCTCCCTGCATTGTCTTCATTGATGAAATCGACGCTGTGGGGCGCGTACGCGGTGCCGGAGTGGGTGGTGGTCACGACGAACGCGAACAGACGCTCAATCAGATCCTCAGTGAAATGGACGGGTTCCAGCAGGGCGAGACTGTGATCGTGCTCGCAGCCACCAACCGCAGCGATGTGCTCGACCCCGCGCTGCTCCGTCCCGGTCGTTTCGACCGCCACGTGACAGTGGACCTCCCGGCCCGCGACGGGCGTCTGGGAATTCTCAAAGTCCACACTCGTCGCGTTCCCCTCGAAGACAACGTCGACCTCGAAGGGCTCGCCCGCACCACCATGGGCTACAGCGGTGCTGAGCTGGAAAAGCTTGTCAACGAAGCCGCTCTGAAAGCAGCCCGCGAAGACAAACGCAAGGTGGAAATGAGCGACTTTCGATACGCTCAGGACATCGTCACCATGGGGGCCCCCCGGGACGAAAAGATGGACCGCCGCGAGAAGGAACTCACCGCCTGGCATGAAGCAGGCCACGCAATCCTCGCCTGGGCTCAGGAAGGCGTCGATCCGGTTCACAAAGTCTCCATCGTTCCCCGCGGCCGTACACTCGGCGTCACTCAACTCATGCCCGAAAGCGAAATTCACAACCTCGGAGAACGTCGCCTGAAGGCCAGGATCGTCATGACCATGGGAGGACGCGCGGCAGAGAAAATGATTTTCAATGAGTATTCTGCGGGAGCCCAGGGTGATATTGAACAGGCCACAAACATCGCCCGTCGCATGGTCGCTCGCTGGGGCATGTCCGAGCTCATCGGTCCCGTCTCCTTCCGCCAGTCCGAAGAACACCCGTTTCTCGGCAAGGAAATGCACACCTACAGAGAATTCAGTGAAGAGACCACGCGGCAGATCGATATGGAAGTCCAGAGAATCATCAAGGATGCTGAACACACCGCCATCGAACTGCTCACCCGCTACCGGGATCGCATGACCGCACTCGTCAACGCACTCCTCGAATCCGAAGACCTCGAACGCGAATCCATCGAAAAAATCCTCGGCGAACGCCCATTTCCCCAGCCCCCGGAAGCTGGGTTGGCAGCAGAGACGATCTGAGGCTGCCCAATGAAATCCCTTTGTCCCGCTGTGGCACACGCCAGACTCTCCATACGGATTTTCAAGTGACGCACTGGATTTCCCGGGAACTGCTGCTCCCCGAATTCCCCCGCGGGTTCCATCTGATCACCGACCGGGTACTGGCAGCAATTCCTGAAGTGTCCAGGTGTCAAACCGGACTGCTCCATGTGTTCATTCGCCACACTTCGGCTTCCCTGACGCTGCAGGAAAACGCAGATCCCGATGTCTGCAGCGATCTTGCAATGGCCTTTGATCGACTTGCACCGGAACACTGGCCATGGGTGCATACCTGCGAAGGCCCCGACGACATGCCGGCCCATGTTAAAGCGGCACTCACCTGCTGCTCCCTGACCATTCCCGTACACCTTGGGCGGGCCGGCCTGGGAACATGGCAGGGGATCTGCCTGTGTGAACATCGCAATCACGGCGGTCGCCGACAGCTGGTGCTCACGCTTCACGGTGAATTTCCACAGGAGCCCTGACGTGGCAAAGCTGTATTTCTACTACAGCTCCATGAACGCGGGCAAATCGACCAGCCTGCTGCAGGCCGCCTGGAACTACCGGGAACGTGGCCTGCAACCGCTCCTGCTCACCCCGGAACTCAACACCCGCGATGGCGATGGCCGTATTGCTTCGCGGATTGGACTGTCGGCGCCGGCCACGACTTTCAAGCCCTCAGATTCTCTGCTCAGCCTTGTGCGGCACAGAGTAACTTCCGGCATCGTCTCCTGCGTCTTCGTCGACGAATCACAATTCCTTACAAAACGCCAGGTCTACGATCTTGGCGAGGTCGCAGACAGCCTGAATGTGCCAGTGCTGTGTTATGGTCTGCGAACGGATTTTCAGGGAAATCTGTTCGAAGGCAGCCAGCATCTGCTCGCCTGGGCCGATGTGCTGTCGGAAATCAAAACCATCTGCCACTGCGGGAGAAAAGCGACCATGGTACTGCGAATTGATGAACGCGGACGGCCGATTCGCTCCGGAGAACAAATCCGCATTGGAGGCAACGAGAGTTACGTGTCTGTCTGTCGCCGCCACTTCAAGGAAGGACTGGCCGAACGCTGCGGCCCGACGCTCCCCTTCCACGACCTCGAATAACCCCTTCAATCCCTCGCCGCCGAGGCTTCCTACGGTTTCCCGGGACCGGACTTTCTGCTAAGATCCGCAGGTTGTCCAGGACGGCCGTCGAACGGCCCGCGCAGGCGTCTTTTTCCGCTCTCAGACAGGACCTCGAATGCACCTCACCTGCAACCGCGCCATGTTCTCTGCTGCCTTCTCCCTGGCGGCCTCAGCTGTGCCCTCGCGGACTCCCAGAGATGTGCTCAAAAATGTACTCCTGTCTGTCTCTTCCACTGGCGTGGAACTCGTCGGTACGGACCAGGAAATGGGGATCCGCTGCGTCGTCAACGGCGTCACCACCGCCTCGGCCGGCGAAGCGCTGCTGCCCACAGCCCGTCTCTCCAGCATTCTGCGCGAACTCCAGGACGAAACATTCACGCTTGAAATTGAAGACCGCAACATTCTCCTCCGCACCAGTGCCTCGAAATTTCGCCTCTCCTCAGAAGACCCAGCTGAATTCCCCCCGGTCCCCACCTTTACAGAATGGGACTTTTTTCGGATTCCAGCAGCTGTGTTTCGGACGATGATCCGTCGCACTTCATTCGCCACCGACACCGAAAGCACCCGCTATGCGTTGGGTGGCCTGCTGCTTGAATTCGGCACTGGCACAGTCACGCTGGCAGCCACCGACAGTCGACGACTCGCCGTCGCCACTGCTGCCTGCGAACCCCATGGCAACCCCAATGTGCCCGCACGCACGACCGTCGTCCCCACCAAAGCCATGTCCCTGCTCGAACGCTCCATCGATCCCTCCGCCGAATTTGTCGAAATCGCCGTTCACGACAGCGATGTCGTCATGCGATCCGGAAACTGCACTATCACCAGCCGACTGGTCGAAGGACGCTTTCCCCGATATCGCGATGTCATCCCGGCAGCCGGACAATACTCCATTCCAATCCCGGTCGGCCCCTTCTTTTCTGCCGTTAGCCAGTCTAAAATCGCCACCGATGACGAAAGTGGCGGCGTCGACTTCTGCTTCAATGACTCCCATCTCACCCTCAGCAGCCAGGCGGGCAGCGTTGGTGATTCTCAGGTCAGTATGCCCATCGAATTCCCGCATCCCGAACTGCGGATCACCTTCGACCCCAAATTCGTCTCCGAATTCCTGCGGGTGCTGGCCCCCGAATCCACCGTAGAACTGCAGCTCACCGATTCCGACACTGCCGCCGTCTTTCGCGTCGAAGATTCCTACACCTACGTCGTCATGCCCCTCTCACAAAACCGCTGAGCTCTTCGGATCCAGCCGGCCCGACACAGAGCGGCAATTCATTTTTTTTCTTCCAGCAGCGAGCATTCGCATTGCAAGGTCTCTCTGACGAACTCCCCCGACTGCCAGGTTCCATCGGGCACGTCGTCCAGCGCCTGATCCGCACTCGCGGACTGCTTGAACGGTCGGCCACGGACGTGCTCAATGACGCCTGGAAACAGGCGGTCGGCCCTGAACTCGCCCCCTACAGTCGCGCCTTGAAAATTCGCGATGGAATTCTGGAAGTCGCAGTCAGCAACAGTGCAGCTCTCCAGGAAATTCACAGCTACCACCAGGAGTCCATTCTCAGGCACCTCCAGACAACACTCCCTGATTCCGGTATCCGGGCTCTGCGGTGCCGCCGAGCCCGCTCCTGATCCCCTCGCGATACCCCCACCCCAAGTCACTCGAAACGGATGTCCCTCGCCAACGGTCGCTGTGCTTTCAACCACAACGACCGTGAACTCCAGGAAAGCCCCACAGTGTCAGACGACTCCCCCGCACAAATCCCAGGTCCCGCCGACGCCCCCCCCCCGGCCACTGCAGCTCCGCCTGCCATCGCTCCGGCAGCCGATTCCGCCGACACGTACGGTGCCGCCGAAATCCAGCATCTCAAGGGTGTGGAGGGCATTCGTACCCGCCCCGCCATGTACATCGGGGACACCGGTGCTCCCGGCCTGCATCACCTCGTCTACGAAGTCGTCGACAACAGCATCGACGAAGCAGTCAACGGTTTCGCAACCGAGATCGAAGTTGTGATCAACGTGGATGAAAGCATCTCCATTGTTGATAACGGGCGTGGTATCCCGGTCGATACCGTGAAAGGCGACGGTCGCCCGGCACTCGAAGTCGTCCTCACAGAAATTCACGCTGGCGGTAAGTTCAATCGGGAAAGCGGATATCGAGTGGGCACCGGCGGTCTGCATGGCGTCGGCATCACGGCCGTCAACGCCCTCAGTTCATGGCTCACTGCAGAAATCCGTCGCCAGGGTTCCGTCTGGATGATGGACTTCGAAAAAGGCCGCGCCGTCTCTCCACTCAGACAGCTCGGACGCGCCGATTCCACCGGCACCCGACTCTCCTTCCTCCCCGATCCAACCATCTTCTCTGAAACCCGCTTCTCTCTGGACACACTCAGTCGCCGCATGCGGGAGCTCGCCTTCCTCACCCCCGGCATTAAAATTACGCTGCGGGACGAACGTTCCGGACAAACCGAAGTCTTCCACTTCGAACAGGGGCTTGTCGAATTCGTCCGCTACCTCAATCGGACCCAGACACCACTCACCACAGACGTCTTCAAAGTCCTCGATGAAGCCGACAGCGTCGTCGTTGAAGTCGCCATGCAGTACAACGACGGCTACACCGAAAATGTGCTGACTTTCGCCAACAACATTTTCAATCCGGACGGTGGTACCCACCTTTCGGGCTTCCGCACGGCGCTCACTCGCACAATGAACAACTACGCCAAAGCCGGCAACCTGTTCAAGGAGATCGCTCCCCAGGGTGAAGACTTCCGCGAGGGACTCACGGCCGTTGTCTCCGTTCGCGTGCCGGACCCCAAATTTACCTCGCAGAACAAAGTCAAGCTCACCAACGCAGAGGTCGAAGCGGCCGTGCAGTCCGTTGTCAGCACTGCCTTCACTCGCTACCTTGAAGAAAACCCTGGCATCGCCAAAAAGCTCGTTGCCAAAGCCATTATGGCAGCAGAAGCCCGCGAGGCTGCCCGCAAATCCCGTGATATGGTCCGCCGCAAAGGCGCCCTCACGACCGGTGGACTCCCCGAAAAACTCCGCGATTGCCGCAGCCGAGACCTCGAATCCACCGAACTCTACCTCGTCGAAGGCGATTCTGCCGGCGGTTCCGCCGATACCGGCCGCGACTCCTCCATCCAGGCCATCCTCCCGCTCCGCGGCAAGATCCTCAACGTCGAAAAAGCGCAACTGGTCAAAGTCCTCGACAACGCCGAAATTACCAACCTCTTCAAAGCCGTCGGTCTGTCCCCCGCGGGGGGCGACGAAGAAATGGACATCAGCAAACGTCGCTACGGCAAAATCATCGTCATGACCGACGCCGACGTCGACGGCAGCCATATCCGCACACTGCTCCTCACCTTCCTCTTCCGCCACATGCGCGCACTCGTTCAGGGTGGCCACGTCTACATCGCCCAGCCACCGCTCTTCCGCGTTGTGCAGCGAAAACAAACCCGCTACGTGCAGACGCAGCCCATGATGATGGCCGAACTCATTTCACTCGGCATGAACAACGCCCGACTGGTCGTCAAAGCCGATAACACCCCCTTCAGCGGCGAACTCCTGCAGAAACTGGTCAGCCTCATTGAACGCATGGAACAACCCCTCGAATTGCTCGAACGACGCGGTATCGACATCCGCTACCTGCTCAAATTCAACGCCGGCGAAAAATCCAGACTCCCCCGCTACCGCGTCCTTTACAGCGACACAGAACGCTGGTTCCTGGAACGCGACGACGCCGAAGCCTTCCTCCGCAGCCTCCTGCCACCCGCACCCGCAACCACCGAAACTCCCGGCACACCAGCTGACACCACCATACCCGCTGCCAGCCCACCCCCAACCCCCACCCCCGAACCCGCTCGCCCCACAAACGCCCAACTCATCGATCTCCACGAGATCCGCACCCTCAACGACGTATTCATCCAGCTCAAAGACTACGGCTTTTTTGTCTCCGACTTCACCCCCCCGGGCCTGCGCAACGCTGAACCCGTCTATCCGTTCGTGATTGAACGTGACGACGATCGAGTCCCTCTCGCCAGCCTCCGCGATCTGCTCGAAGAACTCCGCACACTCGGCAAAAAAGGTCTCGTCGTGACCCGCTTCAAAGGTCTTGGCGAAATGAACTCCGAAGAACTCTGGGACACCAGCATGGATCCCGAAAAACGCACACTCCTTCAGGTCCGCATGGAAGATGCCGCAGCCGCCGATGAAATCTTCCGCGTCCTGATGGGCGACGCCGTTGAACCGCGCCGGGAATTCATCGAGAAACATGCTCTCGACGTCCGCGAACTGGATATCTGATCAGTCGTTCCTCATCCCCGGTTCTCCCGCTGCTCCTCAAACAGCACCTCTGAACCTGTCTCCGCTCACCGCCTTCGGTACATCGAATGACTGTCCTTATTGTCGTTTCGGACGTTCGCGACTGGCCGTTCGACACGCCCGGCGCAGAAATCGTCGATGCTCACACCTACCTGACGTCCCCCGATTTCTCCTCCGAAAATCGATCCTGTCGCATCATCAACCTCTGCCGCTCATACCGCTATCAATCCACCGGCTATTACGTATCGCTGCTGGCCGAAGCCCGTGGCCATAAACCCCTGCCCGGTGTGATCACTCTGCAGGATCTGCGCAACCGCACCTCCGTTCGCGTCCTCTCAGACGAACTTGACGAACTCATCCAGCAGACTCTCAGCCCACTCCAAAGCAGCGAATTCACACTCAGCGTCTACTTCGGCCGCAATCTCGCCCGTCGCTACGACAAACTCGCCCTGCAGCTGTTCAACCTCTTCGCCGCTCCAATGCTCAGGTTCGAATTCAGCCGCGACGGCCAGGGACGCTGGCATATTCATCGCGTGCAGTCCCCGTCCCCGAACACACTGCCCGACAGCCATAAACCTTTCGTTGCCGAATCCGCCGCACTCTACCTTGCCCGCCGCGCCTCCGCCCCAAGAACACGCAAACGAACCCGCTTTGATCTGGCAATCCTTCACAACCCCGCCGAACACCACAACGCGCCCTCCAACGAAACAGCACTCAAACGCTTCATCCGCGCTGCCCGCGAACAGGATGTCTACGCAGAACTCATCACAAAGGACGACTACAGCCGACTGCTTGAATTCGATGCCCTCTTCATTCGCGAAACCACATTCGTCAATCATCACACCTACCGCTTCGCTCGCCGGGCCGCAAAGGAAGGCATGGTCGTCATTGACGACCCCGTCTCCATCCTCCGCTGCACCAACAAAGTCTACCTCGCAGAAATGCTCGCACGGCACCACATCGACATGCCTCGCTCCATCGTCGTCCACCGCGAAAACATCGACAGCATCGCCGAACAACTCTCCTTCCCCTTCGTGCTCAAACAACCCGACAGCGCCTTCAGTCAGGGCGTCGTCAGGATTCACTCCGAACAGGAACTGCAGCAGAAAATCGGTTCGTTCCTCGGCGACTCCGAACTCCTCATCGCCCAGGAGTACCTCCCCACAACCTTCGACTGGCGAATCGGCATCATCGACCGCAAACCCCTTTTCGCCTGCCGCTACTTCATGGCTCCCGGGCACTGGCAGATTGTCCGCCAGGAACTCAGTGGCCGCGGACGCTACGGCAAAACCGAAACCCTCCCTGTGGAACTCGCCCCGCGCAAAGCCGTCAAGCTCGCGCTCCGCGCCGCAAATCTCATCGGTGACGGCCTCTACGGTGTGGATGTCAAGGAATCCAACGGACGCTTCGTCATCATCGAAGTCAATGACAACCCGAATATCGATGCCGACAGCGAAGACTCAATCCTCAAGGAAGACCTCTACTCACGCATCATGGACGTCTTTGTGCGGCGGATGGAACAAAAACGCGCCAGACTTGACGACTGACACGGAAGAAACACCAATGAACGCCGTCGATGCCGCACCAGCCGGCTCCGCTCACCCCCGTCTGGCACTCTTCGACGCCTGGGGCGTCGAACTCGAATATATGCTGGTCAGCCAGCAGTCCCTGAACGTGCTCCCCATCTGCGATCAGCTGCTTGCCAGGGAAGCCGGTCTGCTCACCGCCGACGTCCACCGCGGCGCGATCGACTGGTCCAACGAACTGGTGCTCCACGTGGTGGAACTCAAGACCGCCAGACCCGCGCCGCGTCTGCAGGGCCTGGCCGCCGCCTTCATGGCTGAAGTCCGGCACATCAACCGCCTGCTCCAGCCACTCCACGCCCGGCTCATGCCGTCCGCCATGCATCCGTGGATGGACCCGTTCCGCGAAATGCAGCTCTGGCCTCATGACTCCAGCGTTGTCTACGAAGCATTCAACCGCATCTTCGACTGCCGCGGACATGGCTGGGCCAATCTGCAAAGCGTTCACCTCAATCTGCCCTTCCGCGACGATGACGAATTCGCCCGCCTGCATGCCGCCGTGCGCCTCGTGCTCCCGCTGCTCCCCGCTCTGGCCGCCGCCTCCCCCGTCTGCGACGGCAGACTCTCTGAACACCTCGACCACCGCCTGCACGTCTACCGCAGCAACTCCGGACGCTTCCCGTCAATCACCGGACAAATCATTCCGGAACAGGCATGGAGCGAATCTGAGTATCAGCAGAGAATCCTGCAGCCGATGTACGCCGATATCGCTCCCCATGATCCGGATGGTGTCCTGCAGGACGAATACCTCAACGCTCGCGGTGCAATCGCTCGTTTTGGCCGTGGTTCCATCGAAATTCGCGTCATTGACATTCAGGAATGCCCGTTCGCCGACCTCGCCGTGCTTCAGGCCGCAGCCGCCCTGACGCGTGCACTCGTTGAAGAACGCTGGTGCTCGCTCGCCGATCTGCAGGCGATCCCCACAGAGCCGCTCGCAGATCTCTTCAATCGCGCCGTCACATCCGCCGAAGACACGGTACTCACCGATCCCGAACTCCTGCGGCTTCTTGGCTGCCCGCCGCATCCACAGACGCTCCGCCAGCTCTGGAGAACCCTCGATCGACGCCTCCAGCCGGACATGGAATCCCCTGTCCGTGCCGCGTTTGAACACATCCTTGAGCAGGGGACACTTGCCTCACGCATGCGCAGAAGACTCGCAGCCGACTCGCCCCCTCAAGCACTCCATCAACTCGCCGCTGAACTCTGCGAATGCCTGGATTCCGGCCGACAGCTCAGTTGACGAGCCGCCTGGAAGACATCCACTCTGAGCATCAGCAGCCGCTGTTTCAGACCTGTGAGTTACGACTGCGGTACCATTCGATCACGACCGGCAGCAGTGAGACGAAGACAATCCCAAGAATGACAAACTCGAAGTTGCGTTTCACGGCCGGGATATTGCCGAAGAAGTAACCGGCAAGCAGAAACCCAACGACCCAGCAAATGCCTCCGGAAATATTAAAGAACCAGAAGCGGAGCAGGTTCATGCGTCCGATGCCGGCCACGAACGGAGCAAAGGTGCGGAGGAGGGGCGCAAAGCGGGCAAGGAAAATGGCTTTTCCTCCGTGTCGCTGGTAGAAGGCTTCCGCTTTGAGCAGGTGTTTTTTGTTGAGCAGCCACGAGTCCTCCTTAGAGAAAACTCGCGGCCCGACCGCTCGACCGATCGCATAATTCACGGCATCCCCAAGGATGGCGGCCACAAGCAGCAGTGCCGTCATCAGCGGCAGACTCAGACCGGACCCCTCAACAGCGACGATCGCTCCGACGGCGAACAGCAGCGAGTCTCCGGGCAGAAACGGGAACACCACCAGCCCGGTTTCAGCGAACACGATCGCGAACAGAAGTGCGTAGAGCCAGCCACCCATTTGGGAGGAGAGTTCAGCGAGGTGTTCGTCGAGGTGCCGGACGATGTCAAGAAGTTGCTGGAGCGTATCCATGAGGGAAGCAATCGCAGGTGGCCCCTGTGAGTTTCTGCAGGGGGGCGGTTCAGCGGGCGGTAAAGACGGCTGGATCATCGACGATGAACGGTGTGGACCACGTCTTCCCGTCGTTCATATTACACACGTTGAAAAAGTGGGTGGCAAAGTATTCGGCGCTGTAGCCGTAAGGATTGCCGGAATGCAGCAGGTTGGCAGGAGTCAGATTTTCAACACCGGGTCGAGCATAGTAGTGCACGCGACCATCCTCGCTGACGGACATCCCCAGTGTCCACCAGCCCGGCGCGAGCTGGATGCTGCGAATTTCCTGTCCCAGGTGATTTCCTCGGATAATGAGGAAGGCTTCGTCTTTGGGAAAGCGACCATCGTGGGCGCTGTGGAATTCGATGAAGAAGCCCGGCCAGTAGTCTTCCTGCTTCTTTACGTTTTTCGTGAAGAGCAGAACTTTCTCTTTTTCGGAGATCGTTGTGGCTGCCGGAGCGATCTTCCCACTGATCGAAGGGGGGCAGCCAGATTCGTGTGAGGCAGCTGGGTCCGCGGGCTGCGGAGATCATGCCGACGCGGGAGGAGCAGGACATGATCAGGTCATCCTGTTCCATCTGCATGGAGTTCAACCCGGGGACACCGGAATTCAGAGTCTGGATCTTCAGCGCACCGCGGCTGCCGGTGAGACCGCCTGGCGGAGTCTCGACGCGGATGATGTGGTCCGGCTGCCCGCGTTTGGGACTCTCAAACCAGCGGCGATTTGCAGATGCGCCCATGGGAGGACGAGTCTGTTCGTCCTGCTCACGGCTGGCCTTGGCCCCGTTCTGGTTCCACGTCCATTTTTCATCTTCGAAATCATCACCGACCTGAATGAGTTTTCGGCCGGTGCCTGGAACGATCTGAGCTTCGACCGTGGCAGGCAGAAGCTGGAGGGCAAATGAGAAGCAGAGGATCTGCATGGGGATCAGGGCTGGTGACCGCATGTGCTCGGTGCTCCCGGGAGTTCAGTCGGATATTTCGGATACTCTGCAGTGCCACTGCGAATATCGGCAGAACTGGCAGAGAATGCACAGGCAAATTGCGGCCGTGACAGACTGTTTTAACGTCGGCGAAAGGTGCCCTGACAATTGGGCTGGGTACTGCAGAGCATTCCATCGCTTCACGGGACCAGTTCAGACAATTTCGGCGGGGTCTGCCAGGAGGGTTCGGTCGCGCTGACTCGCCGGACCGCTGAATAGCCGGGATAGGGGAAGTTTCGGCAGGACCGGCGGGTTCGTTGTTTCCGGCTCGATCCGTAAAATCCAAACATTTTCACAAGTCAGCGGGAGGGCAGGTACGATAAGAAGGAAAGACGCTGGAAATTCAGCGACCGGTTCAGCTTTTTTGGTGGAACAGATTCATGGCAATTCCTTCCGGTCCTTCAGGGAAATGCACGATGCAGACGGTTGGCAGGCAATTGCGGCGTTCAGCGGTGCTGGCGACGATCTGCCTGATGCTGGTCTCGAACAGCGGCTGCACGCTGACTGGAGGCTTCATCAGTGTGGTTTGGTCCTACATGAGCTTCTGGAAAACGTTACCGATAGTGCCGGTTCCCGCCTATCACTCGCAGCTGATCGAAGACAAGCTGTGGGAGGATGAGCGGTACAATCGCGTTCCGGTCCTCGATCCTGTGGAGGGTGAAGTCTTCTGCGTGGATCCTCCAAGCGAAGATCAGGTGATCCGGGCTATGCCTTCAGACGCGGCAGGCGGGGTCGCCTTTTTCCAGGAAACCCAGATCAATAACGTGAGAATTGTCGTGGAACCGCTGGTTGATCGGCTGGATGACTGCAAGGTTTATCCACTGGTTGGCCCTGCCCGACTGCATCACTGCCACTACAAGTGCACCATCTACTACGACAAGACAGTTCGGTCGTACTGGCCCATTCCCTTCACCCACACAGATGAATCTGTGGAAGTGGTGTACATTGACAAGGATCATCTGATCCGCTGTACCGGCCCGGCAATGCAGTAGGCTGCCCCAACCGCCGAAAGGGCTGGTTTTGATCAGGAAGCACACGCCGAAGGAACCGCATCTGGAGACAGGGCGGTTCCTTTTTTTGCTGGAACGGCAGCCCAAACAGCCGATTTCCGCTCGCAGTGTTTCGCCTCTCCGCTTTTCCGACTATATTAGGGCTCTCCGCAGTGACCTGCGGTTGTTCGCGCCGGTCCGCCGGATCGGTGTCAGCAAAGTATCCCGTGAATATGGAATCGAAGAACAGCGAGCGAATCTGTGCCGGCAACTTCTGTGATCGGTCTGCAGTGGGGTGACGAAGCCAAGGGCAAGATCGTGGATCTGCTCACGGAAACTCACCATGTCGTGGTGCGTTATCAGGGTGGAAACAACGCGGGACACACGGTCCGTTTCGACGGCCGCACCTACAAGCTCAGCCTGCTCCCCACCGGCATTCTGCACTCCCATATCACCTCCGTAATCGCTCCAGGTGTGGTCGTCAATCCGCTCGCCCTGCTGAAAGAGCTGGACGGCCTGGCAACGGGTGGGCACGACTGCTCCAGTCGCCTGCTGGTCAGCGATCGTGCCCATGTCATCTGCCCATGGCACCTCCTCGAAGAGGCGGCTCTGGAAAAATCCCGCGGCCGCGAGGCGATTGGCACAACGATGCGGGGCATTGGCACCTGTTACCGCGATAAAGTCGGTCGCTCCCACGCCGTTCGCATCGGCGACCTCGTCAACCCGGATACCTTCGCGGCAAAAGTTCGTGAAATTGTTTCATTCAAACAGCGTCTCCTGAATGCTCTGGACCCCGACGGGCCTCAGCTGGACGCTGACCAGATCATCGCTGAGTACTCGGCAGCCGCTGACCGCATCCGTCCCATGACCACCGATACCACCTCATGGCTCCTCGATGCACTCGACCAGAACCGCTGGCTGCTCTTCGAAGGCGCCCAGGGAAGCCTGCTCGATGTGGACCACGGCACGTTCCCCTACGTCACCTCCTCCAACAGCTCCGGCTGTGGCATTCACAGTGGCAGCGGAGTGCCTGAACGGGCAATTCAGAAGATGATCGGGGTCGCCAAAGCCTACACCACTCGAGTCGGCGGCGGCCCGTTTCCATCAGAGCTGAACAACGACATCGGCAATCGAATTCGAGTTGCGGGCAACGAATTCGGTACGGTCACCGGTCGTCCTCGACGCTGCGGCTGGTTCGATGCAGTGGCCACCCGATACAGCGCCCGCATCAGCGGCGTGGACTCCATTACCATCGCCCTCCTCGATGTACTCACCGGCTTCGACGAACTCTTCGTCTGCGAAGCCTACAACATCCGCGGCACCATCACCCGAACACTCCCCAGCCGCTGCGAGGATCTGGCGGACGCCCAGCCCGTACTCCGCCGCCTGCCAGGCTGGACCGAAGATATCACGGGCATCACCCAATTTGATCAGCTCCCGCAAAACGCCCGGCTCTACTGCCAAACCCTCCAGGAACTCATCGGAAGCCCCGTGGAATTCGTCTCTGTCGGCCCCGACCGTTCACAAACGATCAGACTCTAAGCCGCTCGCCTGTGACTGCTGACTTTCCTGTGCCCGCGCAGCAGGCTCGTAATAGGACCCGCCCGGATGGCCCACACTTCCCAGTCTGACACTGCTCCTCAGCCGATGACCGCGGCCTTCCTCAGGGAACTCCATGCAATCCTCGGTAATGACCGTGTGGTCACTGCTCCTGACGAACTCATGGTCTACGAATGCGATGCGTACGTCATCGAGAAGGCTGCCCCGCAGGCCGTCGTGTTTCCACAGACGACAGAGGAAGTTCAGCGAATAGTGCGCGCCTGTGCAGAACACAGAGTGCCGTTCGTTCCCCGAGGTGCCGGCACCAGCATCGCGGGGGGCAGCCTGCCGGTGGGTGGCGGTGTCATGATCTCGCTGACCCGGATGAATCGGATTCTGGAAATCAGTCATCGGGACCGGTACGCAGTAGTAGAACCAGGCTGCGTGAACATCCGCCTGACCCGCGCACTTGCCGGAAGTGGCTTCCACTACGCTCCGGATCCCAGCAGTCAGGGGGCCTGTACAATCGGTGGCAACGTGGCCACCAACTCCGGTGGCCCGCATACGCTCAAGTACGGTGTGACCGTCAATCATGTGCTCGGCGTCGAGTACGTCGATGCTTCCGGCGAACTCATCCAGCTCGGCGGTCCCTGTGGCCGGGGCAATGATTTTGATCTGACGGGTGTGTTTGTCGGCAGCGAAGGCACCTTCGGCGTGGTGACACGCGTCTGGGTCCGCATTACTCGCGATCCCGCCGCCTGCCGCACCATGCTGGTCATTTTCAACACGGTGGCCGATGCCACGACAGCCATCAGCCGAATCATCGCCGCAGGCATCGTCCCGGCCGCCCTTGAGATGCTCGATCAGGGCATCATCGAGGCACTTGAAGAAGCATTTCAGTTCGGCTTTCCTCTGGATGCCGGTGCCGTGCTGATTATTGAGACTGACGGCCTGGAATGCGTGGTTGACGGGGAAGCGGCCACCATTGAATCGCTCTGCCTGCAATACGGCGCACGCGAGGTCAGGCGGTCACGCTCTGAGGAAGAGCGACAGCTCCTGTGGAAGTGCCGCAAGCAGGCCTTCGGTGCCATTGGTCGCCTCGCCCCCAGCTGCTGCACTCAGGACGGCGTGGTCCCCCGCACCCGACTCCCGGAAATCCTCGAATTCATTCGTCTCACAGAACAGAAATACAACCTGCGAATCGTCAATGTATTCCACGCCGGTGACGGAAATCTGCATCCGATTATTCTGTTTGACGAACGGCACGCAGATCAGATCGAACGAGTGCTCCTGGCCAGCGAAGATATCCTGAATCGCTGCATTGACCTGGGCGGCAGCGTGACGGGTGAACATGGAATTGGTGTGGAAAAGATCAGCTTCATGTCGCGGCTGTTTTCCCCGGAAGACCTCGCAGTCATGTCTGATGTGCGCCGCGTCTTCAACCCCGGCGGTCTCTGCAGCCCCGGAAAACTGCTCCCAACCGCCGGTGGGTGCGGCACAGAGAGTTCTCTTCGCGTCACCTCTGCAAAACGCCCGGCCTTCTGATAGTTGCATTTCGCTCCGCGAAATCAGCCCCCCCCTCACAACGTGCCTCAGCGGAACCAGGTCATGGCCGGAACCCATCGGTTGACAGTTCTCACGACGCTCCTGCTGGCTCTCGGCCTCAGCTCGCTGATCTCGTCTGCTGCAGCCGATGAATCCCCGCGAACACTCCGCTTGATCACGCACAATGTGTTCTACGGTTTTACAAAACGTGGCGAGCCGCGCTATGCCGAATGGAAACGCTGGATGGCCGCCCAGACGCCCGACATTGTTTCCCTGCAGGAACTCAACAGCTACACCCCCGAAAAGCTTGCTGCGGACGCCGCGTCATGGGGCCATCCCCACTCCGTTCTGCTCAAACCCGACGGCTTTTCCACCGGCATCACATCACGCTTTCCGATTTCCGATGTCAAGCTGCTCAGGGAAGGTTTTCATCATGGTCTGCTCCGCTGCCGAATTGCCGGAATCTGGATCTATGTGATTCACTTTCACCCCTCCAACTTCGCCCGTCGCATCGAGGAAGCGGCACTCCTGCAGGCTGATATCCGATCCCTCAACGAAGCCTCGCCACGGATCATCCTTGCCGGAGACTTCAACGGGTTTTCGCCTGTGGATCGCCCGCACTACGACTCCGATCCCCTCCTCGTTCCGTTCTTCAGGCGGCTGGACGAACGCAGCCGCGAAGCGCGGAATCTGAACGAGGGCCGGATGGACTGTGGAGGAATTCAGGCCATTCTGGATCAGGGATTTGTGGATCTGGTGGCGCGTGAGCGACGTCCCGATATGCCGTTTGTCGGCACATTCCCTACACCACTGACAGCCGATGAGGACCACGGCACTGACCGTCGGCTGGATTATCTGTTCGTCACTCCCAATCTGGTGCCGTCGGTGGTAACCGCCACCATACTCCGCGATGCCGCCACCGAAAGGCTCTCAGATCATTTCCCGGTCCGCGCAGACTTTCGTTTCGGGCCCGCGGTTGGGGTGATCCAGCCCGGCTCCGCAGACAGCGTCTTCGACTCCGCTCCCCGGCTGCTGCAGGAAACCGGAGCTGGTGAAGGTCCGGTCTGGCACCCGGACCGAGGGCTGTTCACCAGCGGCGAGGGAGATATTCACCTGCGCAGTCCGGATGGGATTCAGTCCGTGTTCCGAAAGGCTGCCGGGTCGAATGGACTGCTGATTGATCGGCAGCTGAGACTGGTCATTTGTGAACCCGTCCTGCGTCGTGTGACTCGCCTGAATGCCGATGGCACTTTGCAGGTGCTGGCCGAACAATACTCCGGACATCGATTCAATCAGCCAAACGATCTGACTCTGGATTCAGCTGATCGCCTGTACTTCACAGACCCGTGCTACGGCGATCGAACAGCCATGGAAATGCGGGATGCTGAGGGGCGGACAGTGGAAGGGGTGTATCGGATTGACCTGGACGGACGTGTGGAACGCATTCTTGGTCGGGAACTGGACCGGCCCAACGGCATCACGGTGACACCCGATGACCGGCTGCTGTATGTGGCCGACAACAACAATTCCCGGGGAGGTGCACGGCGGCTCTGGCGGTTTCATCTGCTGCCGGACGGCCGTCCTGACCTCGCCACCCAGACACTCCTTCATGACTGGAAAACAACCCGCGGGCCGGACGGGATGAAGCTGGATGTCGAAGGCCGGCTGTACGTGGCAGCCGGCCTGAACACCCCGAATCCACCTCACGAATCCGCCGATGAACCGACAGCCGGCATTTATGTGTTCAGCCCCTCCGGCGAGTTGCTGGAGTTCGTGCGAATTCCACGTGACGAAACAACCAACTGCGCATTCGGGGGCCCGGATGGCAAAACACTTTATGTGACCGCTGGAGGCAGCCTGTGGAGTATACGCACAAAGGTCGCCGGCCGAACATGGCTGGGGAAGCAGGGGGCGAGCAGCAGATAAAGCACGGATACCGATCAGTTCGCCCCTGAGCCTAAAACACCCCCTCAATCACTCGCCCGTGATCCAGCACCGGCAGCGGCCGCCCGAACTGGTCAGGAATGCGGGTTTCATGGTCGATTCCCAGAGCCTGATAGACGGTTGCTGCGATGTCCGCCGGCCCCCAAGGGGGCGTGGTGGGCCAGGCCGCCTGCTCGTCGGACGCTCCGATGACGGTCCCCGACCGCGTTCCTCCGCCGGCGAAAAAGATGGAACCGCACATGCCCCAGTGATCGCGTCCGCCCGCGGAGTTGATTTTCGGTGTGCGTCCGAATTCGGTGAGGAACACAACGAGTGTTCGCTGGAGCAGTCCGCGGCTGCGGAGGTCCTTCAACAGTGCCGCGCACGCCCGGTCGGTACCGGCGAGATGATATCCGCGCTGGCAGAGTTCAGACACGTGCGGGAAATTCTGGCCGGCCGCATTGTGGTTATCCCAGAGGTTGCCGTAGTCAGGGTCGTAGCCATAGTCCACCATGACGAACCGCGCCCCGGCTTCGACAAGTCGTCGGGCCAGCAGGCAGCGACGGCCAATCTTGGTGCGGCCGTAGTCGTCCTGAACTGACGGCGATTCCACGGAAATGTCAAAAGCACCTCGAACAGCACTTGATGTGAGCAGATGCAGGGCACTTTCCAGCTGTTGCTGTCGGCCGATCGTGGTGAGACTGGATTCAAGGTCTTTGCGGGTTTGATCGAGCTGTTGCTGAAGCAGGCTGCGACTGGAAAGCCGGGCAGTGCTGAGTCCTTCAATCGGCAGCAGGTCGCGTGGAGCAAGATCTTCGGCGGATTCAGAGGGGGGATTCGGAGACTTGGGTCCCACGGTGAAATCCGGCTGTTCGGGGAGGCCACCCGTGCAGAATGGTGCATGGCTGTTGCCCAGCCAGCCACCGACGAACAGATTGTGGGGAGGCGGACCGGGACGAGTAATACCGGGGACAGCGATGTAGCCGGGGAGCCCATTCCGGGGGCCCTGCAGATAATTGACGATCGCACCGATGTTGGGTTCAGAAAAAAGCTGGGCCGGGGTGACCTTGCGGCCGGAGAGTGTGTAGACCTGACTGAGCAGATGATCGTTGCTGTCGTGAGAAAAGCTGCGGACCAGACAGAGTTCATCGGCGACTTCGGCCAGACGCGGCATAGGCGAGCCAAAGTGGACGCCCGGAATGGCCGTCTGGATGGCCCCCAGTGTGCCCCGAATCTCCTCGGGCGCCTGTGGTTTCGGATCGAACGAATCCAGATGCGTGACGCCACCGCCCATCCAGAGGAAGATCACGGAATCAGCAGTGGCAGCAGGGTTCCGGCTGGCCGTGGCGGCAGTGGTCGTCGAAGGACACAATGACGCTCCGATTGACAACGCTCCCACACGCAGAAGATCACGGCGGGAGAGATAACGGGCACAGGGCAGGAGCGGGGAGGGCAGGGAGGTGGCAGCCATTGGAAAATCCTGTGGGCCGCAAAACGCGGGGGGAGTGCAGAATCGCCGGCGGGAGCTTAAACAGCGGATAGACACGGGAGTGAGCCGCGGAGCCTGAATTTAATCGGCGGATCGGCCGGAGGGAATTGCGGAAAGCGGAGAATGCAGGCGAATTTGGATTTCCAGGTGCCCCCTGCTGATTTCCCGCTTTCCCGGGGCTACCCGATATGCAAAACTCTGCTCACGGGCAGCGAACACTCCTCTGCACCCGCCTTCCCCACACACCGCCCCACACCCAC
The DNA here is from genome assembly GCA_964561125.1 of uncultured Chitinophaga sp. Taxonomy (GTDB): domain Bacteria; phylum Planctomycetota; class Planctomycetia; order Planctomycetales; family Planctomycetaceae; genus SXXK01. The sequence goes on along the minus strand of CAZLOQ010000042.1, from coordinate 12,491 downwards.
CACGCGGAAAAACTCTATGCTCTCGTTCTGCGACCGTGATTCGCGGCTGGGACGCCGTTGTTTTCTCCAGGCCGGAGCACTCGCCGGGACCGGTTTCGGACTGCCCTCGCTGCTGCAGGCCTCCGCTGCACAACCCTCCGTGCTGCGTGATCGTTCCGTGATCTTCCTGTTCCTTCACGGGGGGCCCAGCCAGACAGAAACTTTCGACCCCAAAATGACGGCGCCGGTGGGTATTCAAAGTGCCACCGGCGAATTGCAGACGAAGATACCGGGAATCACCTTCGGCGGCACGTTTCCACTCCTTGCTGAACGCGCCGATCAGTTCACCATTGTGCGCTCGTTTGTCACGGGTGACGGCAACCATGACATCAAACCCATCCTCGGTCGGCATTCGCTCGATGCCAATCTTGGTTCGCTGTATTCGCGCGTTGCCGGCACCAACCGGCCCGGAACCGGACTGCCAACCAACGTCGCGCTGTTTCCCCAGGCCGTCCAACCCTCTGCTCAGCCCTTTGTGAAATCCTTCGGCGACTTCACCTCCGCCGGAAAGCTGGGCGGTGGCTATCGGCCCTTCGTACCTGGTGGCAGCGGCGAAGCTCAGGAAAATATGCAGCTGCAGCTTGACCGCACACGACTCGACGATCGCCGCACCCTGCTGGCTCAGCTGGATGGCCTTCGTCGGGGCATGGAACGCAGCGGAACTCTCGCCGGCATGGATCGGATCCGGCAGCAGGCGTTTGAAACACTGGTGGGCGGAGCAGCTCAGGCGTTTGACCTGAGCAGGGAAGATCCGGCCCTCGTGGCCCGCTACGATACCGCAACACTCCTGCGCCCGGACGACATCAGTCGTCGCTGGAACAATCACCGCAACTACGTCGACAACGTGCAGAGCCTCGGAAAGCTCCTGCTGCTCGCCAGGCGGCTCTGCGAAGCCGGCTGCGGCTTTGTCACTGTCACCACCAACTTCGTCTGGGACATGCATGCTGATGCCAATAACGCGGGAGTCGCTGAAGGCATGCGATACATGGGCGGACCGCTCGATCATGCCCTGTCAGCCTTCCTTGACGATCTCCGTCAGCGAGCACTCCAGGATCGCATCCTGCTGGTGGCGTGTGGGGAAATGGGGCGTACGCCGCGCATCAACGGCAACGGTGGCCGCGATCACTGGGGCGGACTCGCGCCCCTGCTTGTGGCCGGCGGCGGCTATCCGGGCGGACAGGTGATCGGCCAGTCTTCCCGGGATGCCGGCGAACCCGCCTCCAGCCCCATTACCATCCCCTCGCTGATCTCAACTATTCTGCACAATGTCTTCGACGTCGGAGTCCTCCGACTGGCCCCCGGAATTCCTCGCGAAATCACCCAGCAGCTGGCTGCCGCCAGCCCCATCCCCGAACTGACACCAATCAGCTGAATTCACCGATGATCTGCCCGGTGACCTGACGAGCGCAGGTCAAGGCCATCGATCCGGAAACCTGCCCGGATCACGGCGCGCCCGGCGGCGTCAGATTGAGTGCCTGAGTCAGTCCGGAGCGACAGTCTTCATAACGAAAACTCAGCCCCAGCCGCGGACGTTCAATGCTCACCACACGACGATTTCCCGTTCTTCCCGCCCCCCCCGAAGGTGCCGGAGCGAAGCGGGGTTCGGGGACCCCGGCCAGTTCGGCAAGCGTCTGATAGTACGCGCGGCGAGTTGCCGTCTCAGCTGCGGCTACATTCAGAATTCGCGGTGGCTGCGAGTGCCGGGCACAAAAATCAAGCGAGCGCGTGATGTCATCCACATGAACCAGATTCAGCCATGAGTCGGGGTCAGCGGCAATCGGCACTCCGCTGCGCAGATCATCGAGTCGCCGCAGCAGACGCCCGGGGCCGTAAATGCCAGCCAGCCGCAGAGTCACGGCCATGACGCCATTCACAGCTGCAAACTCCTCCAGCAACCGCTCAGCCTGCAGGCAGGCCAGCCCCCCATCCTGTTCCGGCTGCGGCAGCGTCTGCTCATCCACATCACCGCCCCCGCAATCCCCGTACACACTGGTGCTGGATGTCAACAGAATTCGTCGTGGATTTGCGGTCGGAGGAAGGCGATTCAGGAAGCGTTTGAGTCCGTCCAGCCAGACCGCTTCACGGGAATGTCCGGAGGAACGGTCGTAGCCGACGCTCCAGATGATCAGTTCGGCCGCCGGCAACTGTGGCCAGGGATCCGGATCGGTGAGTTCGAGTACAACCGGCTCAAGCCCGGCGGCAGCGAACTCAGAAGCTCGTTCCGGCGACCGAGTGATTGCGGTGACACGGGCCCCGCACTGCAGCCAGAATCTGGCGGCACGCATGCCAGCGTAGCCGCAGCCGGCGATGAGCACTGACGGGGGCAGGTCGCATAGTTCGGTCATCGTTTTGCTGCCCTGACACAGAGAAGGGTTGAGTTGAAAGTCTCAGTTCGTACGAGCGAATCCCTCAGAATTGAGAATTCATGCGAGCAGCGATACACTCCGCATTTCACCCTGGATCCGGGAAATTCAGACGCTGCCGGGATCGCCGGCGCCACACACCTCCTTCATACCACACATCCGCATCGATCGAAAGACATCCCACATGAATCCGCATTGTTCCCGCCGTTCATTCCTCGCAGCGTCTGCTGCTGCTCTTGCTGCCGTGCAGGCCCCGGTCACGTTTGCTGCGTCGTCTGTGGCAAAGTTCGAGATTTCCCTGGCTGAGTGGTCGCTGCACCGCACCATCTTCGGCGGCAAACTTAACAACCTCGACTTTGCTGCCACGGCTAAAAAGGAATTCGGAATCAGTGCCATCGAATACGTAAACCAGTTTTTCAAGGACAAGGCAAAGGATGCGGCGTATCTTGCAGAACTCAAGAAACGCGCCGGTGACATCGGTGTCAGAACGCTCCTGATCATGATTGACGGCGAAGGCAACCTTGGCGACCCGGACGAAAATCGTCGTCGCCAGGCCGTCGAGAATCACTACAAATGGGTCGAAGCCGCCAAAGCTCTCGACTGCCACTCCATCCGCGTCAATGCCGGCAGCGCCGGAACCTTCGAAGAACAACAGCAGCGCGCCGCCGACGGACTCCGACGCCTCTCCGAATTCGCCGCCCCTCACAAGCTCAATGTCATCGTGGAAAATCACGGCGGCCTCTCCAGCAATGGGGCCTGGCTGGCCGGAGTCATGAAGGCCGTCAATCTCCCCAACTGCGGCACTCTGCCCGACTTCGGCAACTTCCGGATCGGCGGCGATGAATGGTATGACCGCTACAAAGGTGTCGAAGAACTCATGCCCTTCGCCAAAGCCGTCAGCGCCAAATCTCATGATTTCGACGCCGATGGCAACGAGACAAAAACCGACTATCTCCGCATGATGAAAATCGTGCTCGCCGCCGGATATTCCGGCTATGTCGGCATCGAATACGAAGGCGGAAAACTCGATGAATTCGCCGGCATTCGCGCAACAAAACTGCTGCTGGAGAAAGTTCGCGAGCAGCTGGGCTGAAACACAGCCACCCCGCAGATTCATTTCTCGCCTCTTCAGCTTCAGGAACCCCCGGCGTGCAACTTGGTTTCGTCAGTGCCATTCTTCCTGATCTCACCTTCCAGCAGCTGTTCGAAACGGCCGCCAGCCTCGGCTACGACTGTGTCGAAGTCTGCTGCTGGCCGGCCGGGAAGGCCGAACGTCGCTATGCAGGTGTCAGCCACATCGACGTGGCTGGCATCAGTTCGGCTGATATCGATCAGATTCAGCAGGTCGTGCAGCGAACGAGTGTGCAGATCAGCGGCCTTGGCTACTACCCGAATCCGCTCAGCCCCAACCCCGCTGAAGCAACGACCGCGGTGAATCATCTGCAGGCTGTCATCCGCGCAGCAAAGCTCATGGGGATTACACGTGTGAATACGTTCGTCGGCCGTGACTGGACACAGTCCGTCGATGCAAACTGGCCACGATTCCTCGAAACCTGGCGCCCCCTGATCTCCCTCGCAGAAGAATCCGGCGTCAGAGTGGGCATCGAAAACTGCCCGATGCTGTTCACGGCTGATGAATGGCCCGGCGGAAAGAATCTCGCAGTCAGTCCTGATATCTGGCGACGCATGTTTACCGACATTCCGTCCGCCAGTTTCGGGCTGAATTATGACCCGTCCCACATGATCTGGCAGCACATGGATTACCTCGCTCCGCTCAGAGAGTTCCGTGATCGGCTTGTACACATTCATGCAAAGGACGTGCGACTGGATCAGCAGCGACTCGATCAGGTCGGCATTCTCGCACACCCCAACCGCTATCACACCCCCAAGCTGCCAGGCATGGGCGACGTGAACTGGGGCCGCTTCTTCTCACAACTCACCGATGCCGGCTATTGCGGACCGGTCTGCGTGGAAGTCGAAGACCGTGCATTCGAAGGCTCCCTCGATGATCGCATCGCCTCGCTGCAGCAAAGCCTGAATTACCTTCGCAGTTACATTCCTCGCCGTGGTCCTCCAGCCACTCCGTCTGCCTGACTCCTGTTGATCACTCCTTCTTCCCGTTTATCCCGGACAAAACCATGAAACACCTGCTCTTCTGCCTGCTCGCTGCCAGCCTCGCTGTCCCCGCCATCGCTCAGGAAAAATCCAAAGCCACCGCCGCTGGTACCGCCGTCCCCGAAACCTTCCGTGTGAAATTTGAAACCTCCTGCGGTGACTTCGTCGTGGAAGTTCAGCGCAAATGGGCGCCAAAGGGAGCAGACCGGTTTCATGAACTCGTCACCGCCGGCTACTACGACGAATGCCGCTTCTTCCGCGTTGTCCCGGGTTTCGTCGTCCAGTGGGGCATGAACGGCGACCCCGCCGTCTATGCAAAATGGAAAGACAATGAGATCACGGATGACCCCGTCGTGCAAAGCAATCTTACCGGCTTCGTGACGTTCGCCACTAAAGGCGAAAACACCCGCACCTGCCAGCTGTTCATCAACACGGCCGATAATCAGCGTCTGGATGACCTCGGCTTCGCTCCCTTCGGCAAGGTGGTTGAAGGCCTCGATGTTGTCAAAAAAATCAACGCCGAATACGGTCAGAAGCCCAATCAGCTGCTCATTCAGGAACAGGGCAACGAATACCTCAAAAAACAATTCCCCGCGCTTGACTACATCAAAAAGGCCAGCGTTGTCCCGGTAAAGTGACGTTTGCGTTACAAGATCGAAACCTGCTGCGGCAAATGTGAAAGCTGTCAGCAGGATTTTTTGCTTTCCTTCGCTACAGGTTGCCCGTCATGTCACGCCTGCTCTGCCTGCTTCTGCTGTTTCCCGTTACTGCTCTCGCAGCCGATGAACCGGTGACAGGGAAGTCCGCAGACCAGAAGTCCCCGCAGCGGTACGAAACGCGGCGCGAGCATGACCCCGATGGAATCGGCAAGTTCTATATGGGGCGCGAAATCGCCCATGTCATGGGCTTCGCCGGTGCACTCTGGCTGGAACGCTCTGAACGCGAAGAAGAAGAACGACTCACCCTGCTCATTCGCTCACTCAAACTGCAGCCCGGTCAGGTCATTGCCGACATAGGTGCCGGGAGTGGCGTGATCTCACTGCAGATGGCCGAACGCGTGCTGCCGGACGGCAAGGTCATGGCAGTTGACGTGCAGCAGGAAATGCTCGATCGACTCAAAGCCTGGTGCGAAAAATACGGTGTCGAAAACGTGGAACCCGTGCGTGGCAGCGAACGCAGAACAAACCTGAAGCCCGCCAGTGTCGATCTGGCCATCATGGTCGACGTGTATCACGAATTCGAGTACCCCTATGAAATGCTCATGGATATCTCAAAAGCCCTCCGCCCGGGAGGTCGCCTGGTGTTTGTGGAATACCGCAAGGAAGACCCGGCAGTACCCATCAAGGAAGTCCACAAAATGACTCAGGCCCAGGTCCGCAAAGAAGCAGAGCAACCCGAATTCGGCCTGACATGGCTGGAGACCATTCACATTCTGCCGCGACAGCACGTGATTGTCTTCCGGAAGACTGGAAATCCCGAATGAACAGTCGCAGCCGGCGGAGATCTTCATGAATCCCATCGGGTTTGCCCTGCGGCGACCGAAAACCGTTCTGGTGCTCCTCCTGACGCTGGTGATGACCGGCTTGAGTGTCGTGCGACCACGCGCCGTTGATGACTGGCTGCGTTCGCACGGAGCGGACCTGCCGCTGCGGCGAATGTCGGTTGATATCTTCCCGGCTCTGAATCTTCCTGTCATCTATGTCTGTCAGCCCTATGGAGGCATGGATCCGGCCCAGATGGAAGGGCTGCTGACGAATTACTACGAGTATCACTTTCTGTACATCAACGGCATTCATCACGTGGAAAGCCGGAATGTACAGGGCACAGCGCTCATGAAACTGATCTTCCATCCCGGCACCAACATGGCGCAGGCGATGGCTGAAACGATCAATTACGTGAATCGATCACGAGCTATGATGCCGCCCGGCACCGTACCTCCGTTCGTGATGCGATTTGACACCGGCAGCGTCCCCGTCGGCTGTCTGGTGCTTTCCAGCGCGACACGAACAATCGCTGAGATTCAGGATCAGGCGCTGTTCCGTGTCCGTCCGCTGTTCTCAGCGCTTCCCGGAGTGTCCGCGCCGCCTCCGTTCGGCGGTTCCGCCCGTACGGTGGTCATCCGCGCGAACCCGGATCGGCTGCGTGCTTACGGTCTGTCTCCTGATGAAATCATCACCGCACTGACTCGCGGGAACACCATCGCGCCCTCCGGCAACGTGCGCATCGGCGACCTGTACCCCGCTGTTCCCACCAATGCGCTCGCCCGCGACCTCAGCGATCTGGGACGCATCCCGGTCCGCACCGGGGAACGCACGGTCTATCTGCGCGATATCGGCACGATCGAGGATTCCGCTGACGTGACAACAGGCTACGCACTTGTCAACGGCCGGCGAGCGGTTTACATCCTGGCCACAAAACGGGCAGACGCCTCGACCATGGATGTCATCAGTCAGATTCGCTCGTCACTCCCAGCCATGCAGAAAGAACTCCCGGACGATATTCGTGTCTCGTTTGAGTTTGACCAGTCCCCCTGGGTCACTCGGGCTGTCTCTGGACTGTCCACCGAAGGACTTCTTGGTGCTGTGCTCACCGGGCTCATGGTGCTCCTGTTCCTGCGGGACTGGCGGAGCGCTCTGGTCGTGGTCCTGAACATTCCACTGGCACTGCTGTTTGCGGTGACCGGATTATGGCTCACCGGCCAGACAATCAATCTGATGACGCTGGGGGGCCTCGCTTTGTCCGTGGGAATTCTGGTGGACGAGGCCACAGTGGAAATTGAGAACATCCACTCCCAGCTGCGGCGAACCGGGTCTGTATCGCTGGCTGTCTGGCGGGGCAATCAGCAGACGGCACTCCCGCGTCTGCTGGCGCTTTTGTGCATGCTGGCCGTCTTTCTGCCGACATTCTTCATGCAGGGAGCTCCCCGCGAACTGTTTGCACCGCTGGCACTCGCCGTGATGTTCTCCATGACCGGTTCGTATGTGCTCTCAAGTACCCTCGTACCAATTCTCTGCATCTGGTTGCTCAGATCTGCTCACACCACCGAATCAGAATCAAAATCGGAATCAGACCCTGCCCGGCAGAGCAACGGTCCTCTGAAAACGCTCCTGCAGCGCGTTGCCGGCGGATTCATTCAGGTTCGCTGGCTGGTAGTGCCAGCTTATGTGGTACTCTGCCTCCTCGTGGCCTGGAGAGCCGTACAGCAGGCGGGGCTGGAGATCTTCCCCGGCACCGATGCAGGCGAGTTTCGTCTGCGTTTGCGGGCACCTGACGGCACGCATGTTGAAGCCACGGAACAGTACGCTGTGAAGGTACTGCGGGAGATCGAGCAGGAGGCAGGCGAGGGGAATGTCGCCTTGTCACTGGGCTACGCCGGGACAGTACCCGCCTCATTTCCGATCAATTCCGTCTACCAGTTTTCGCGAGGCCCGGAGGAAGCCATTCTCCGCGTCGCCTTCCGCCCCGGTGCAGACATCAACACAGAAGCACTCAAACGCCGGCTCCGCCAGCGGTTTTCCACCGAGTTTCCGCAGCTGCGATTTTCCTTTGAGCCGTCCGATATTGTCAGTGAGGTCATGAGTTTTGGAGCGGCCGCTCCTGTGGAGGTTGCCGTTCGTGGCGGTTCACTCGCGGAAAATCGCGACTACGCACTGCGACTGCAGTCTGAACTTCAGCAGGAGCCGATGCTGCGAGACGTGCAGATCGTGCAGTCGCTGGAGTATCCCACAGTCGATGTGAAGATTGACCGGGAGCGCGCGGGACTGGCAGGAGCGACAACGGATCAGATCAGCCGTTCTGTGCTGGCTGCGACTTCCTCCAGTCGCTTTGTCGTCCCCAGTTACTGGCCTGATCCCAAATCGGGAATCGGATATCAGGTACAGGTCGAAATTCCGCAGCCGGCGTTGAAATCAGCCGCTGAACTGGGCGCGATCCCGGTGCTTAAGAGCGATGCAGGGGCCGTGCTGCTGCGCGACGTCGCAGAACTCAGCACCGGCAAAATGCCGGGCGAATTTGATCGCTACAACATGAAGCGTGAACTGTCAATCACTGCAAATATCGACGGCACCGATCTCGGCTCCGCTGCTGCTCGCGTGGAAGCCGCCGTCCGCCGCGTTCAGCAGCAGGATGATGCGATGAAGGACGAAGTCGATCGCAGGGGAGTTCAGCCAAAACCCGGACGGATCACCTGCGAAGTCCGCGGCCAGATTCCCCCGCTGCGGCAGATGGTGAGTGGCCTGGGAACCGGCCTCGTGCTCGCAGTACTCGCCATCTTCCTCATGCTGTCTGCGAACTTCCAGTCATTTCGCCTGGCGCTGGCGGCCGTGACGACCGTCCCCGCCGTGCTGGCAGGCAGCAGCCTGTTGCTGTCGGCTACCGGGACCACGCTGAACATCCAGTCGTTCATCGGAATCATCATGAGTCTGGGTGTCTCCATGGCAAATGCGATTCTGCTGATCAGTTTTGCTGAACAGCATCGACGTTCCGCCGGAAGTGCAGTGAAAGCTGCTGTCGCGGCTGAGCGCGCGGTGACCGAACGATCGCGGGCAATTCTGATGACCAGTTCAGCCATGCTGGCAGGTATGCTGCCGCTGGCTCTGGGCTGGGGCAGCAGCGATGCCAGTACAGCTCCGCTGGGACTCGCGGTCATGGGCGGACTCAGTGCGGCGACTGTCGCAGCGTTATTCATCCTGCCGGCAGCCTACTGCTGCCTTTGTCCCGAGGCCGCTTCTGCTTCTCTGCATCCAGGGGACCCGAACAGCCGACATTACGTCGGAAACTCTGCTGACCGCCGCGCGGACAACCATGTCCATGCAGAGCTCGAAGGAATACTCTGATGCTGCATTATTCACTGAACATCGGCGCGGCGACGCTGCTGATTGTCCTCTCCGGCTGCCAGGCTCAAGTGTCCCAGGATCCGGCTCCGGGCTCCGGCGAGACGGCAAAGACAACCGCACTTCCGCGGGTGCAGGCTGGTAAACCGCAGCGGAAGTCGATTGTTCAGAAGACCGAGCAGCCAGGGATCGTGCAGGCGTGGCTGCAGGCTGATCTTCATCCACGAAGCAGTGGTGTCGTCGAGCAGGTGCTGGTGGATATCGGCGATTCTGTCAGCGGCCCCGTAGCCGCTGCGGTGGACAGCGACACTCTGGTATCCACACCGTCGCAGGGTCAGCTGCTGGCGGTCCTTGCAGCTCCTGAACTGCAGGACGAACTTCGTCAAAAGCAGGCTCTGCAGCGGCAGTCGGAAGCCGAGATCGGCCAGGCAAAAGCGGCCGTGCAGCTGGCGGTCGCATCAGAGCGTTCCGCGGAGGCAGAGGAAGCTGAGGCGGCAGCAGGGCGGCGACGAATTGAGTCCGAAGTGACGCGGCTGACGAGCGAATCAAGGCGTCTGGCAGGCCTTGCTGAATCGGGCGCAGTAACCACCAGACTGGCAGAAGAGGCAGCGCAGAAACTGGCAGCGGCCGAATCATCGCTGGAGGAACTGGCGGCTGCCGTCCTGTCCGCGTCGGCCCGCCGGGGAGAGGCCCGGGCAGCTTCAGCGCGTGCAGAAGCGGATCTCCGGGCTATGGAAGCCCGTCGGGAGAGTGCGGTTGCCGAAGTCCAGCGACTGCAGACATTGTGCGGTTATCTGCAGATCCACGCACCTTTCGCTGGAATCGTCACCGCCCGATATGTGCACCCTGGTGATCTGGCAGTGGCCGGAGGTGCTTCGAAGCCCCTGTTCACACTGGTAAATACCACGCGGGTTCGCGTGATGGCACGAGTCCCCGAAGCGGACGCAGTACGGATTAACCGCGGCAGTGCTGCAGTGGTTAAGATCCCCGCCATGCAGCAACGACAGTTTGCCGCAGAGGTCGCCAGAACCAGCTGGACGCTGGATGAGCAAACGCGGACTTTGCAGGTGGAAATCGACATCGAGAATGCCGGTGGCAGTTTACGCCCCGGGATGTATGCCAATGTGGAACTGATCGTTGGCCAGAACGACCACGCACTGGTATTGCCCAAAGCTGCAGTGCTGCAGCAGGCGGGCGAAAGCCTATGCCTTGTGGTTGGAACGGACGGTGTGCTGCAGCAACGACCAGTGGTGACCGGGCTGCGAACGGCAACAGAAGTGGAAATTGTCTCAGGCATCAGCGAAGACGACGTGGTCATCACGGCAAATGCTGCCGCTTTTCGTGACGGGCAAACAGTGGAAATCGCCCTGAAATCGCCATAATCTGGGTAGTTTGAGATGGTTTTTTCGGATGCAACGACAGTAACGGGCCGACAAAATCGCTGCCGGCGACAAAGTTCACCCAGTCACACTCAAGGCAATGCCGAATTCAGATGCGACGGAATGCACCGTGCATTCGATTTGAGCGGGATCGCTGCCTGAGTTGATTGAGCGGGATGCCATGAAGCAGCTGGGATGTGCACTGTTAGCTGTGGGCTGCTGCTGGCTCACAGGTTGCCAGCTTGTCGTGCCGCAAATACAGGATGGTTCAGTTCACGTGCGGACGGACTCTGAATTTTCGCAGCAGTCAGTCACGGAGACAGGACCTGTGCCCCCCGTTCCGCCGGACGCTGCCATGGTGCCCGCTGCAACAGACAATCCGGCCGCCCCTTCGGCAACACTGCCAGCAGTTGGTTCTTCGGCCTCTCCGCCCGTGCCGATCGTCCCCGAGGTCGAGCTGACACGAATCGATCTGGCAACCGCTTTGTCGCTGGCCTCAGGACGCAGCGTTCAGGCTGCCTGGGCAAGAGCTCGAATGGAGGAAGCCTATGGGCAACTGGACCGCGCCAGAGCACTGAAGCTCCCGTCCCTGCGGGCCGGTCTGAACTACAACAAGCACGAAGGACGCATCCAGGATGTCGCCGGAAGCGTCATCGAAACCAGCCGAGGCAGCTTCTACGGCGGACTTGGAGCCGGTGCGGTGGGAGCCGGCTCCCCGGCTACTCCGGGACTGATCGCTCAGTTTCACGTGGCCGATGCCGTTTTTCAGCCGCGGATCGCGGCGATGACATTGCAGGCCAGGCGCCACGGCGCAAAGGCTGCTCAGAACGACGCTCTGCTGGCTGCCGGGGTGAAGTACATGGAGCTGTTGCGAGCAGAACAGGAATTGGCGATCTGTGACGAAGTGGTGAGACTGGTTGAACAGCTGGAACGGACCACAGGGGAGTTTGCAACGAGCGGAGCGGGGACGGAGGCGGATCATGACCGGGCGCTGACTGAACTGGCTTTGCGGCGGTGTGAGCAGTTGCGGGCTGAGGAGGCTGCGGCGACTGCCAGTGCTCGGCTGGCTGAACAGTTGCGCTGGGATCAGCCGACCATTCTGAAGCCTGCCGACACGCGTCTGGTGCCGATCGAGCTGGTGTCCGGAAATGAAAGCCTGCAGCAGCTTGTGGCGATGGCACTGAGCTACCGTCCGGAGCTGGCTGAATGCCGCTATCTGGTGGGCGAGGCTGTGGAACGGCTGAATCGGGAACGCCGGAGTCCGCTCATTCCGAGCGTGCTGCTGTCGGCCAGCTATGGGGGCCTGGCAGGTGGCTTAGGGAGCGATTTGCGTGGGGCCGGCGATCGCCTTGATGCGGATGCGATGGCGTTCTGGGAAGTGCGGCAACTGGGGTTAGGGGAGCAGGCCGCACAGCGGGAATCTCGCGCTCGTATCAGCCAGGTGCGCGCACGACAACTGCAGGTGATGGATCAGGTGTCCAGAGAAGTCACGGAAGCATACCTGCAGGTGACCAGCGGAAAAAAACAGATGGCGACAGCCGTGCAGGCTGTGGACTCTGCTGAATCATCGTACCGGAGGAATCTGGAGCGGATCCAGAACGGCCAGGGACTACCACTGGAGGCACTGCAGTCACTTCAAGCCCTGGCCGCTGCACGGAGAGAATTTGCCCGATCGATCGCTGATTACAACACCGGACAGATGAATTTACAGCGGGCGACCGGGTTCAGGACGGAAGCAAATTGAACAAGTGCGTTGCCACCGC
>CAZLOQ010000041.1:0-39205 GCA_964561125.1 uncultured Chitinophaga sp. | reverse complement strand
TGTCATAGCCACTCATCCGTGGCAGCCCAGGACTCCGGCAACGTGTCTCGCGTCTGGGCCCGTGCAGTTGATAGGCACGTTATTATCACACTGGCCGCAAAGCTAAAACGGATCACAACGTTTAGCTCTGTCATGCCAATACCTCCTGAATCACTTTGCCATGCACATCGGTCAGTCGATGATCTCGGCCACCGTAGCGATAGGTCAGACGTTCGTGATCGAGTCCCATTTGATGCAGGATAGTGGCGTGCAGGTCATGCACCGTCGTGGGATTGGAGATCGCGTTCGTGCCGAACTCGTCGGTCTCGCCATAGGTTATGCCCCCTTTGAAACCGCCGCCCGCCATGAAAATCGTGTAGCCGCTGACGTGGTGGTCGCGGCCCGTTGAGTCATTGATGGCTCCAACGGCGGGTGTTCTACCCATTTCGCCTGCCCACAAAACAATTGTTTCATCGAGCAGACCGCGTTGGTGGAGATCGGTGATCAAAGCCGCCACGGATTGCTCCGTCACACGAGCGTTCTTTTCATGGTTGAGCTTGAGATGGGTGTGCTGGTCCCACGGCGAGTTGTTGCCATCGAAACTGGGACAGGTGATTTCAACAAACCGCACCCCTGCTTCAACCAGCCGTCGGGCGCGGATGGCTTGAGTGGCGTAGAACCGCTGATGCTCGTCGGTGGAATCGACTCCATACAGCTTTTGAATGTGCTCCGGTTCACGGCTGATGTCGGCGAGGTCAGGAACAATGCTTTGCATGCGGAACGCGGTCTCGTAATTGGCAATGGCTGCTTCGATCGCTTGCGGGTTCGAGGTTTGCGCTCCGAAGGCCGCGTCCGATTCGGCCAGCAAAGCCAGCTTCTGTCGCTGCAGCGCGGGAAGATCTTGCGGAACAATGTTGTCAACCGCCGTTCCCTTGGCGCGCATCGTCGTGGCCTGATGGCTGGCAGGTAGAAAGGAACTGCCAAAGTTCTCAAGGCCGCCGTTGGGCACCCAGTCGTTGTTCAATAAAACATAAGCAGGCAGATTCGCATTCTCGGTTCCCAATCCATAAGAAATCCAAGCCCCGATACTGGGCGCTTGCCCCAGCACGCGGCCTGTATGCAGGAGCAGGTTCGATTGCCCGTGCAGCGGCAGTTCACCCACCATCGACCGCACCACGCAAAGATGATCAGCCACGTTGGCCAGATGCGGAAACAAATCGCTCACCCACAGTCCGCTCCCGCCGCGCTGCTTGAATTCCCAAGGGCACCCCAACCATACTCGGCCGGCTCCGTTATCGGATTTCTTGTTGATCCACTTCGAGCCGATCGGCTGCCCCTGATGCTTCTTGAGCATCGGCTTGTAGTCGAACGTATCGACGTGGCTGGGGCCACCATCCATAAAGCAAAAGATGATGTTCCTGGCCTTGGCGGGCAGTAGCGCATCAGCCACTGCAGTGCGTGAAAATAGGCTTTGCAGCGCAAGCCAGCCGAAACCGGCGGAAGCATGCTGTAAAAATCCGCGCCTTGTACTCGACGAAGTGATGCGACCTGGGCACTGGGATGTTCGGTGATTCATGATGGTGTACCGTTGAAGGATATGTTAGCGGTAGTGGATGAATTCCTGGGCGTTGAAGAACGTGTGCGCGAGTTGCGTCCAGGCCGATTCGTCGGCCATGACATCCGTTGAGGTGGCGACCTGTTGCAGCAACTGAAGCCAGCCATGGCGTTCCGCCTCGCGAGGCGTACGCCCTAAAGCGGCGACGAACATGCTGTCGATACGTTCCTCGGGGCAGGTATGCGGCATTTTGACCAAAGCGGTCGCCCAATGCCGTGCCAACTGACTGACTAGCGGATCGTTGAGCAACGCGAGAGCCTGCGTTGGCACGCTGGTGACACTGCGTTTGCCGCTGGGCAGCCGCAAGTCGGGCAGGTCGAACGTCATCAGGAATTTCGGCGGAGCCATGATCGACATCGTCAGATAGAGCGAACGTCGCCCGTTTCCGTCGAGTGGCCCGGAGAAGAGTCGCTTGGCGGCGTCCTCGACCGGTCGAGATGGGTTGATCGGCCGGCCATAGAGTTGACGATCCAGCCGCCCGGAGACGGCCAGCAAGGCATCACGAATCTCTTCGGCTTCCATCCGCCGCGTCGGATAGTGGTGGCGCAGGCGGTTATCTGGGTCCGCTTGCCGGGCCGCCTCACTGACGTTTCCAGATTGCTTGAAGGTTTCGCTGAGCACAAGTTGCCTTACCAGTTGCCTGGTGGACCACCTATGTTTCATGAAGTCGCGGGCCAGCCAGTCGAGCAGTTCGGGATGCGAGGGTTTGTCGCCGAGACGTCCGAAGTCGTCAGGTGTAGAAACGAGTCCCGCCCCGAACACCCACTGCCAGACGCGATTGACATAGACCCGCGATGTCAGGGGATGCTCGGGGTGCAACAAAGACTCGGCGAGTTCCAGTCGTCCGCTGCCGGAGCTTTGCGATACGGTGTTTCGCCCAGCAAACATTTGAAGCGAATCGGGCATCACCAGGTCGCCAAGTGCGTCATAGTTGCCTCGGATGTTCAGGTGCAGCCCTGACTTGGCGAATTCTCTTTCATCCATGCTGTTGACCGAACGAGGGAAGGCGATCCCCTGTTCGACTTGCCGATACTCTGCCAACAATGCGGCCAGCGGACTCTCAGCAGTCGCTTGATTGAGCAATAACTTGTTCATAATCAGCCAGTTCAAAACCTGCCGGTCACCCGCTCGATGCTCGCCATGGCACCAGCGATGAATCGTCCCTGAAAGCCACGCAGTGACGCGATTCAAAGCTTCGTCGCGCGACTTGGGGGCCGGGCCTTCATAGAGCGACTCAAACGGGTCGAGCGTCGACTGCGGAGCACCACCCACGTCATGCGTGGCGATCCCCGTGATGCTGATCCAGCTTCGCTTGTCGTAGCCGTGATCGTTGTTCGGAAGCCCAGGAACGATACCGACTCGGGCGGGAAAATTGGGATTGAGCGATGACGTTACGAAGTCGAGGGTGACTTTGGTGACACCACCCTTCATGGCCGTGTCGCCAAACCCTCGCCATGTTGGTTCGACCTGATTCAGAACTCCGACCCCTTCGTTTAGAAACGAGTTCTCATCCATCTGCAGCCAGCCACCAAACTCGCCGCCAGCCAAGTTGAGGCTGACAAACTGACCCGGCACAAGATGTTGAGGAGGCATCCGCAACGCGCCCGGCAGCCTGGATGACAATGCATGCGTGTGATAGCCGCGCGGCAGTAGCCTCGCAATCACTTGATCACCATCGAGTGCAATCAAAGGCGTCGCATCATCGACCCAGCCATGAGTCATTCCTTCGCCGTCGCTGACCCATCCGGCCGGTAACACCGGCTGGGAAAAATCGGCCAGAGTTTGAAATGCCTCGTTGGCCTTCAACCGTGCCGCTCGCGTCGTCGCCCACTCGGTGGCCAGAGCCGTCCATGCAGCCTCGATCTCCCCTTCGGCCTTTAGCAGCTTGAACATCGGATACGCGATGTCGTCGAGCGGAGGCTGTGCCAAATCAGGAACTTGTAATGGAGCTTGCCAGCCCATCGGCTGAAGCTCGACGGTGCTCCATTGTTTAGCAATCTCCTCGCCGATCCGTTCGCGCAGCTTCTTAAGCCGAGCAATCACTGTGTCATTCTTCGTTGGCGCATCGGCGGGCCGACTGGCCCAACGTGGCGTGATGAACATCGCTCCGATCGCGTAATAATCGCGCTGTGAGACCGCTTCCAGTTTGTGGTTGTGGCACTTGGCGCAGGCCACGGTCGTGGCCAGGAAGACCTTGGAGAAGGCGTCAATCTTGTTGGCGACCATCTCCTGATGGACGCCGTTGTATGCCAGGCTCGACCCGTGGCGGTGTTCGCCCATGTGGTAGAACATGGGACCGATAATGCTCTCGTTAGTCCCGAGTTCAGAGTTCACGCGGGGCGGACTCACCAGGTCGCCTGCAAGCTGCTCACGCAAGAACGTGTCGAAACCAACATCGCCATTGAACGCCCGGATCAGATAGTCTCGATACTCGAAGGAACCCTTCGCGGGAATGTCCCACTCGTAGCCGTAGGTGTCGGTGTATCGCACGGCGTCCATCCAGTGCCGAGCGAACCTTTCCCCGAATTGCGGCGAGTCGAGCAGTTCATCGACCAGACTTTTGTAGGCTTCGGTCGCATCGCTCTGGCACTGCTTCAAGAACCTTTCTCGCGTGGCTGGAGTCGGTGGCAGTCCCGTCAACACGAACGAGAGGCGA
Organism: uncultured Chitinophaga sp.; assembly: GCA_964561125.1. Classification (GTDB taxonomy): domain Bacteria; phylum Planctomycetota; class Planctomycetia; order Planctomycetales; family Planctomycetaceae; genus SXXK01. The sequence continues at coordinate 34,955 of CAZLOQ010000041.1, read as the reverse complement.
CGCAGCAAGACTTCCTGATCGGCGACCGGAGCGGGCTGTAAGTTCGCTGCCTCCAACCCGTTGCGAATGAATCGATCGACCGGATTTTGTGACCAGCGAATATCGGTCACCACTGGAAGCTCGGGGCTTGCGAGCGGTTTGAGGCTCCACCAGTCGAGTCGTTTCTGAAACTCGGCGGCCCAATCATCGGTCTCCGGCTGAGTGGCGGCTCCCACATCGAGCCGGGGATCAATCGCTCCTTGCTGCACCCACTCGGCCAGCAACGCGATCTCGTCGGCTGAAAGCGATTTCTCGGGTGGCATTTGCAGATCCTTGTCGGTGTATTGCACCGCCTTGATCAACAAGCTGGCTTCTGGCTTTCCTGGCGCGAGCGCTGTGCCCGACTCGCCCCCTTTCTCCCAGCCATGCCGCGAGTCGAGACGCAGCTTCCCTTCCTGAACCTCGGCCCCGTGACATTCCATGCAGCGTGCATGGAGCAGCGGTCGAATCTTCGATTCAAAAAACGCCAGCTTCTCCGAAGTGGCTTGTCGCGAATCAACTGGCGCAGCGTAAACAAACTCTTTGGCGGACATGACATTTGTTGTGAACGCAAAGCTCAGCGGGGTCTTCACTTCCGGCCCGTCGAACACACGAAGCGGCGGCCCGACCTGCGGCGCATCGGTGTTCCAGATCGTCACTTTGCTCTGCAGGTTCGCAACATAGAGAAGTCCGTCAGGCCCGATCGTCAACCCGACAGGTGTGCTCAATCCGCCTCCTGCACCGGCCCACTCAATCGTGTCTCTGCCATCAGATCTCAGAATGCGGTTGCCGGAGGTGCTCCAAAAGGCGTGACCTTTGTCGAAGACCAAACCCCACGGCGACTGCGCACCATGTTGAGCCCAGACTTCACTCATCGTGCCATCCAGTTTCTCCGAACTGCGGCGTAAGGCTTGCGCGACGAAATCCGTGATGTAGAGCCGCCCGCCATCGATCGCTAACTGTGTCATGCCGCCGGGCGACGCCAGCGCGATGTCCGCCTGCCATTCTCCGTCCGGATAGGAATATCGCTTCACCTTGCCATCGCCCTGACTGGCCACGAGGAGATCCTGACCGTGCCAAGCCATCCCCGTCGCGCGAAAGAGTCGTCCACCGTAACCTTCCGGGATGTCGATGATCGTCTCGATGCGTCCCGCTCCACGCGGATCAAACCGTAGCACGGTCCCCGCGCCTCCGGGCAGTCCGGTGGAAATCAGCAATCGCCCTTCCGAGTCCATCAACAACACGTTCGCTGGCGGAAGACCGCTGAGCAATGTCCCGCGATGCGCCCCGGTCGCCAGATCGTATCGTTCCACTCGACCCGGCTCGTGCATTAACACCAGCACTTCCGGTGACTCACCTACCGCACGACCGCACAGCACCACCAGAAAGGTGCAAATTGCTGCCAGACACTTCAACGGCTCAAACATGTGTTGCATGGCGCATGTGTTTCCTAAAGTCACCGATCACCAAATTGATCAGTTAATTCTGAGCCTTCCAAAGCCGCCTGGCTATGACGATCCTGCCAGAAAATGGTAACATCCTATCATCCCGCGTTGCCAGCAGCCCGCCGCGATTGAGTCAATTTCCCGATGCCAGACCCCGACATTTCCGCTGAATTCCTGTCTCAAGTGGGAGACTTCCGACAGATTCTGGACGCGCTGCAACGACTTCCCGGAGCGCTGTTTGCCATCAAGAATCTGGAATCCCGTTACATCTACATGAGTTCGGCGCTGCGACGAGTGATTCAAGTCGACGCGTCAAGCGACGTGGTTGGCCGGACCGACTTCGACTTGTTCCCAAAAATCATCGCGGAGTCCTTTCGCCAGAATGACCAATTGGTGTTCCAGCGCGGAAAGCCATTGCTCGATGAGGTGCATCTCACCTGCTTCTATAACCGTGCTCCCGGCTGGTCGTTCTCCAGTAAGTTCCCCATCCATGACAAAAACGGCCGAATCATCGGCCTGGTGATCATCAATGAGCTTTACGAAAAGGTGATGGGCGAACAGGCGGAACTGGTCAAGCTGCTTCCGGCGATCGATCACGTCTCAAAGCACTTCGGGCAGCGGATCACGATCGAGGAACTCGCGGCACTCTGTGGAGTTTCCGCCAGTCACTTTATGCGGATCTTCCGAGTACGCTTAAAAATGACGGCCTACTCTTTCGTGGAGCAGGTCCGTCTGCATCACGCGATGGAATCGCTCAAGAAAGGGACAACAGGCATTACGCAGATCGCGATCGACTGCGGTTTCTACGACCATAGCGCCTTTGTGAAGCGGTTCAAAAAATTTACAGGCACGACACCACTCAACTACCGACGCCAACACCAAGCCGCGTTTGCCAACGAGCGACCGATCGTCCTGCCAATTCCGTCGAAGTAATTGGTCATGACAGAATCTCCTTGACCACTCGTACATGCACGTCAGTCTGTCGATAGTTGCGCCCCCCCCCGCCGTTTACAGCAGTTCTCTTCACTGCTCCGGTCCGACACACCGGAGTGGCATCGATTTGACTCGCCTAGTCGGCGGCACTCCATGAAGTGGCGCAGTCATGTTGGCTACGGATGGAAGTCCGTGGAACGAGGAAGTGATCGCAACACTGGCATGAAATGACTCCAGCCCAAACCACACAGGAGGGCGTGTCATGAGTTGCCAAGGCCGAGATCGTGCCGGTCTATTTTGATGCCGGCAAACAGCAACAATCGATTTGCAGCGACTGCCACCCAAGTCGTCGTCGCGAGTACGGATGGATCATGCCTTCGCGTTTGAATTCGACGACGATATGATTGATTTTGCTTCGTGCGGTCGTACGTTCGAGAGAGCCCGATTGCCACGAACAACGGCCTTCGATCTTCGGTCCATAACCCCACGGTCGCATAACCCCAGATGTCGAATTGGAATTCCAGGAGTTTACAGTGAAGCCAACGAGGGTCTTAACCCGGGGCGAGTGTCTCTGAGTTTTGGAGAGACAAAGGGCGTTTTTGGGGACCGAGTCGACCCGAGAGCGTCGTTTGGCAGTGTCTCTGTTTTTCGACAAAGGCAACCGGCAGAGAACGTCGCTCAGCGCAAGTTGTTGCGAAGACTTGGGATACTGGTGGCTCTTTGTTGATGGCTCACCGTCGGCGCATGAAAAAACCCCGGGGTCGAAATTGTTTCGACACCGGGGTTTAAGTGGAAATTTGGGCTGACACAGTGGTGACCTTCGGGTTATTTGCCGATTCTGTGGTATGGCCAAAAAACGGGAAAAACCAGCATCTGATGCTCCGCGGCCGGCACGGAAGGCTGCGATCTACACGCGGCAGTCGCGTGACCGGAACGCAGTGTTCTCGTCCTGCGACATGCAGCGAAGCATCTGCAGAGATTTCGCGGACGGGTTTGGCTGGGAGGTCTGTGAGACTTTCGAAGACGTCGGCGGATCCAGTGAATCGCTCGATCGTCCGTCATTGAGGCGACTTCTCCAGTTCGTCGAGGCCGGTAGAGTGGATCGCATCATTGTCTACAGCGTTGACCGGTTGACTCGAAAGTTACTACATCTTCAGGTTCTTCTGCAGACATTTGAACAGCATGATGTTTCCCTGCACGTGGTGACCGATCCGCACTTTGGCAGATCCGCCAGCGCTCGGCTGATGTCCAATATCATTGCCGCTGCCAGTGAGTTCCAGCAGGATCTCACCCGAGAGAGACTGGCAGAGGCAAGAGCCGGACTCAAACAAAAAGGACGACGAGTAGCTGGGCGAGTCCCATATGGCTACGTGACCGACAGAAATTCAAAGCAGCTGATCATCGATCCCACAGATGCGAAGCGCGTTCGGGAGATTTTTGAACTGGCAGTCAGTGGCAAGCGTCCTCAGGAGATTGCTGACTACGCCAACGGGCTGGGATGGCTCAAGGGGCGTACTCGTGGGACGTGGACCGCGCGGCAGGTGCTGAAGATGTTGTCCAATCCGACGTACACTGGGATGATTCACAATGGTCGGGGAAGGCTGCCGGGACAACACGAGGCAATTGTGGACCACGCGATGTTCGAGCAGGCGAGATCGGTGATCGCCTCTCGTCGTTCGCGGAAGGCTGCGTATGCTCCGGCAAGGTTTCTGTTTCCCCTCAGAAAGTTACTCAAATGTGGCCGGTGTCATCGCGCCATGACTCCCTGCATGAATCAGCGGAAGTACTTTCGCGATTACTTCTATCGGTGTCGGTCGAGAGCAGGTGGAAAACCTCCCTGCCGCAATGTCAGCCTTCGAGCCTTTGAGATTGAAGACTTTATTTCCTCCATATTCGAACAGAGCGAGGAAGAGCACGAGTCCTCTGGAAATACTCCCCTGGAGGCGATCCGCAGTTGCTGGCGTGACCTCAGCATGCGAACCCAGACGAATCTGCTGGCGACCATCATCAAAGAAGTGATCTTCGATCCGGATGCAGGGTCGATTGTCGTTACGCTTGTGGACGATGCGGCTGAGCAGATCATGTCCGCAAAATCCAATGGTTGTTCAACGAGATAACCTCTGGGGTCAATGCTCGATGAAATAGAGCCCATCGTCGAGTGGCCCGCTCTGCCAGGCAGACCCCTGCTGTTTCGACGCATTCACCTCTTCGTTCACATGCTCACCTAACGATTCATCTTCGCGTGGTGAAAAACTTGATCCAACTGTTTCGCACGCTGCCACTATCCATGAGTTCTCGTGATGAGCCAGCCTGACGACCACGTGATCATGCTCACTACTCTGAAAGAAACACGTTGCGACGTCGTCCATGCCATTGGAAACAACGATCACAGTAAACCATAGGTTCCACTGTTTAGCCTGGATGTCTTTTTGGATCTTTTGAAACACCTCGTCTCGTTCCTTGCTGTCGAGCTTTCGGAGTCCGGCAATCGTTGGCCGTTGTGCAGGCCGTTCATCGGATGAAAGTTCTGACACCAGTTGTTCAGCAAGGACTTCGGCGGGATGGAGACGCGACTGACTAGCGTGCTGGGGAGATGTCAGAGAGTCGTCGAATGTCTTCTGTGCTTCTATGGTAGACTTTCGCATCGGCTCAAGTTGTTTTTCAACCTCCGCCGTAGACTTCCGGCTGGATTCAAGAACCTGCTGAGGATCAGGTGAATTGTCACACCCTGTGAAGAGCAATAGCAAGACAACAGGAAAGCAACGAGGCATCTCTTCTCCAGTTCGTTTGATGTGTGTTTCCGTCTACTGCACATGATGAAGACAACGTCTGACTTTGGGTTATAGATCACTTGATTTGAAAAGACTGAAGTCAGGCAGAGAAATTGGAGTCGCGTCGACAGATAAAGACAAACTGATGAGTATCCGGCGCGTGTCATAACCCCGCGGTCGCATAACCCCAAAACGCGATTTGGAAATTCCGAAACTGCTTAGTGAAGGCAGTGGGGGTCATAACCCGAGCCGAGAGTGTCTCTGATCGGGAGAGACAAATCGCTCTCAAACTGGCCGAGACGAGCGGAGTGCTCCGTTTTGGGGTGTATCTGTTCGAGACGCGAGGCACGGGATCGAGTTCGAGGCTGATCGCAAGTTGTTGCGGGAAAGCGGGATACGTCGACGCGATTTCCGGGGCTCAAAGCTGAGCGCAAAAAATAACCCCGGGGTCGAAAAACGTTTCGACACCGGGGTAAGTGGCGGGGGCCGGATTTGAACCGACGACCTCGAGGTTATGAGCCTCGCGAGCTACCAGGCTGCTCCACCCCGCGACAGTGTTTGTTGCCTTCGACATTAATGCCTCAAGCGGGTGGGGTAGTGTATCGGCTGCCCGTGGGAAGGGAAGTGAAGGAATCTTGTTTTTTGCGATTGGGAAGGGAGATTCGCCTCGTGTCGGACGCGGCCGGATTTGGGTGGCGACTCAGGGGCTTGATTCACTCGAACAGCAGCAGTGTGGCGAGGGCAAGGAAAAGAAGTCCGCAGAGCAGGTTCAGGAGGCGCGGGAGTCCGGGGCGGGAGTGGAGCAGTCGTCCGCAGTGCCCGGAGAAGAACCCGATGATGGCGAAGATGACGACGGCCTGCGCGGTGAAGACAGTTCCAAGGAGCGCCAGCTGGAGCTGGGGCGGGGTGCTGCCGGGACGGACGAAGGAGGGCAGAAAGGAGAGGAAAAAGATGGCGACTTTGGGGTTCGTGGCGTTGGCGAGGAGCCCGCGGAGGAAATCGCGCTGGTGCAGCGCGGCGGCGGTGTTGGTGTCGGTGGCGGCAACGCAGCTGGAATTGGAACTGGCAGCGGAATCAGAGTGGGCTATGGGGGCAGCGGGAGTGACGGGGGAGCGTTGGGGGCGTACGAGGGTGCTGCGGATGATGCTGATCCCGAGCCATGCGAGGTAGGTACCGCCGAGCAGTTTCATGGCGGTGTAGGCTGCGGGTGAGGTTTTGAGCAGGGCTGCGGCGCCGAGGACTGCGGCGGCGGTGTGGAGCAGGCAGCCGAGTGCGCAGCCGACGCCGAAAGAGACTGCAGGGCGCCAGCCGCGGGCCAGTCCGATGCTGATGGTGGCCAGCACATCGGGGCCGGGGGCGATGGTGAGGAGTATTGAGGCGACGAGGAAGGCGAAGAGTTGGCTGGGCAGCAGCATGAGACTGGCCCTGTCGGTGCTTAGCGTCGCGCGTTGATGGCAGCGATGGAGGACTGGACGAGTCGTCGGGATTCGGCGGCGCGGAGGATTGCGTTGCGGAAGGCTGCGGCATCGGCGACGCCGGGGAGCACAAGCAGAGTCTGGCCGTTGGAGGCTTTGAGCCGCAGGTCGGCGGCGCGATAGAAGTCCTGGCCGGGCAGGACCTGAATTTCGACATCGTCGATGGCGGCCAGATCGGCTGAGGCGGTTTTCTGAATGCCGAGTCCGCCGCGGATCTGTACAGAGCGATTGGTGAGCACGTAGCGGGCGCCGAGCAGTCTGAGGAAGAAGCAGAGGGCACCGAGGGGGGCGAGCGGCAGACCGAAAAGGATGTACGACAGCTTGATGCCGCACAGCCGCACCGGGATGGAATCCATGAGCACGCCGATGAGGCGTCCGAAGGAACCGGCGCCGACGGAAGGAAATTCCGTCATGATTTTGGCTTCAAGTCCAGGACTGACCCCGGCAATCGCCTGCACTGACATGACTGCGATCCGTTCTGACGGACAGGATTGAAAGTTGACAGAAGCCGGCTGCGGAGACCGGCCGTGGAAGTTTATCGAGTGCTGTCAGCGCTGGCAACCACGCGGGAAATTCGTCCAGGTTTTGCCAGAGGGGCCTGGTGAAAACCCGTGGTGCGGGGATTTGCGGATGCCGGCTGACCCGCTGGATGGTCGATTTCCGCTGGGCGCCGGAATGATTTGCGGAGGCAGGCCGGGGCTGGTGGATGTCGCCAGTCCGGAGTGCTGCCATTCCCCGATGTTGTTGTCTGAAAAGACGGGTACAACTTCGACATTCCAGAACGTTTCCAGTCTTCCTGCGGGAAAAGCTCTCATGATCATGCCTGTCCGCCAGATTCCGGATGCTGACGTCGGTGGTGTCCCTGTGACCGGAGAATGCTCGCTGGCTGAGCGTGTCCGGATTCGCCTGCTGCTCGAGCCGGGTCTGCCGGCACAGAGCATTCGCTGTCACGTATTCCATGGCACCGCAGTGCTCTGCGGAATCGTCGGCAGCTATGGAATTCGTCAGCGGGCTCAGGATGCGCTGAGACTGATTCCCGGACTGAGCCTGATTCTGAATGAACTCGTGGTCTGGCCGGGTGAATCACCTGCGGTATCCAGCCCGGAGTGTCGGTCGATTTCGGGCTGAGTTGCGGGTGGAATGTCGCAGAGGGCTTGTGAGGGAGTCTTGTGGATGCCATTCAGGGTGCTCATTGCAGAGGAACACGAGGAATGCCGGCAGTTATTCAGACGCTTTCTGCTCCGCTGCGGTTATGAGGTGTGCACGGCCGCCGATGGTCTGGGATGTATCGCGAAGCTGCAGACGGGTCCGAAGCCTGACGTGCTCATACTCAGCTGGGAGCTCCCGTGGTGCGGAACCGAGGGGGCAGCAGGAGCCGCCGGGCACGCCGGGCACGCCGGGCACGCCGGGCTCGACGGGCTCGACGGAAACGCCGGGCACGGAACCGTTGATGGTGATGGCGTCAGCTGGAGTTGCCGGGATGCTCCGGTGGCCGGTCACCCCGGTGCCGACGGAGTCTGCGAATGGCTGGAGGCGGCATGTGTGGACGACATTGCCGTTGTGGTGCTCACGGCACGGATGGACGCGGATGCTGCGTTGCAGGAACAGTCATTGCCGCGGGTGACCTGGGTGCAGCGTCCGTTTCGGCTGACAGAACTGCTCCAGGCCATCCAGTCCGCGGACAGCATTTCGCGACAAAGCTGGCGGTGTCTTGAAAACCTGTGGCGAAAGACAACCCGTCCGTTTAATGGAATTCTGTTCGACAGTGCCGCGAGCACTCGCGACCTGTCGACCGCCCCCCTTCGCCCGCTCACGCCCACCCCGCCTGCTCAGCCGCGGAAATGTCTTTGATCATTCGCCTGGCGGGCGACCTGCTTTCTTTGCCCCTCCGCGGAGCTCATGCAGTTTTCAGACGGCCCCGCTGCGCCCGGATGCGCTGTCGCAGTCGGAAGTGTCGGTCTGGTACCTCCCCTCAATTGGCTGCCAGTGCCTGTTTCCACAGTAAATTGGCTTGCACTTCCGCAGGCGATTGAAGAGGATTGCGAGGACGGACTGCACCGTAAACACCTGCACCGTCAGGAACCCTCCGATGATCTGCCTGCGTCACATCACCCACCGCCTGCTGCTCTGCGTTGCGACATTGTCAACGTTCACATCCGCTTCGGCTTCGGCCATGGCGGTTCAGCCCCCTGACTTCAACCGGGATATCCGCCCGATCCTCGCTGAAAACTGTTTCTACTGCCACGGACAGGATGCCGCCAAACGGCAGGCGGATTTGCGGTTTGATGTGCGTGAATCCGTCATCAGTCGGGGCGCGGTCGTGCCTGGCAACCCACCGGGTGGCACGCTCCTCGAGCGCATTCACTCCACCGACGCAGACACCGTCATGCCCCCTCCAGACTCCGGCAGACAACTCAGCGACCTGCAGAAGCAGCTCCTGCGCGACTGGATTGCAGCCGGAGCGGAGTATCAGCCGCACTGGGCTTTCGCGCCTCCGGAACGCCCCGCGCCGCCTGCCGTCCGCAACACGGCCTGGCCGCGCAATCCGATTGATTCCTTCGTGCTTGCAGAACTCGAGAAAAACGGTCTCGAGCCTGCCCCTGAGGCCGACCGTCAAACACTCATCCGACGACTTTCAATCGATCTGATCGGGCTTCCGCCGACCCCTGCCGAGGTCGAGGCGTTCGTCAACGATTCCGCCCCGGATGCCTTTGAAAAACTTGTCGACAGACTGCTTTCCAGCCCCCATTACGGCGAACGCATGGCCCTGCCCTGGCTTGACGCAGCCCGCTATGCCGACAGCAACGGCTTTCAGCAGGATGGGGATACGTGGCAATGGATCTGGCGCGACTGGCTGGTGAAGGCTCTCAACAACGACCTGCCCTTCGACCAGTTCACCGTCTGGCAGCTGGCGGGCGATCTGCTTCCGGATGCCACGGTGGAACAGAAGATCGCCAGTGGATTCAACCGCAATCACCTGCTCAACGGCGAGGGCGGTGCGATTGCTGAAGAACAGCGGTGGGTGATTCTTTTCGACCGCATGGAAACCACCTCCACAACCTGGCTGGGACTCACGCTCAACTGCGCCCAGTGCCACGACCACAAGTACGACCCCATCACGGCCAGGGACTACTACAGCCTGCTGGACGGATTCAACCGCGTGCCGGAATCGGGGACACCCCAGTATTTCTCGTCGCGAATCCGCGTGGCCGCTCCTTTTCTTGAACTGCCCACTGCCGACGACCAGAAGTTCATCACCGACCTTGAAGCCCGCATTGCGGCTGCTGAGGCCGCCGGCGAGTCCGCCGTGAAACAGCGCGACGAACTCAAAGCCGAGCTGAAAGCGTGGCGGGCTGACAAACTTCCCCGCGTGATGATCATGAGCGATGCTCAGCCCCGTCAAACGCATATTCTCAGCCGCGGAGATTACCTCACCCCGGCCGAATCGGTGACTTTCAATACTCCCGCATTCCTGCCACCTCTCCCGGATGATGCCCCGCGTAATCGGCTCGGCTTCGCCCGCTGGCTCGTTTCCGGCACACATCCGCTCACCGCCCGGGTGCAGGTCAATCGTATGTGGCAGCATTTCTTCGGAGCGGGCCTCGTGCGGACCTCAGAAGATCTCGGCGTCCAGAGCGAATTCCCGCGGCACCTCGACCTGCTCAACTGGCTCGCCGTCGAATTTCCTGCCCGTGGCTGGAGCAGCAAAGCGATGCATCGGCTGATCGTCACCAGCAGTACCTACCGCCAGTCCTCGCGGAGCACTCCGGCACTCGCTGCTACTGATCCGGAAAACCGGCTGTACGCTCGTGCCTCCCGCTTCCGCATGCCTTCGCTCATCCTCCGCGACTGGGCACTCGCCTCTGCTCAGCTCCTGCAGCCTGAAATCGGCGGCCCACCGGTGTATCCCTACCAGCCGGACGGCATCTGGGAATCACTCGCCATTACCAAAGAGCGCGATTTCACCTACCCGGCCTCCACCGGTCCCGATCTCTACCGGCGCAGTCTGTATACGTTCTGGCGTCGGACGGTTGCCCCGGCCAACCTGTTCGACGCTTCAAATCGGCAGGCCTGCCGCGTTCGCAGCCAGCCCACCAGTACTCCCCTGCATGCCCTGACAACCCTGAATGACCCCACGTGGGTTGAATGTGCACGACTGCTCGCCGAACACGCCTGGCTCTCCGCCGACACGGACCCGCAGCGACTTGCAGAGGCCTTCAGACGCGTGAACTGCCGCGTTCCCGGCACCGCCGAAACGGACCGCCTGCTCGCGGGCCTCCAGAAGCAGCGTCAGCTCTTCGCCAGCGACCCGGCGGCCGCACTGCAACTGCTGGAGATCGGCGAGGCGCCGCGCAGTCCGGCAATTCCCGCTGAAGAGCATGCAGCATGGACGGCGATCTGTCTCGCGATCCTGAACCTGGACGAATCTCTCACCAGGGAATGAACTCCGGGAACGTCGGGAAACTGCCCCTGCAGCTGCTTTGCCGGGAGCAGGAAGTCCGTTCCGTACGGCCCATTTCCAAAACCCGACCAGTCCGCCTAAACCCTTTCTGCGAAACGGCTTAGGTCCGTGACACAAGTTTGACACACTTGTGACTGGGGAGCAACGTGCTGCGATTGCATCAGGTCGATATCCCCCTTAGGCTTGTGACGGCTGTGCGGTCAATGTCGTCGCCGCACCGTCCAGACAACCTCCACACGCACACGGGCTTAAACCACCATGAGTACAGGGATCGCGGCCTTGAAAGTCGCGGCAACGGCACCCGCCGCTCCAGTCAGCACTTCAGCCACCGGGGGACTCACACCAGCTGAAGTCCGCAAGCTCAAATACCAGGCCGACACTGATATGCTGGTGGCGGCATTTCACCGCGATCAGCTTCGGGCCTCCAACATTGACTGGGTGGTGACATTGTTTCTGATTGGCGTTCACGTGGGCGCTCTGGCGGCCTTCGTGCCGGCTTTGTTCAGCTGGTCTGGTCTTGCCATTTGTCTAGGCTTGCACTGGCTCACCTGCAGCATCGGAATCTGTCTGGGCTACCACCGTTATTTGTCACATAAGTCGCTCAAGCTGCGTACACCGGCCGAATTTTTCGTGCTGGCGTGTGGTTGTCTGTCGGGCGAAGGTTCTCCGCTTTCGTGGGCGGCCACGCATCGTCTGCATCATCAGAAGTCTGACCAGGAAGGCGACCCGCACTCGCCCGTAAAGGATCCAGCCTGGTTTTCGCATATGCTCTGGCTGTTTCCTAAGCGGACCACCGAAGCCACACGTTTGCTCATGCGGCGGTATTGCCCGGAGCTCATCAACCGCCCGCTGGTGAACTTCTTTGAGCGGACGTTTCCTCTGTGGCTCTGGGGGAGTGGTCTGACGCTGCTCGGCGCCGGCTGGCTCGTTGGCGGCTGGCAACTGGGATTGTCCTGGCTGGTTTGGGGAATGTGCGTCCGCATGGTGGCTGCTTACCACAGCACATGGTTCGTGAATTCTGCCACCCATTTGTGGGGCTACCGCAACTACGATACCCGCGACGCTTCCCGCAATCTCTGGTGGGTTGCCATCCTCGCCTACGGTGAAGGCTGGCACAACAACCATCATGCTCACCCGGCAATCGCTCCGGCGGGTCACAAGTGGTGGGAGCTGGACATCACGTGGTGGTCGATCCGGCTGCTCAAGGCCGTTGGCCTTGCGTGGGACGTTCGCGACCGGCTTCCCCAGGGACGTGCGGCGGACGATGTTCGCGACATGCAGGAGATCGCCACTCCAGAGACAATGGTGGCCTGACGTCAGCAATCGAACGTCAGAGAAGTTGATTCAGGCAGGCGGCCGGTCGTTGACCGGCCGTTTTTTTTTAACGTGCCACGGGTGCTGCGATCGCTGCGACGTTCGTGACGGGTTTCCGGTTCGTCAGCCACTGCTCGCGACGGACCGGAAGTCCAGCCAGCGAATGCGTCGAGCAGACCGCTGAATTCGCATCACTGCAGTTTGGAATGGCGGAAAATTTCTATTCGCGCCGTTTCTGCAATCAGCTAAAAGCACGAGAGGATTCGGCTCCCCATTCACAGCCATAGTTCAGCGAAGGAACGCCAGTCATGCAGCCACGGCATGTTCTCTTTACAAGCATCACGCTGATCACCAGCAGCCTGCTCACCGGCTGCGGAGGGAACAGCGATTCCCAGCCGGCTGCCACCGCTGCCCCTCCTTCTGCTTCTCAGCCCGATGCGTCTGATTCTCCGGTTCAGCAGTCCTCAGTCAGTCCGGTGATCCGCCCCGCCGGACTCACGGCTTCGATCCCGCAGTCCACAGACAAACCAGCCCCCGCCGGCGTCTCGGGAACATCGCCGGATCAGCAGGAACCCCGGTTTCCTGATGACGAGGCCACGCAGTCACTCGCGGAAATCAACCGTCTGCGGATCTCCGCATTTCCCGGCGATGTGGATGCCGCTCGCAAAGCCCGTCGCGAACGCAATGAGCGTATTATCGACCTCGCCACTCGGGCCATTCGCGGCACCATGAACGAAGCTTCCCGCAGTCCGCAGTTTGATTCGGCCATCCGGCAGCTTCTGGAAGCCCGCTTTCAGATCGCTCTCACCGGCACTGAAGAAGATATCGAGTCCCTCTACAGCGACGTCCAGGCCCTCTGCGATCGCGATCCGAAGTCTTCCGCAGCCGCTGAGGGTGTGTACACTATCGCGCGGTTTGCCCATACTAAAGCCGGACTTACCGGTCGCACCCAGCCAGTCTGGTTTGAAACTCTCTCACGCTGGGCCAGGGAATTTGCGGATCGTTTCCCGGATGATCAGAAACGTGGTCCTTCGCTCCTGTTTGGCGCTGGTCGCAGCTGCGAACTTCACGCCACCGCGTCGACAGATTCTGAGCTTTCATCCCGGCTGCTCACCGAAAGTCGTCTGTGCTACACCGCACTGGCCGAGAAATTCCCGACGACAGATCAGGGGCAGGAGGCCACTGCCGCTCTCCGCCGACTCGCACTGCCCGGTCAGGTGCTCACGCAGTTCTCGGGGCCCACGAGTGATGGTGGATATGTGTCCGCTGAGGATTTCAAAGGGAAACCAACGCTGATTTACTTCTGGGACTCGCAGTCAGACGAGTTCCGTGAAACCGTCCTGCCGGCACTCGCCCGCATTCGCGAACAGTTGCCTCCGGAACGTCTGCGGATCATTGGCGTCGCTCTGGACGAAGACGAGAGCGAACTCAATGCCTTCCTCGAAGAGCATCAGGCGCCCGGTCAGCAGATCTTTTTCCCTCAGGTAACCCAGCGATCCTGGAAAAGCCCGCTCGTCCGCTTTTGGGGACTCGCCGCCAGCCCCTCCATCTGGGTTCTCAACTCAGACGCCAAAGTGCTCTCCACGAGCGTCTCCGTCGATCAGCTCGTGCCCACACTTCAGCAGGCTCTTCGCAAGGCGGCAGCGACGAAAGAGTGAAGGATGAAGGATGAAGGGTGAACCGCCCTTGTCAGGGCAGTTCTCGGCTGCGATTTCGCAGCGCCCCATGGCAGCGTTCCGGACTGCCGCGCGGCAATGGCCTCTGGTTGTGTTCCTTTGATCAGTCCGGCGTTTTGAAGACCGTGCGATCAGCGGGATTTCAGAACGCTGGGCGCTGTGTGATCCGTGCCGTGATCCGCTTCGTGAAACGCACAAGGTGCATGGCACCTTGTGCCGCAAACTTAATTCCCGATTTGCTTTGCGGCGAAACTTTCTCCCTCGCTCCCTGACGGTCGCGGCTCAGGTGCGGGATGTTCCGGGCATGTCAACCGGGGCCTGACGAATCCGAACGGTCGGCCACGTTCGGCCGTGTTGAATAGTATTCCTGACCACGTTCGCGAACCTCCAGCGCCTCCGTTTTTCTGCGACGATGGCGTTCGAGTTCCCGCTGCATGTCCTTCAGCGTTTGTTCATCCAGAATATCCAGTGGAATTTCCGGGTTCGCTTGCATTTGATGTACGACCGGAGGGGATGATTCAGGACTTGCGGGCGGCAGGCGCAGGGAATATTCCGCGAGGAATTCCTGTAGCAGTTCAATGCTCAGGCCATGGGACATTTCGCGGATCAGGGCGGGGCCGCGCGTGAGTACTTCGGTTTGTGTTGTCAGTTCCACCACAGTCGTCCGCAGAAAACCGGACGCCATCAGCCGTGATCTGACACTGTCGGCTCCCGGATTTGCGACACGTGGTCGCGATTGGATGACCAGCCAGGCCATGAATGCAGATTCGCACCGCAGTCTGGATTCTTCGAGGAGATCAAGAAGCCGTCGAGTGGCTTTGTGTGCTTCAGCGGCGGCTGCGGCTGCGGCTTTGAAATCCGTATTCTGCGGGAGCGGATGTGCAAGCATGATGTCAAGCACGTAGTGCTGATTCACGTCAGATGCCAGCAGTTTCTCGAGTTCGTCGGCTGCCCTTCGCCTGAGTGGCAGTGAGAGTTCCGGATCGAAGAGCATCAGGCAGAAATCAAGAGCAGACGACTGGTCGCTGAGCTCCCTGAGTACGTGCGGGAGTTCATCAGTTGAGTTGATGTTTCGACACGCTGTTGCCGGAAACCGCGCCAGGTAATCTCCCAGAGCGATTGGTTGTGCATTCATCAACACCGTCGCGAGGTGACCCTGCGGTCGAAGAAAATCACTGCTGTGTTACCCTCAAAACAGGACGCGCGATGCCCGATCATTTGTTCGTCCAGTTTGACGATACAATCGCCGTAGTGGGTGAGAGCATCCCAGCCGACTGAGAGGCACGCGTAGTGTAGTTTTTCTATGTGGTGGTGCGGACAATTGACGCGCGAATCCGGAAATGAATTACCACAATACGCACATGTCAGTTGCTCGCTGCTCATCTGCTGACTCGCTGCAGGGGACCTTCCTGACAGATCCAACGCCCATGCTACGCACTAAGATTTGGACAAAACCGAATACAGGTTGGGAATCATAGCCGAAATGGCTAGAATTGTCCAGCACAACTACGTGGATGGAAACACGCCGTCAACCTCCGCCATACCGGAGGCATGGCATCACAGTTCTGCCCCCAGTTTCATCAGCCCTGTCAGCGTTTCTTCCGTATTCGCGGCTTCGCGCATCGGCCAGGGCAGGCGTGCTGCGAGTTTTCGCTGCAGGGCTGGAAATGACTGCACAAGTCCGCCTGAGACAGCGACCTGATGCCACGAGGTTTGTGGTGCGAGCCTTGCGGCACACTGCCCGACTGCGTCCGCCATAAAGTCGAATGCCGCCTGAAACAATCGCCCCACGGTCAGATTCTCTGTGGTGATCCCTGACAGGTTGCCCTCACAACCAAGCGCCCCGGCAAAGAAACTCAGGTCACACCGCAGTCCGCCTGAATCCCCGGCGGCCTCGCAGGCTTCACCGATCAGTTGCCACGAATTGGCAATGGGAATTCCCGCGGACCGCGACAGCTCCGTCAGCAATGCTTCCAGCACGGTGAGTGATCGACCGGCCGGGATGTGTGTGATCGTATTCAGATACTGTCCGCCGAACCAGCAGCGTGTCTGGCAGTCGGCAGGTTCAAACTGCTCCGTGATCCGGCTTACCTGAGCTCCTGTCGACAGGTTCACTGAGAGCTCCCCCGACAGCAGGTCAATGCCTCGCAGCGCCGCCTGCTGGTCGCCGATCGACGCATAGCATTCCAGTACGCGTCCCTGCCATTCAAAGCGGCCCACGGGCTGATCATCCGCGGCGAACGCGGGCCAGTGAAGCGCATCCAGCCGGAGCAGTTCGAAGGCTTTCCGGTGCCAGTCCCCGGTGTGCAGATTGATCAGTCCCAGCCCCTGTGTGCGATGCATCTGTGGCGGACTGCCGCAGAGAGCAGCCGTGATGAAATCACCGCAGGTCACCGGAATCGCATCGTTCGGCAGGCCACCGTGCTGCACCAGCCACGCCAGCAGCGCTGCTGCAGAACCCGGCTTCAGTTCTTTCCCGAGTTCACTGAAGACGGAGTCCGGCAGACAGGTCCTGATGGACTCCAGAAAAGAGCCTTTGTCCGACTGTGCAGCGGTTCCGTTCCCGGTGGCAGGCTGCAGTGTCCGCTGATCCCGCCACGAGAGATAATTTGTGAGTGGCTCGCCGGATCGCCGGCTCACCAGCAGAATTCCGCCCATCTGGCTGCAGAATCGGACCCGCGTGGCTTCCGGGCAGCGCGGCAGCAGTTGATTGAGCACTTCGCGTACGCCAGCGATCATCGCGGACGGGCTGACTTCAAACCAGCCCGCTGGCAGGCCGCTGAGCGGATCCGGAAAGGGTACCCTGACGGTGGCTTCAATCAGGCCGGTTGCCGCATCGAGCACCGCTCCTTTGATTGATGAAGAACCGATATCAATTCCGATGCAGCGCATGACGTGATCTCACCAGTCAGAACCCCGGCTCTGTCTCAAGTCCCGTCGGTCCTGAGCTCCACCGGCACACTCACTCCGCAGAATTCACCGGCTTCCCGCAGTTTCACCCGCACATCGTCGGGCAGAGGAATCCCGTGCGACCGGGCGTGCCGAAGATTTTCCATTTCCCGCTGCCCGGGCAACAGCACACCGCTGCAGCCATCGGCCGGCGTCGCATTTTGCAGCTGCCGTCTGAGCCTGCTGATGCGTGCATGCCAGCTCGCCGCATCCGTCAGGGCCTGCACGTCATAAACCGTGAACGACGCGTTGTGCCACGACGGACGTTCCGGCGGGTCGAAGATCCAGCTGCCCACATCCCACGTCATGCGGCCGCCTGGCAGCACCGCCGACATCACCTCGCACCACAGCCCCAGTCCGTAGCCCTTGTGTCCTGCCATCGGTGCGAGTGCTGCGGAGTGGGGATAAAGTGAACCGTCAGTGGTGGGGTGACCGTCCGGGCCGATGAGCCATGTCGGGGGAATTGATTCACCGCGCTGCAGCGCCGCATACACTTTCCCGCCGGCAACTGCAGCGGTCGCAATGTCAAGAAAAATCGGGTCTGCGTCCGTTGGAATTGCGAAGGCCAGAGGATTGCTCCCGAGGACAGCTCCGCGTGAACCCGGCACCGCGACACTGGGAATGTCGTTGCCGGTCACAAACGCTGCACACCCGGCTTCAGCAGCTCGCAGCGCATACTGGCCTGCGGCTCCGATGTGACCTGTATTGCAGATTGCCACCCATGCCACGCCGCATTGCCGCGCCTTGCGGATCGCCACGTCAATCGCCTGTGTACAGCCCAGTTGCCCGAGCCCGGAATCGCCGTCGATGACCGCCCATGCAGGTCCTTCCCGCTCCACCCGCGGGACAGCCTCTGCCCGATAGCCACCTCCCCGCAGTTTTTTCAGATAGCCTGCAAGGAGCTTTGTTCCGTGCGTGTACACGCCGCAGGCATCCGTCCCCGTAAGGGCACTCGCCGCTGTTGTCGCCGCGTCCTGGGCCAGCCCCGCCTGCATCAGACACTCAGATGCAAACTTGAGCAATGCATCGATCGCGATTCCTGCTGACACTTCCGCCATCCCCCGCGATGATTCGTTTCTACATGCTCGAACCAGTACCCGCACCCGAACCACCACCTCCACCAAATCCACCCCCGCCACCGCCGCCGCCGCCCATTCCCGCAGCTGCCCCGGCGTCGCCATTCATCTGCCCGGGAGCTCCGCCGCCCCCCATGCCCCGGCTCAGTCTTGGCGTTGGCATCGAACTGCGGTACAGGCTGCTGATCACTTCAACCTCCGCCGCCGGACGCCCGATCTCGCGGCATTCACGGACAGCCAGTGGAATCTCGTTTGAATCCCGGACCCGCTGTGCAATCGCAGCCTGAACAGATTCCATCCGCGTCCGGTCTGCCTCACCACTGAACGTCGACTGCACCCAAACCGCACGTCGTTCCTGCGGCACATCCCTGAGAATGTATTCCAGCTGCAGTTCACCAGCCCGCGTCAGGACATGCGTCTTTTCGTCGAAGTGCCGATTGTACAGCGTGGTCTCTTCCTGCCAGCCGAGTGCCGTCTGCATGTTCATCACGCCCCACACCGCTTCACGATCCTGGCAGGTGTAGGGCAGAGGCCAGTAGTGCTGGGAGTAATAGGTGTGCGAGAACTGTTGCGGAGGTGCGTCAGAACGCTGCTTGGCCGGCCAGATCTTCCCCTTATACCATTTTCGCCGCACACCGGGCGGCAGCTCTCCCTGCTCCGCCCACCACCCCTGCGAACCAGGCGCGTAGCGACTCCGTTCGTCGTGATGACTCCCCAGTAACCCCGTCGAACAACCGCTCGCAGCCAGCGCCGAAATCATCAATCCAGCGGTCAAGTACCTCCGCATGAATCTCACCGCCCCTTCCAGCCATCGACTTCCGGAATCAGCAACGGACAAGGACATCCCCCACCCCAGCCACTACCCCGGCTGCAACCGCTCACAGCAACTGCGGTCTGCAGACCTCAGACACCTTTGTTTTCGGCGTTCCCGTCGCTCCACTGTCAGGCAATCCCACCTCTCCCGGCCGCTCCCAACGTTCCAGACTGAACGGCTCGCAAATTCCGCAAAGCCGGAACGCTTGCCCCGGACCTCCCAAAGTCCCCCCAAAGGCACTCCCAAGGCACTCCCGAAGCATGGAACTCCAGCCCCATTCAACGAAAAAAGCGATCGCCGGGTCCAGCCCTGCGATCGCCGCGTGTTGCCGTGTTCAAAGTGCTGCAAATCAGATTCAGAAAATGTCCAGAATGAAGTGGTGGCCGCTGTGGTACGGCTTCTCTGACGGGTAAAAGTTATACCACGACCGATTGTAGACCGGAATCCTCATCGAAGGCTCGTAGCGATAGTACATGTGGTCGTACTGCTGCGGCCGCTGAAAATTCTGCGGATAATAAATGTACGGGTAATAGTAGAACCGCTGCCAGTCCGACGGCTGGCCCGGAGGTCCTGCCTGAACCCGCGGGATTGAACCCGCCAGCGCAGCAACCAGAATCACTGACATCAGCATTCGCCTGAACATTCCCGCTGTACTCCCTTCGATCCAGGGTGAATCCGACGAGCTCGGCAGGCGGGCTGACGTGCAGACAACCGTCGTTGTCTCAATCGCCCCCGGAAACAACAGCCAGTACCGCGTTGCCGAGTCTCGTCTGAATGTCTCTGCGATTCCCACAGGAGCAAGGAGGGCAATTCTGCCCATCCGCGGGAACCTCTTCTGAGCCTATCATCGGCAGCCGGCTTCCCCGAAAATCACTCCAAACCACAGATTCGTCAAATTCCGAAACCGCCGCACCCTGGCTCAGGCCTCGTCGTACTCGTCGTACTTGCACACATACCCGGGCTGCGACGCTCGCACCAGCTCTTCCTCAAATGCCACCAGAACCGCCTTCTCCAGCCGCTCCCGGCACGCACTGTTGATCGGATGCGCGATATCCGCGAAGAGTCTCGGTCGCTGGTCAGACACCGGCTGCACAGGCTGCGGAGCACCACAATGCGAACAGAATCGAGCTTTCTGCTCGTTCTTTCCGTGACACCGCGGGCACTTTTCCATGATCTTGCGGCTTGGCATTGCCACAAAATTCCCCCGCTGCCCGGCGATAATCTTCAAATCACGCACCACAAACTCGCCATCCAGCGTGATCGAACAAAACGCCCGCAGTCGGTCCTCAGGGTCGCTGGCAAGCTTGATCCGAACTTCTGTAATCTCCACCGCAGACCCTCTTTCGCCGTCAATGTGTGCAAATCCCCGGAAGCGCATGCGATTGTGCGCTACGAATTAACATCCTTACACCCTGGAACCCTGCAAAAGCGGTAAGTTTAGGGGAACTACGGACCACGATTGTACGTTTGTACAGGTTCCGTGAGAATTGCCTTCTGGCCGGTGCGTGGGGGCTGCTGGAGTCTTCCCCCGATTCCCGCAAATTCAGCAGCCGGGACATCGTCTGCAGATTTGACTTCCCACCGTTGATCAGTACTCTGACGCCCTGCGGGATCACGGTTCGGTCTCCTGTTTCCGGTCAGGTCCTGCTTTTCCACCACCTTCTGGCGGCCAAAACCGTCAACCGCACGTCCCGCAGGAGTCACCGTATGGCACGTCCCGTCACATTGTTCACTGGTCAGTGGGCTGACCTGCCCCTCGAAATTCTCTGCGAAAAAGCCAGAAAATTTGGCTACGACGGACTGGAACTGGCCTGCTGGGGCGACCACTTTGAAGTCGACAAGGCACTTTCAGACGACTCTTACTGCGCCCGCAAACGTGAATTGCTTGAAAAGCACGGTTTGAAGCTGTTTGCAATTTCCAACCATCTTGTTGGCCAGGCGGTGCTGGACAACATCGACAGTCGCCACAAAAGTATTCTGCCTGACTATGTGTGGGGTGACGGCGACCCGGCCGGAGTGAATGCGCGGGCGGCAGAGGAAATGAAGAACACTGCCCGGGCTGCACAAAAGCTCGATGTCAGCGTCGTGAACGGCTTCACCGGGTCCTCGATCTGGCACCTGATTTACGACTTTCCTCCGACGCCGAAGTCGATGATTGAGCGAGGCTTTCAATTGCTTGCAGAGCGTTGGAACCCGATCCTTGACGTCTTCGAGGACTGTGGGGTGAAGTTCGCCCTCGAGGTGCATCCCACCGAAATCGCCTTCGACATCCATTCCGCCGAACGTGCCCTGCAGGCGCTCAATCGACGCCGTGAATTCGGCTTCAATTTCGACCCCAGCCATCTGATCTGGCAGGGGGTTGATCCGGTGGAATTCATTCGTGCTTTCCCGGACCGGATTTACCACGTGCACATGAAGGACGCCTCGGTAACCCTCAACGGCCGTTCCGGCATCCTCAGCAGCCATCTGTCGTTCGGCGATCCCCGCCGGGGCTGGGACTTCCGCAGTGTGGGCCGTGGTGGTGTTCGTTTCGAGGAAATTATTCGGGCTCTGAATGCGGCGAAGTACACCGGACCACTGTCTGTCGAATGGGAAGACAGTGGCATGGACCGGGAACATGGCGCTACAGAAGCCGCCCAGTTCTGCAAGAACGTCGACTTTCAGCCATCCGGCCGCGCTTTTGATGCTGCGTTCGCTGAATAGTCACGCTGGATTTCAATCACTCGCCTCCGCCCCGGGTTCGCACTTGCAGCCTGCGGGCGGTTTCGTTTTTTCTTCCGGAACAGTGTTCAATGACGGACAGTTTGCCCGTTGAACAGATCCTCCCCGATCTGCTCGCAGCACTCCGCACCCATGGCTGCGCCGTCCTCAAAGCTCCTCCCGGCGCGGGCAAGACCACAAAAGTTCCCCCGGCGATTCTCGACGATCCCCAGCTCAGCTCCCGGCAAATCCTCATGCTGGAACCGCGGCGAATCGCCGCCCGCACCGCTGCAGCAAGAATGGCGGCTATCGAGTACGTTTTGATGAGGCTGTCTCACGGCAAACGCGGATTCTTGTGGTGACCGAGGGTGTCCTGCTCCGCCGCCTTCAGGACGACCCGTTTCTTGAAAACATCAGTGTTCTCATCTTCGACGAATTCCACGAACGACGACTCGACAGCGACCTGGCCCTTGCGATGGCCGGACGGGTCCGCAGGACTGTTCGCCCGGATTTGAAGATCGTTGCCATGTCGGCCACCATGGCACCAGAACCGATTGCCGCCTTTCTCGACGACTGTCCCATCATCCACAGCGAAGGCCGGCAGTTTCCGGTCAGAGTCAGATACCTGCCCCGCGCCGATCGTCGTCCGCTGCCCGAGACGATGGCGGAGGGAATTGAGTCCGTTGTACAGAACACGGCCGGTCACATCCTCGCATTTCTCCCGGGCCTCGCAGAAATTCACCGCACCCGCGATCAACTCGAACCCACCGCGAAACGCCACAATCTGCTTCTTCTGCCACTCTACGGTGACCTGCCTTCCGGGGAACAGGATCGCGTTCTTGCCCCGACGGCCAGCCGGAAGGTGATTCTGGCAACCAACGTCGCCGAGACCTCCATCACGATTGAAGGTGTCGAAACTGTGGTCGACTCCGGTCTGGCCCGTCAAATGCAGTTTGATCCGTCCGCCGGTCTCGATCGCCTGCAGCTGACTCCCGTGTCCCGCGCTTCCGCAGACCAGCGCGCCGGCCGAGCGGGGCGGACGGGGCCTGGAGTCTGCCTGAGACTCTGGGACGAAGCTGCTCACCGCAGTCGCCCCGCGATGGATCAGCCCGAAATCCTCCGCGTGGATCTTTCTGCCGCCATCCTGCGTCTGAAAGCCTGGGGCGAAACAGACATTTTCGCATTCCCGTGGTTCGATCCTCCCGCTCCCGAAGCCGTCGAACACGCACTTCGACTCCTGCACCTGCTCGGAGCTCTCCAGCAGAACGTCATCACCGAGCTCGGACGCAGCATCGTTCGATTTCCAGCCTCCCCACGAATCGCCCGACTGCTCCTTGAAGCCGCCTCAAACGGAGCAGCCAGCCGCGCCTGCCTCCTGGCTGCTCTGCTTGCGGAGCGGGATCCTTTCATTCGTTCTTCCAATCCCCGCGGTGCCGGTCCGAGCAGACCGATTCACACTCGCACCCTGCAGAACTCCCGCAGTGACGTCCTCGATCGACTCCATGCCGTCGAACGCTGGCTTGAACACGGTCAGACACACTCCGATTTCGGCGAAATTCATCGTGGCGCCGCCCACAGCCTGACTCAGGCAGCCCGACAATTTCATCAGATTCTTCGCGACGAAGTCACTCCGCAGTCAGCCCCCGCAGCCGCTGCTCACAACTCCCCGGAAAACAGCAGATCGACTGACGTCACCGACGACATCCTCCTGAAATCGCTCACCGCCGGTTTCCCTGATCGAGTCGCCCGGCGGCGTGATTCGGGGAGTGATCGAGCTCTGATGGTGGGTGGACGTGGCGTCAGGCTCAGTCCAAAATCCTCCGTCCGAAACGCTCCCCTGTTCCTCTGCATCGACATCGATAATGCCGGCACAGACGCGGAAGTCCGCCAGGCCTCTGAAGTGCTCCGCTCCTGGCTCCCGGTGTCACTCCTCTCCGAATCCGACGAACTCTTCTTCCACCCGACACAGAAACAGGTGGTCGCCCGCCGCAGACTCACATTCGCAGATCTGATTCTCGAAGAAACTCCCGTCTCCATCACATCCGCAGATGCAGCAGCCGATGTGCTCTTCAAAGCTGCCAGCGCACAAATCAGCGCCGTCCTCCCGTCGGACAGCGAACCGTTCACCTCGTTCCTTGAACGTGCACGGTTTCTGAGGAAATGGGTTCCCGAACTTGAACTGCCGGAATTTGACGAAGCAGCTCTCCAGGAGGTGCTTCGCAGCCTCTGTCAGGGAAGACGATCCTTTGATGAACTCCGGGCAGCACCATGGCTCGCCACACTCCAGTCAGCGCTGGATTACTCCCGGCTGCAGACCCTCGAACGCGAAGCTCCCGAACGCATTGAAGTTCCCAGCGGCAGTCGCATTCGACTCGAATATTCCCCGGATCGGCCACCGGTCCTCGCCGTCCGCATTCAGGAGATCTTCGGGCTGCAGCAGACACCCCGCGTGGCCCGAGGTCGTGTGCCCGTGCTGTTACATCTGCTGGGGCCCAACTTCCGCCCGCAACAAATCACTGATGACCTCGCCAGCTTCTGGGCCAACACCTACCCTGAAGTCCGCAGGGAACTCAAACGCCGCTACCCGAAACATTCCTGGCCTGAAGACCCCGCCACCGCACAGGCCGTCCGCAAAGGCTGAGAAAGCCTCAGCGGATCGTCATCCGCAGACGAGATTCCGCTGTTTGTCGCGTCAGCTGATCGCGCAGATGCAGCCGCACAATGTAGTTGCCTTCCAGCACCGGTGCAGTGAGCTCAAAACTCTGAAAGTAGTCCGTGCGTTCCTCGTCACATTCGTCCGGAATCTGCGGCAGCCGGATTCGCTCCAGCACCTCGCCGTCTTCTTCCCTGAGGAACTCCACAACCGCCGCAAACTCGCTTCTGTAACGCCCCTCGCCAGTCAGTTCACTTCGAAAATTCCGCACACCCGCGTAGAGCAGCAGTCTCTGCCCCGGTTCAAAATCGGCCGTCGGAAACGCAGTCGCATTTCCAAATCCGTCAATCCGCGTACAGAACTGCAGACGGTAGATTTCCAGCTGCGACAAGGGCCGCAGATGCCGTTCTGCCGCACGCACCTGATTCAGTGCCTCCGTCAACTGCACCGTTCGCTCAGGCCCCACGCCGGAACTTCGATACTGATTCACCGCCAGCATCAACGACTGCCAGAACTCCTGTTCCTCGCGGGGCAGTCCGCCGATCACGCGAGCCGCATCAGCGGATCGCCCTGCAACACAGTACAACATCCGCAAATCCGTCTGTCGGCGACGCCATTCATCGATGCGTTCCGGACGCCCATTCTCCAGTTCCGGCCACTCCCGAAGCTCCTGCTCCAGAGACTCAATGACAGCTTCCAGGGGAGATCCTCCGGTCAGCGGTTCACCGGTGGCCGGCAGTTCTGCCGTCGCTGAGGTCCCTGCAGAGGGCATCTGCGCATCCATCGCCCCGTTTTCAACATCGCCTGCCTCGCGATCCTTCATCAGGCCGAAGGGGTCGGACCAGCGCAGCATCTGTCGCCGCAAACGCTCTGATGCATCGTCTGTTCGGGAACCTGCTTCAGCCCTCGGTGCCGGTTCCGCCCGCGGTGCGTACAGAGCCCGAAACCGATCCAGCATTCCCGGCTCTGCAGCAGGTACCGCCGTTGTTGCCCGACCAGTTGCGGCCGTACGCCCGGCCCCTTCCGCACTCGACACTGGTTCGGCAGCCACCCGCGGAATCAGAGAATGCCCGCTTGCCGGCCGCTCCTGCTCGCCGCGATCAGCAGGCCTCGCAGCTGAACGCGTCTGCCCGCCGTCAATCCGGCGGCCCGACGTTCGCCCGGATTGCCGAGTGGATTCAACACCGTCCTCGTCGGGCGTCGGCGCCTCTTTCAGCAGTCCAGCAGGATTCGCCGCGGCAGAAGGCTCATCGGCAGACAGTGAAACCCTGGCAATCGGGGCGGCTTCCGCAGAGAAGGGGGGCAGCTTCACCTGAAAGGCACGGTCATCCGAAAGAGTGGATGCGCACCCGCACTGAGTCACGGCAGCGAACAGCGCCACAGGCACCAGTCGTCGCAGAGTACTCTGCAGGTTTTCTGTTGGTGAGTCGTGGTCAGCTGGCATGAGATGCAACCCGTTGCGGCCTGTGAGCCAGGCCGTTTCTGAACGCAGACCCGGAACTCTAAAACCCCACCCTGCTGCGACTCAAGGCAAGTTTTCCCCCAAAGTTCGCTCCAAGGGTGATTTCGGCAGGTCGCAATTTTCTTTCGGCGGATTCTGCTGATATCCAGGCTGGGCGAGACTCTGCAAACGTCTTAAACTTCCTCACGGTTGCTGGTCCAGTTGTTTTCGGCGCGCACGCCGGACCAGCCACAATGATTCTCACAAACGTCCCCCCGCTTAGCCGGACGAAACCACCATGGGACTCCGCATGCCTCGGCAGACACGCAAATCCCCCCCGGCACTGCTGCTGCTGATCGCAGCTGCCCAGATCCTGCTGTTTCTCGCCGGCCCTCTCGCTGTCCGCGCCGACGAAAACTCCGGCGATTCACAACCCGCAGACGACCTGCAGCGATTGCCCACCGACCGCGCCGTCCTTCGCGAACTTGACCGGCTTCGCGAATCCATCGACGGTCGTGATGTCAGGACCTTCACCAGCAGTCTGCGAGTGCTTCGCGCGGCCGAACCTGGCATCATGACCCAGGGGCCGGACAGCTTCCAGCCGCTCCATCGCACGCTGACGCTCCTTCTCGAAGAACTTCCGCCCGAACTCGTCGCCGCCCGGGACAGCGACGATCTCTCCGCCAGCGCTGAACTCCTCCGCACACTGCAAAAGCCCGAACCGGCCGAACTTCTCAATCTTCTTCATCGCTGCAACGGAACACCCACCGCCCGAAAGATTCTTTTCATCCTCGCCCGACTTCACGAAGACCGCGGAGAACCGGCAGCAGCCCGCTACTGGCTGCTGCCGCTCCTCAAGTCCCCGACAAGCACCCTCCCCCGGCATCTCCTCGCACTCCAGCTCCGACTCGATGGCGGCACTCCCGCGTCCCAGCCCGCCAGCCCCCCCAGGGAACCTCTGTCAGCTACCATCGGAAGCCGGCTTTCTGACGACATGTCCGGCTCTCTGCCAGAGAACATCCAGTGGACGCGGTCCCTGCCACTCCTCGACACGGCCCGACGGACACTCCAGGAATACGTCACCACCGCGACCGCCAGCGCCACAGTTCCCTGGAGCGCCTTCACACCACTCGCTGACCAGAACAGCATCTTTGTCCGCAGCCAGTCGATCATCGCCGCACTGGATCGAAACACCGGACGAACACTCTGGACCCGCAATCTTCGCCCCGGTACCCGGCCCGTCGATAATTCATCGTGGTCCAGCCGCATGATCCAGCCCTTCCCGAACGTCGTTGGTTCACCCCGCACAAACCCGTCACGGGATGCACACGCCTGGCAGCTCGCCATGGACGACGAACGCCTGTATGTGATCTCTGCCGACCACGATCCACAAAATCAGTTCCGTGATGAAGAATCGCTGCGCATCCGCATGTTCATCGGCCGCGACGATTCCACACGCCGTAAACCCCAGGAATTCTCGGCTATCGACAAACAAACCGGACGCCGACTCTGGACCGTCGGCGGTGAACCAGTCGAGGCACTCTTCGGAAATCCCCTTTCCCAGTGCTGGTTCGCCGGGCTGCCCGCCGTGCACGGCTCCGACCTCTGCCTGCTCGTCGAGAAAGACGGACAAATCAGCCTCGCCTGCCTCGCCGCAAAAGACGGATCCCTGCAGTGGCAGCTCCCCCTTGTCTTTCCCGAAAACAACATCGATCAGGATTTCCTGCGACAACTGCTCGCAGCACAGCTCTACGTCCATCAGGGAATCCTGCTGGCCTCCACAACCACCGGCTGGTCCTGCGCCATCGACCTGCTCACGCACTCCCTCCTCTGGGCCCGCCCCATCACCCCGAAATCAGCCGATCAGTCCAGTGGCGCCCGCAACGGCCGAGCGGCCTTTCAGCAGAGATTCATGCGGGGAAGGCCGGTTAACTCCTCAGCTGAACCTGGCAACCGGCGCTCCGAACAGCCACTGGTCATCGGTGACGAAGTTCTCTGGATACTCAACGAAGTCCCCCAGATCACGGTCACCACACTGCTCACCGGGGAGATCAGTCGTCGCCTGAACACCGGTGAAGCCTCGCTTGTTCTCTGGGCCGACAGCGAACTGCTCGTCGCAGCATCCGCCAGAGAAATCACCGCCTGGCGAACCACGGACTTCTCTCTGCGATGGAAATCTCAGCTCAGCTCCCAAGTCACCGTCCCGGTTGGCACTGCCGTGCGCCGCGGAGATCAACTGCTCATCCCCGCCGCTGACGGCAGCCTCCAGATCCGCAATCTCTCCACCGGGCAACTGGTCGACTCCCTCCAGAACCTGCGGCCTGTGCAGCAGCCCGGGACACTCACAGCCTTCGACAGCGATCTCATCAGCGCCGGCCCCGGATATCTCACCCTCGCTGCCGCTCGCCAGCCCTCTCCTCAACCGGGCGAAGATCCTCTCGAACAGGCCGCCTTTCTTCTGGCCACCAATCAGCCCGCCGAAGCCCTGCAAATCCTTGGCAAAGCCCCAGTCTCCAGCCTCACCGAAGAACGCGTCCGACAACTTCGCTTCCGCAGTGCCCTCTGCCTCTTTGCCCGCAACTCAGCGTCCACTGCAGCCGATCGTGGAACTGATCCCGCAACCGATCCCTCCGCTCATCCCGCAACCGACCTGCAGCAACTTCTGACCTTCGCCGGTCCGGCTCCCGAGCAGGCCATCGCCACCTGGCTGCAACTTGCGGATCCCCGACTTCCACAGAGCCCCGAACACGTTCAGCGGCTGTTCGACGCCCTCCGCCTGCCGCCCACCGTACTCAGTATTCAACTGCCCGATACCCCGACCCTTCTGAACACGGCCAAAGTCGGCGGCATCGACAACATTCTCGCGGCGTCTGCCGTCGCCACCGGCCTGGAAACCCTCCGCTGGCCCCTCAAATCACTGATCCTACAGCAGCTCGAAATGCTTCTGAACGGCCCCGACTCAGAGTCCCGTGCAACACTCATCGCTCGACTTCCCGAACTCGCCGACAATTCCCTCTGCTCACTCATCTCTCCCAGCCTCACCGCCGAATGCCTCTCCCGCGCCGAACAACAGCTCAACGCCGGACCTCCAGCCGAAGTCACCCTGCAACTGCTCTTCGCAGCCGCCGAAAATATCAAACGCGAAACCCGCAGTGACCTCCGCGATGCTGCTCTCCTCCGACTCTCGCAACTCTTCACCCTTGCTTCAAAACAGGCAGCCGCCAACCCCGCTCACAGTCCGTTCGAACAGACACTTCTCAGTCACCTCATCCGCACTCTCGCCCAGGAAGTCTGCCAGTCTCCGTCCTTCAGTCCGTCGGACACAGAAAACAGTCTCGCTGTCTCTCCTTCTGCCACAGTCTCGTGGCAGTCGCCCGCCAGTGTCACATGGAACCTCATCCCCGTCAGTACGATCAGTCAGAACGAATCACGATCGTCGGCCGTTCGCAGCCTGCGAACTGCTCTTGCCAGCGATCCGATACTCAATTTCTGCAGCTGGTCCAGCCAACCCAGGGCCGGTGAATTTGTGGCCCGGCCGTTTTCCGATCACCCTGCTGGTGCCTGGCGACTCCGACAGCAGTCCCCCGATCAGCAACTCCTCTCGCCCGATGAATCACTCCTTCGCTGCGGCAGCGTTGTCCTCCATCGCAGCCATAACGCACTCACCGCCTTCTCACTGCTGGATCACCGCTGGCTCTGGTCGCGCACCGAATTCAACGTTTCTGCGTTCGGTTCTGCCTCCGGTACCTTCACGGAATTTGATGTCGATCGCGAAGGTCGTTTTGTCTTCGAACAGGGGCGGCGACTGGCCGGACACACAAACCGCTGGCTCTGCCTGATGACCGACTCCAGCCTTGAAGTCCTTGACCTGCTCACCGGAGAACAACGCTGGCACATGAAGTCCCAGGGGCTCGCACGACACACCTTCGCCTGTGATGACGCCATCTTTGCCCGTCACGTCGAATCTTCCCCGGCAGCCTCCTCCACCACAGCAGCACCAGCAGCAGCCTCGCGCCCCCCACGTACCGTTGAACTGATCCTCAACCCGGCGACCGGACGCCCCCTTCCCAAAAAATCCACCATATTGTCTGTGGACGATAAACAGGAATTCCGGCTGCCGGCCGGCGCCCGGCTCGCTGCACTCTCCCGGCATCTCATCCGCTCCTCCGGAAACTACCTCGTTGCCTGGGATCCCCGATCGCAGCTGGATGACGCCAAATCCATCGAATGGATCGATGCCCTCTCACTCGAAACCGTGCACCAGATTTCGCTGACAGACTTCGCTGCCGCGCAGTTCCTCGATCCCAGGCTCCTTGCCGTGTTCACCACAACCGGCAATGTCCTGCTCATCGATCTCCAGACAGCCCACATGCAGACGCTTGAAGGCGCCGGAAAAGTTCCCGATCTGCCCGATCTGTCAGCAGGCGACATCGGTGCTGCCATCGATGCCGGAAATCTGTACCTGTTCCGGAACTCCGATTCCGGAAATGCCGGAATCCGTCCGCCCAGCTTCTACAATATCCCCACAAGGCTCGCCCAGCAGCAGCTGCGAGCCATCGATCGTCAAACCGGAAAACTTCGCTGGGCCATCCCCCTCACCTCACCGGCCTACCTCGTCTTTGATCATTCACAGACACCCGTTCTCATTGCGCTCGAGGCAGAGACAGAGGCTCGAGCTCAGCGGGTTGCCATCCCGGGCCTGATCAACGCAGGCATTCCACAGATCACAGTCCGAGGCATCGCCAGGTTCAGCGGCCAGGAACTCTTCAGCTGCCCGATCGTCTCACAGTTCCCGGTTCAGGGACTCAGACTCACCGTTCCGGACGACAACCGCATGGAACTCGAAGCCTTCGGCACCCGCGTCCGCCTGGTCCCCGCAGCGCCCCCGGCCAGATGATCCTCACGATCACTCAGCGTGCAGTCGAAAAAACGTCTCCGCCACAGCACCGCCAATGTCATTCAGCTGCGTCTGAAATCGGTCGACGTACTCGTGCAGGCCGCGCTCCAGCAGTTCCCCGGCACGGGTCTGTTCCAGCTCTCGAAGGGCATCTGCGGTGAGTTGTTCAGCGGCATTCGCCGGCTCGATGCCGGTATTCCCCGAGATCGCCCGCAGACTTTCCAGCGCCCGCCGCGTACAGAATCTCAGCGACCGCGGGAAGTCCGGGTTAAGCACCAGAAAGTCGACAACGCTGACCGGCTGGATGCGTCCGAACGACCGCCGATACATCTGCAGAGCACCGGTGGATTCCAGAAGCGATGCCCACTGAACCACGTCCAGTTCACTCCCGACCCCCACCCCCGCAGCCCCCGGCTTCAGCAGGAAATACTTGACGTCCAGAATTCGGGATGTCTTGTCGGCTCGCTCCAGCTGATAACCCAGCCGCGAAAACTGCCATGCCTCACCCTGCGACCACGTGGCCTCCGTGACCCCAAGCACCTGATGAGCCGATCGCTTGATCTGGTCCAGAAAGGGATGCGGCTGACTGACCACCTGGCGGGACTGAGACGCCGCCTGACGCACACGCAGATAGAACCGATTCACCGCCTCCCACATCGGAGTGGTCAGATTTTCCCGAACTGACCGCGCGTTCTCTCTCGCTGCCATCAGACAACTCAACACCGAATTCATGTTCTCACGATTGAAGAGCAGATAATCGATTACGTTCTTTCGTGTCGGCCTGTCGTATCGGTCCTGAAAACACTCCACATCTCCGCCCGCATGCAGCAGTGAAGACCACAGCACGTCTTCCCGGCCGCGATAACCCAGAGCGATATGGGAGGTCACGTCGATAAACCGCGCCTGATTCTCCGCTCGTTCCAGATAACGACTCATCCAGAACAGCGAATCTGCCACTCGACACAGCATCGCTCACCCGCCTCAGCAAACCAGGAATTTTCAAAACCCCGAAATCCGGACCCACCACTCAACCCGAAAACTGCTGCTGCTCCGACTCCTGCTCCTGCAGTCGCGTAAACGGCGTCTCACTCAGCAGCACCCACGTGTCCTTGCTGCCACCTCCCTGTGACGAATTCACAATCATCGATCCCTCCCGCAGAGCGACTCGCGTGAGCCCTCCCGGCAACACAAAAATGTCGTCGCCGTACAGGATGAACGGCCGCAGATCCACGTGCCGCGGCATCAGTCGCCCGTTGATGACCGTGGGGACTGTGGACAGGGTGAGCATTGGCTGAGCGATGTAGTTGCGAGGGTCGCGACGCACCTGCTCTGCACACCGCTGACGCTCCTCCACACTCGCTGTCGGACCCATCAGAATTCCGTACCCCCCCGACTCATTCGTCGGCTTCACCACCAGCTTGTCCAGATTGTCCAGCACATACGCACACTGGTCGGGGTCTGAACACACGTACGTCGGTACGTTCTTCAGAATCGCCTCCTCGCCGAGATAGTAGTGAATGATCGCCGGAACATACTGATACACTGCCTTGTCGTCCGCCACACCCGTACCAGGCGCATTCGCAAGTGTCACGCGACCGGCCCGACAGGCACGCATCAAACCGGGGACGCCCAGCATGCTGTCCGCACGAAAAACCTCCGGGTCCAGAAAGTCATCGTCGATCCGGCGATAAATGACATCCACTCGACGAGGTCCTCGAGTTGTTTTCATCCACACCGTGTCACTGCCGTCCACATACAGGTCAGGCCCCGTTACCAGTTCAATCCCCATCTGCTGCGCTAAGAACGAATGCTCGAAATACGCCGAATTGTAAATGCCCGGTGTGAGCACCACTGCTGTCGGATGCTCGCAGCCCGCCGGAGCGGTCTTCAACAATGCCCCTAAAAGTCGCTCCGGATAGTCCTCAATCGAGGCAATCGTAGAACCACTGAATACTTCCGGAAGCACCCGCTTCATGATCTCCCGGTTCTCCAGCACGTAACTCACACCCGAAGGACAACGCAGATTGTCCTCCAGTACGTAAATGGTCCCGTCCCGGTGACGCACCAGGTCCGTTCCCACCACATGCGTCCACACTCCACCCGGTGGACGGAAGCCGGCACATTCAGGGCGGTACGTCTTTGCCGTCTTTACCAGACTCTCCGGAACAACGCCGTCCCGCAGAATCCGCCCCTCACCGTACACGTCGTCCAGAAATAAATTCAACGCACGGATCCGCTGACGCAGACCCGCCTCAATCATGATCCACTCGTCCCACGGAATCGGACGTGGCACCACATCAAACGGCCAGATCTTCTCGTGACCGTCGTTGTGGCCATAGACCGCAAACGTAATTCCCTTCTCCAGCAGCTCTTCTTCCGCATGCCGCTGACGCTCCGCAAGGACCTCTCCCGAAAGCGCAGACAAACTCTCCGAAAGCGCCGCATGACGCGGCAATCCCTCGGCCGTCAGCAACTCGTCGTAGTTCGTCGGCTCCACTCCCACTCCGCGTCTCCCTTTCCACACCTGACTGTCGAGGCTGCCTGATTTTTGGGCACATGGTGCTGAAATTGAGCAAAGTTGGGTGCGTTTGAAAACACCCGACACACTCGCAGCCCCAGGCATTGCCGACTTTACAATGCCCGTTTCATTTTCCTTCTGCAGGACCGCAAGAAGCGTGCCGAGGGGCGCGAATTGACGCCACTGGGCTCTGGTTCGAACAGGCCGATGAGTACCCGCCGGAGGTGTCGATGTTCCGGCTCACACGGGTTGAGTCGTTCGCCGTTCTCCACGCTGCATTCTTCTCTGCTGTTGCCTCTGCCGAAGCGCAGCAAAAAACACGAGGGCTTTGTGGAAACCTGTGGTCCGACATCTGCGGTAATGGGTAATGAACGCAATTCGCGCACGGCCAGCCGTCAGGTCGCCGCACACGACACACCTCGAGGATGCACGAGAGGGTCGGCCTTCACCGTTCGTCATTCGTCGTCGAATTACTCGTCGTCGTCGTCCTCACCATACAACAGGTCTCGAAAGTTCTTCGAACCTCGGCGATCCCGCTGCTGAAGCCCCCGGCGAACACCATCAGTGTCGTCCGGAGATCGCTCGGAACCTTTTCTGCGGCGATCCTTGCGGGGTCGTTTGTCACCTCGATTACGCGCGTCGTCGGGCATGGAGAAGTCGTTTGCCATGGAAGCACTCGGACTGGATTATCCTTTCACTGATCCCCAAAAACGTCCGGACGCCAGAGGTCCGCAGGAAACACCGGCCACTCGGCCAGGTGCCTGTTGCAAAATTCAGAAAAACAGCATGCCTCCCGAAAGCCATGCCTGTCAAGAGCAGCCCTGTCGAAGATTCCCGGATTCTGTGCAATCTCCCCCCCGCTGACCAGCCTGAAGAGATCGCAAAACAGCAGTGCCGCAAAAATTGCCGAATCGTTCCTGAATTTCGTTGACAAGCCTCGACCGGCTGTTCTCACTGATCCCGCAATTCGCAGCGGTTTTGAGTGGAGCTTTCTGCCGTCGCCTGCCACAATTCGTCAGACATCCCCGCTTCCTTCGTTCCAATCGCCTTCATCCCCCCCATCCAAAACCATGTCCTTCCGCTCTGAATTCTCCGAAATCAGCATTCTGATTCCAGGCTACTCCGTCGAAGACCTCCCCACGGACCTCGCCGAAGCAGAAGCCTCCAGCCTCTGGAACGCCGTCGCCTGCGCCTGGCACCCCCGCCTCCTCGCACAGGCTGCTTCACTCCCGATCCTGCGTCAGGCCGAATCTCAATACGGCTACCCCGGACGCCGTATCATCCTCGTTCCAGCCCCCTCCGAATCGTGGATGCCCCACGAATGGCGGACCGTGTTCCGTGATCAGGAACATGTGATCCTTGACTCATGTACCGACCGCAGCGAGTGGCTGAATGCCATCGAGTCAGCAGTGCCGGCCCCTGCGCTTCCGGACCCCACAGTTATTTCCGGCCCACTCCCCGATCAACCCCTCTGCGTTCCCGACTTCCTTGCCTTCGGCACCGTGACACTGCAGCTGCAGCTGCTCAGCCGCAGGCGACATCACTTCATCGATCCCGACCAGATCCTCCTTGCCCGCGAACTGCGCGCGGCCGCCACAGCCGCTCTGCTCCACGACGAACCCACCACACGACACCATCTTGCTGCCGCCTTCGATCACCTCCGCGATATTCGTGAACAGATCTATCCTCAGAAATGCGTGCTGCTTGACCTGTGCCTCCCCGGCGAACAGGATCCCCCCGAAGTCATCGCCGACATCCTCAACTCCTCGACACCCGTCAATCTTCTCATCAGCGGCCGCGAACTCAGACAACT